>DYHQ01000154.1 GCA_020724065.1 Candidatus Puniceispirillum sp. | reverse complement strand
GTTCTCTTCGATGGTTCAAACCTGCCCTCCGGAATCTACTTCTACAGACTTGGGACCGGAGACGTGCTTGAAGCGAAGAAGATGGTGTTGTTGAAATGAGTCTGGCGTTTGACTTTGGGCCGGTTGACAAGTATATTTTAGGGGAAAGGCTGTTCTTAGAAATCGGCGAATCCTGTCTAAGCTCTTGAGGAATCCGTGTTAAGACTCAAATGGACATTCCTTCTGCTTGCGGTCGTTGCCGCCTTCGGCCTTCTCATTTCGTGCAGCGAGAAGTCCACGGGCCCGGAAGGACCGACGCGCCCGGCCGCACCCAGCGAGCTTAGCGCACAAGCCTTCGACACGACGACCGTCCTGCTCACCTGGCATGACAATGCCAATAATGAAGACGGATTTCGCGTGTACGAGTGGGGCGGTACCCAGTGGACCCTGAAGGCAACAACAGCGGCCGATTCCACACAGTATCTCGCCGCGGGTCTCTGGCCCGGAACAGAATATCGCTTTCAGGTTTCAGCGTTCAACGGCGTTGGGGAATCGGATTTTTCCGAAAGCGTGATCATTTCGACCACAACCATTCCATTGGCACCGCAGAATCTGACCGCGCAGGCTCTCGCCCATGACCGAATCAAATTGGCTTGGACCGATGTTTCCGACGACGAACTCGGTTTTGTCGTTCAAAGACACACGGTGACGGATACCTTCGTTACCATCGCAACAACAGAGGCCAATGACACAGTCTACAACGACAATGACCTGACCCCCGAAATCCTCTATTACTATCGAGTGGGAGCCCTGGGACCGATGAGTACCCGTTGGTCGTCTGACGATACGATAAGAACTTGGCCCTACGCCGCCCCGGATCCTCCGTCTCACCTTGCCACCGAGGTCATTGTGGGAAACGGAATTCAACTCACATGGCAAGACAATTCATATTACGAGGTGTTCTTCTTGATCGACCGCAGCGATGACAGTTCGTCTTATAAGAGGGTGGACTCGATTCGTGCGAACACGACCAGCTACATTGATCGAACCGTCATCGAGAATCATCGGTATCAGTACCGAGTGTATGCAGGCAATGTTGTAGGGATTTCTGAGGGGAGCAACGAAGCATCCGCCTACTATGGCTACAGTTCTGCGGGACTGATTCCCCTGGTGCAAGACAATCTGTGGGACTATAGGGTTCACGAAGGTAGTAGGGATTACGACCTCCGCATGCTGGTCCTGCGGGTTGACCTCTTCGGCAGCCTCCCATGGTTCCTCATAGAAGAACTAAATGGCGCCACCTACAGAGTGGATACGACAACCTTGATGCGCAATGAAGAGGGTTTGGGAGTCTTTTACCGTGAGCAGGAATCGAGCGTCGTGCGGCTCATGTGGAGGTACCCAGCCGTCGAAGGAGACCATTACTTCGTAGACGGAGATTGCGTCAGCGTATTTTCCGCGAAGGACACGGTTCAAGTTCCTGCCGGAGACTTCCAGCAGAGTTACGGCTACCGACGATTTCTTGATTCAGGAGAAACCGTTGATACTTATATCGAACTCGGTGTCGGAATCCTTCGGGAGCGCACCTTTGGCGTGACGGGCCTGCTGTCGGAGCAAGTCCTCATGCAATACACGATTCTCGGGCCATAGCTCCGAAACCCTCGACTGCTCAGCAATAATCGAGGCGGCAGGCGTCTCGCCTGCCCCGCTTCAGAGTGGTTTTGTCGGGCGCGCGGGACGCGCGTCGCGGCGGCACTATACCCTCAGTTATTTGATATGCGCTAAGAACTTCTCCTGCTTCCCTTCTCTCACCTCATTCTAATCCATAGAATGTCGGGCGGCGGTCGCGGAATAAGTGATTGGCTGAAGTGATCTCTTTGTTCAGTGCCGCTTCGGGCTCGATGTCTACGACCTTCGCTTCAATCGTTTCGCTTCCCGCTTGCGCGAGTGACTCGCCCCTCGGATTCAGAATTTGACTGTTGCCACTGAAAACAAATCGCCTGCCGACTCGTTCTTCCACTCCGACGCGATTGGCGGTAATCGTGAAAACTCCGTTCTCGACAGAGCGGGCGAACATCGCCTTTTGGCAATACGGGAGCACCAGATTGGATGGATGGCAGAGGATTTGAGCTCCGCGCAAAGCCAAGGTGCGCGCCACCTCAGGAAAAATCCAGTCGAAGCAAATCATGATTCCGATTTTGACCCCACGAATATCGAAGGTCTGCAACCCGTCATCACCGGGATGGAAGAGCGCCTTCTCGCGGTCGAAAAGGTGCAGCTTGCGATACTTTCCCACAAGACCCTCCGGCCCAACGACGACCGCCGTGTTATAGACGCGGTCGCCAGCGGATTCCGCCAGTCCCATCACCATAACCGCACCCCGTTCTGCCGCAAGCGCGAGCAACCAAGCCACGCTTGAGCCACCGGAGACATCTTCGACATATCGCCGCAATTCGGTTGTATCGAAGAACTCATAGCCGGTCAGGGCAAGTTCCGGCAGAACCCACAAGTCCGCCGTCTCGCCTTTCAGCAGATCTTCGATTTGGCGACGGTTTCTCTCGATTTCCCCAAACCGCGGCCAGGTCTGAACGAATCCAATGCGCGTATTGCTTACCCTTATATAATAGTCGCCTTAACGAGGGGGCGCCAGCATCGCGTTCCAGAAATCCACAACATCTTGTTTCTCGCTTTCCTTGGAGTATTCGCGAAGCACGAAGTCTCGCGCGGCGGCAGTTCGGGATTCAAGCAACGCGGGGGAGTGATGCCAAGTCGTCAGAACATCTTCAACCGTTTTGGAAAAACCTATGATGTCGTTGATTTCAATGGGCCAAGCCAGATCTGAGGAAAGATATTCGCGGCCTCCCATTCCGTGGTAGCCGATCACAAGACAACCCGAGAGCATCGCTTCCAGCGGCGGTGCCGGGCAACCTTCCGGATAACCGAAACTGAGAAAGAGAAGCGACTCGGCGAGAATGGCGGCAACTTCGCGTTCACTCTTGTTCTCGATCGGCACAATGCTGAATCCATTCAGTTGACCTCGAAACTTCAGAATGTTGATGACCTGCTCGACATCGTGGGGATGCTTTCGAGGCAAAAAAGCGAGCTGCCGTTTCTTCTCCGAAAGAGGGCGAAACCGGAAGATACCCCCATCCACCGAAATGTGAATTCGCACAACTCTCAATCCGGGGAAGGCATAAGTCAGGTAGCGAAAGCTGTCTTCCGATACCACAAGTGCGGCGACTACCTCGCGATCCCGGTAAGGAGTCGTGGTCTTGGAGGCATCCATGCCATAGCCGCGAAATGTGTAGTAACAATTTTGACTGAGGATGACCTTTCCGGGACCGCGCATCGTCGGCGTCAACATCGAACCATACACCTCGGGAATCACCACGAAATCCGAGGATTCAGGTTTGAAATGCCGCTGGTAAACGACCGGCGTTTGATTCTCAAACCAGGTGCACCGGAATTTCTTCTGCTTGTGAAGGATGAAGGCGCGAAAGCCGCTCGCATTGAGAAGGTCCACATGCCGATAGAGTGTTTTTATGCCGCCGGTCGGCTCGTTGTCATCCGGACAGAGAAAATAGATGGTGTTCATTATAGGGAAAGTGGTTTTTCAGAAATATCTGATTCTTGAAATCCATCCGACATGACTGTGAGAATCAAGGGGCTTGAGCCCCTTGTGATGTCGGATTCCTCTTGAGAATCACTTTAATATAACAAAACAGCGCGACTTTTCAAATGAAAAACCCGCAGCTGTGCGGGTTAGCTTGTATGACAAGCGCCCCTAAGATGCCACTGCTTGGTCATAATCGCAACTGCCTTGCAAGAGCAACCATGTGAAAAAAAGAGGGGCTGTCTCAGAAGTAATTGCGGCGACCTTACATCTTTGTTGGCTCTTCGATGTTCGTGGAACGGTGACTCAGGGCGAGGATACTCCTCCGAAACGATGAATCAACGGTGATGACTCTAATTGCAGCAATAAACAACAAAAGAGGCTGCCCCATACTTATGGGACAGCCCCTTAAGAAACTAAGAACCTATAAGAGGTGCGGAGGCTACTTCAACAGAAGCAGCTTCTGGGTCAGGCAGCTTCCGCCCGAAGTGGCTCGGACAAAATACTGACCGGAAGCCAAGTTCGTTCCGTCGAATCTCACTCGATGCTCGCCCGGCGTCGCATTGCCATCAAATAGTACCGCCACTTGTCTTCCCAAGAGGTCAAAGACCACCAGCTTCACCGTTGCGTCTTTAGTCATCTCAAAACGGATGTCTGTCGTTGGATTGAAGGGATTCGGCCCGCAAAGGCCGAGCGAAGCCAAAGGCGATTTCGGGACATCCGGCGGAGGTGGCGCCAACTGCACCGACAAATCAATCGGCCTAGATGAAAGCCCCGTCTCCAGATCCACAAACATGATGAATCCCTCATCAGGGAAAACGAATTGGCCGCTGCCCGTGCCCACATCCGGGGCATACTGCGGGACAGAAACCAATGTGTCAAAATCCGAAGTCATGAAGGCCCAATTCGGCACTGCCTTATGCACAAAATTTCCCAGACAGGGAGGTCTCGAAGGAACGGTGGTCTGTCCGCTCTGATATAGCTCGAGCAAGGGAAACGAAACACCGGGCGGCATATAGCAAATGCCATACTGCCTTGCTGGGTCGCCATTCCACGACAGATAATACCAATTTCCAGAGCCACATCCAGAGGGAGGAACGGTCAACGTGTAGCATTCGACTGCGAATTCGGGGGGAGCATATACACGATAGACCAAAATGTCCTCCGCCCCAGCAAAAACAAACCCAGGCGTCATTGTGAAATGACCCCATACGGAAGGACGGTAGGAGTTCAAACTTGTGTCGTAGGCGGACACTTCGGAAAGATAGACCTTCCCATCCCTACGGCCAAAGACGCCGTCAATGTCTTGCCCCACATAGTGGTTCCAATCGCCCGGAAAGCGAGCGAAAGCGCTCTCCCAATGGCAAGCTACCCTGTCAAGCCACCAATATAGATGGTCAACTTCCATACATACATTTTCTTCGGGTTTGGGATTCCCATTCTGGTCCAAAGTATCTGCAAGGTAGTTGGTATTCCCTCCTGTCGCCCACATGCAGAAAAGGGGCCGTCCTTGCCTTCGGGTTTCAAGTTCTTGGTAAAGATGATTTCCAAAGCAAATCTGGGCATAGACTCGAAGTTGCGCCTCTCCCGCAGCGGCCCAGAGCGCTTCGGCCAAGTCAGCAAAAGGAATCCTGTCTGCCGGATTCCAGCCCCAGCACCAATAATAGGGCGGCTGGCTGCCGTAGACTACTCCAAGAATTGCGACATTGAGCGCGTCATTTGGGCCGAGTTCCCGATCTCGCGGGAAGTCACCGGGAAATTTGGGAGGTGGGATAGAGTCGTTGGGTATCACATCCCAGTCTTCCCGCATCCCGATCAAACCAATATCTCCGCTCGGCGGGCGCTGGATGTCAAATGACCCTTGCCAATGCGCCCACTCCAGCGTGGCGAAGAAGGTCTCTCGGGTGCAGGGTTGTAAAGCACCTTCTACGAAAGCCCGATTGAAATAGAGACAGTCGTTGTAGATGGGTTCTCCATCCCGAAAGAGAAGAGCCGCATGGTTGGCTTGAA
>DYHQ01000153.1 GCA_020724065.1 Candidatus Puniceispirillum sp. | reverse complement strand
GCACAACCACCCCATTCCGACTCAACGGGAAAACCTTTTAGGAAACGGCACTAGGCTGCCGCACCCGATTTCTTTTTCTTCGTTCCGTACCGCGAACGGCTTTGACTGCGGCCTTCCACGCCGGACGCATCCAGGGTGCCGCGAATAATATGATAACGAACGCCGGGCAAATCCTTGACACGCCCTCCCCGAACAAGAACAATCGAGTGCTCTTGCAGGTTATGGCCTTCCCCGGGAATATAGGCCGTCACTTCGATGCCGTTCGTCAACTTCACTCGGGCGACTTTGCGCAGAGCCGAATTCGGTTTCTTGGGTGTGGTCGTGTACACGCGGGTGCATACGCCACGCCGCTGGGGACAGCGTGACAGAGCAGGAGCCGAAGTTTTTGATGTTAATGCGTGGCGCCCCACGCGAATAAGCTGCTGAATTGTGGGCACGAAGTTCCTCGTCAAAAAGCAAATTCTTATTATTATATAAAATTTTTCTCTCTTTGTCAACTCAATTCTTACACTTATCCCTATCCCAGCGTGCTCTCATTCCTCCTTGTCCATTGATTTTATAGGCGACAAACCATCCTCCATCATATCGCCACCAATATATACGCCTCTCCCAATACCGGTCATCTCGTTCCATCCATTTTCTTCTTTCCTTGCGTAATCTTTTGTAATATATACATTTCTATGCTTTCCGAATTGCAGATCCAAGTCATGCAGGCCCTTTGTCCTCTATCCATTGCCTACGAAGAACCTATCTCGAAATAGATTTCCTCCTCTGAGGGGCAGCCTGAGCCTGCGACGCAGCGACGACGGCGGTCCCCGCGTACGCGGGGATCAGCGTCTAAATGGATCCCCTGCATTCCTGCGCAAGCAGTCCAGAGTGTCATTCCCGCGAAAACGGGAATCCACTCTCTCCCAAGTCATGCTATGAATCCGACCATCAGATGTAGAGGATTCCCCGCTTTGGTGAAGGCAAAATATGGACACAGTAGGTTTCCATTGTGGATTCCCGCTTTCGCGGGAATGACAGGTGTCCGTTCCATCCGCGGCGATGACAGGTACCCGTCTCAGCGACCAGAAGATGCCGTTTTCTCCTTTTTTCTCTCAGGCCAAGAAACAAATAATGTCGCCAAGATACGAAAAACTGCTCCTTCCTGTCAAGCGTTATTTCAAGATATGTTCTTAAGGGCGGCGGCGCCATCCGTGAGGATTAGCGTCAAACGGAATTGCCCGGAAACCGACTCCGGCTTGTTTGCGAATCCTGATACTTTTTCGTAGATTCTGAATGGATTTTGCTCAAGCTACTTGAGACTCTATGCCTGCTCAAACCGACTCGCCGACAAATCTTCCCGACGAACCGAGACCTCGCCGCCGGGTCATCCAGAACACCCTATTTTCAATCCTGATCAAGGCTCAAGCCGTCGCCTTTTCCTACATCACAACACGCCTATTGCTCCACACGATGGCAGTGGAAGACTACGGACTTTATTCGGTGCTCTTCACCGGTATTCTGCTTAATTTCCATAGTGTGGCTGGACTGGGCATTCCCAACCTTCTCATCCGCTTCATCCCTGAGCTCGCATACCAATCTCGCTTCCGAGCGATTGCTCGCTTGTTCCGCACCGCGACTTTCCTGCAAATCGCGGCCAGTATCTTGTTGCTGGGCATCGCCTTCATCTTTGCTCCCGAGCTCGCTGAGCTGCTCAAGTTCCCCGGACGGGAGACCATCCTGCGCATCTTTCTGGTCGGTGCACTCGCCTATCTGGTGCAGGAAAATGTCATGCTGCTGTTGAGTGGATTGTTCAAGCAGCGCATCATTTTTTTGGTCATCTTCGGCTACAATCTCATCCGCCTCGCGGCCATCTTCTATGTGACGCAGTACGACTATTCCCTCAAGGCCGTGACAATCGTTGAAGTGATTGCTTTGATTTGCAGCTTAGTTCTCTACTTTGGAGCCTACCGCCGGGTTTTTCATCCGCTGGTTGTGCAAGACCCAAATCGCGATGAGCCAAGCCCTTGGCGACGCTTCGCGCGCTATTCGGGGCTGAGTTGCCTCAGTGAAATCAGCGTCATTCTCGTCATGCAAGCCACCGACCTGCTTCTGGTTACCGGCATCCTCGGAGGAATCGTCGTGGGGTACTATGGAGTCGCCGATAGAGTCACCACCATGCTGAGGAATCTGCTACCGAACATGATGCTTAAGTCGGTGATCGAGCCGTTGTTTTTCAGCGAATATGGCTCATCAAAGGCGGAATCCGTGCAATTTGGTTTCAACCTGCTCACCAAAGCCCTTTTCTTTATCGCTCTGCCCGTTGGGCTCTGGCTCGCCTTGATGGCTGAACCTGTTATTGTCCATCTCTTTGAACCCCGCTACGCGGAAGCGGCCGGGATTGTGTCGGTCATGGCTCTGTTCATGGCGATCGCTGGAATGCAAATGCCTCTGGCGATGACACTCCAAAATGCGGAGCGAATTGATTTGATTCTCTACAGCAAAGTCGCCGGAGCTGTGAAGCTCCTCCTCGGATTATGGCTCATCCCAAAGTGGGGAGTCATGGCAATGGTCTGGATTTCCGGCCTCACGGCTCTGCTTCACAATACCGTTCTCTACGCTTTTATTGTGACCAAGCTCAAGATCCGAGCGGATCTTCTTGGACTACTTCGCCTCAGCATCAATGGCATCCTGACTGCACTATTATTCTTGTTGATTCGAGACTTCTTTAAGGGTCTTGTCGGCGTTTTTCTGAGCGTCCTGTGCTTTGGGGCGATCTATCTCGCGTTTAATATTCTGCACAAAGCTTTCCACCCCGACGAAAGAGCGTTCGTGAACAAGCATCTCCCTTACCCGCTCTGGAAATTCTGATTCCCTGCAACACAACGGTCTCCTCCTGACCAAACCTATCAGACCGGTCGGGGATAGGTGCGCACCAGTTCGCCGATGCGCTCCACATCGCGGCGGGTCAAACCGACATGCTCCTCGAGCAGCCGCGCTACATGATCCCACTCCATCTGCAGAGCTTGTTCTTCCTGTGCCAACGCTTCCGCCCGCGTCATCTGGCCTGAATTGATCATGTTGCAATACCCCATGCAGTCCTGCGTGCAGGCAAGCACCATTCCATAGAAAAAGTTGGCGACCTCGTGCAGCAAGCAGTCGGTACGCCAGGTGGAGATGTGCCCTGCCGGCTTTTCCCATCCCAATTGATTCATGATGGTGTCTTTGATTCTCTTTCGTTCCCAAGGCAGGTAGTCAAAAACTTTGACCTCGCGGATGTTGGGATTATTCAGCGGCGGCGTTGCGCGGGAAAAGAGCACGGAAGGAGTGACCATGAACTCAATCCGCTGGAGTAGAGAGTAGAACTCCGTCGCATAAAAATATCGGTTCAATAGCTTGTGATACCGCGAGCGCATCAAATCAGACAGAGCGCGGGTACGGGTCGCGAGGGTCGACTCCTCGGAGGAATCTCCCCATAGAATCAGCGGGACGCCGCGTTTCCCTGCTTCAATATACACGACGCTGTGATACCCATAATCGCACTGCCGGCAAAATGCGGTGACGACATAAGGCAATCCCAAGTCAATCGCCGCGCGGACATTGCAGTGCACGATCTTGTGCGCAATATCCCTCTTTGACCGAATGACGGCAAGCTCCACACCGAGTCGCTCGCACGCTTGCTCCATATTCTTCACCGATTGCGGATTGCGGAACTCCTTGTCGTGATTAACAGCCAGCGGCTTGAGGCCATATTCATTCTTGGCCAAATATAATACAAATGTACTGTCACGTCCTCCACTCAGAGGCACGATGCAATCATAGGGGCGGTCTTTCGGCAGATCAGACAACAACTCCCGAAACGCCGCTTCACCCTTGGGTTCCATCTTGACATAATTCCGGCACAGCGAGCATACCCCGTTTTCATCATAGGCAATTCCGGGAACCGTTTCCGGCATGATACACTGAATGCATCGCTTCATCGAGCGGCTCCTCCCAATATTATCCTATTCTCCGTGTCGGAGCATCAGACAGACCTGCCATAATGCTTCATCCATTGATGAACGGTCAGCAGTCCACGCAGCAAATAACCATTGACTGCTTTTCTACGGAGATAGCGATTCTTCAAAGCATCCAGTCCGGTCGGACTGAACACATCCAACTTTTTCAAGTCCTCAAGACAATCCAGGATATGCGGACGGTGAATATCCTTGCAGAGTTCCCGAGGATGAGCGAATTTATTCCTCGGATGATGATAGAAAATTCTGCCCATCGGCCTTCCTACGGCTTCATCCATTTCATCCCAGATCTTTCGCCAAGCACGAGCAGCGAAAATCTTCGGAAATGGCGGCGTGCCAAACGGAAAACCGAAATTGGCTCCGGTCGGATATGCATACAGCTCCGGAAACCTCTGTTTTAAGGCACCCCAATAGGCCTTCTCACCTTGGCGAGCGGACGGGGGCAAAGCGTACGCCACATCCATGACTTGCCGATGAACAAACGGGGCGAGATAGAAAGCCTTATCACGCTGCAACTCGACGGCGAAATTCGTCCGATTCGTGAAATGATCTTCGTACGCCCAATATTCATATTTTTCCCGCAAATCGGCTCCAGGAATCCCGAGCACAATCGCTTCGAATCCCAAAGGATCCGGCGTCGCGAGTTGCAGCAGGAAGTCCGCCTTGACGGGCGAATTGCGAAAGATGGCGTCCCGCACCAGCCCAAGCAGACGCTTCGTGTCGTCACCGCGTTGTGCAGTCTGCCCGCCTTCTGATATTTCGTAAGTCCCGAAGACCGCATTGGCATTGAGTCCACTGAGAACACAGGAATCCTTGGGCAATGCCTCGCGAAAAAATCTCACCGGATAATCCGCATAAGTCCAGTACTTCCCTTCGAATTGACAAAATTCTCCTTGAGAATCTCACCAATGGGACGCGTATCCATCGGCAGGGCGATGTTTTTCACTCCTAATTTCTTCGCAAGGCCGGTACCGATGACAAAATCGAGCGAATTGGGGTATCCATAGGTGACGGTCGTGATGTGCTCCCGGGGCAGAACCTCCAAGGCGCACCCCAGAAGAAACCTCGAATCAATCCCGCCGGAAAGCGGAAGAATAATGGAATCGAGATGCTTCAGTTCGAGTGCGACAGCGTTGCCGAGAGCCGCCGAAATTTGCTCGGAAGCATTTTCTATCAAGGTCTCCCGCCGCCTGTGGATTGGAATTCTCGCACGAGTCGTAAGGCTCGACTTTCCGCCTTCAATCGTCAACACCGCACCCGCACCCAAACCAAAGACATCCTTCAGGGGAGTGAAGTGAAATGGCACATAGCCGAATTCCAGCATGTACGGAACAGCTCTCTGTTCGATCTCCAACCGTCCTTTGAGCACGCGATGAAGATAGAGCAACGAATTCGACAGATACCAGGCGCTGCCTTGACAAGTATGATACCAGCGCTGCAGAAGAAAAAGATCTGAGGCAATGGTCACTAAATCGCGCCGACGGTCGAACTTCAATCCCAGCCAGCTTCCCTCGGGCTCACCATTCTGAAAGTCCCAGGATTTAGCGGTAGTCGAGCTAACCGCATGACCCGAAGGCAATTCATCCGATGGCTCGACTCCGGCCAGTCGTCCGGCGAAGAAATGATAGGTGCTATCCGTCTTCTTCCAAGCAAGATGAGGAT
>DYHQ01000152.1 GCA_020724065.1 Candidatus Puniceispirillum sp. | reverse complement strand
ACCAGTCTCTGCTGCGACCATTGACCCCCAGCGTGTCCTCCCGTGAGTCCACCAGTACTGGTTCAGACCACTGGGCTATGGCTAAGAGCGGGATGAAAAGCGCAAGTAAGATCATGGAAACTGAGATGCGCATGATCCCCTCTTTCTGCAGCCTACCCAACCACGGGTTCCTTTCTGATTGCACCAGCGTGGTTGTCTGTGCCTCTCAAAAAAGACAATTATCCGAAGTACATCCTACTCTGTTCCGACCGCGCCGCCTGTTTCCCCTTCCTCCACGGGGAATCCATAGCCGGAAAAGGTGCCGTCCAGCGTGTTGTAGGTGACGACCTTGCCTTCGCCACCTCGCATTCGGCCGGTGGAAGTGGCACTAATCGAAGTAATGGGATCACCGACAAGCTGGAAGATCCACTGGAGCCGCGTCGCTTCCTGAATCTTCAGGTATCCTAACTGCTCCATCTCTTCGACTGAACTGGGAGCGCGGCCCAAGTCCTGTTGAAACACTTGTGCCGCGTTCCATACGGCGCCGATGGTGGCCTGGGCGTCGGCGGCTCGAGCACTTCGGACATACTCCACATAGATAGGCACCGAAATCGCCGCCAGAATCGCCACAATGACGACGACAATCAGAATCTCGATCAGAGTGAAGCCGAACTGCTTTCTCGACTTGCTGAGCATGCTTTTCTCCTCGACAGAAAACTTGGCTTATGAAATATTACCCACGCTTCAAATATTATAAACTAGCCATTTTCACCTCGAAAAGCAAGCGACCTTCATCGCCTCCTTCGCTCCCTCCAATAGAATCATTCACAGCGCTTCTGGCAATTTCTATACCTCATCGCACAGCAAGTTCGACGCCTTTAAGTCCAGCGAAAACAAACATCGTCTTTTGAGGTGTCTCCGCATATCTTGCGCACCATGCACGGTCTTCACGGTACCCACGGTGAAGTCGTATCCTTGCCTGAGAAGGAAAACCCGGCACAATGCCGGGCTTTGCTGGCCGGGGCAGGTCAGTTGCCACGGTGAAATCTCTCCTTCAGGATTTCATCAAGGGCAAGAATACACCGCCGTCACGCGATAGAAATACTTCTGTGCGCCAGCGATGGCGTCGTCATCCCAAGTAGTCTGGTCCCAGACGCAGCCCCCTTGTCCCCATCCTGCTGGGAATGGTGCGAAGGGGTCAGTGCTTCGGTAAATCCGGTAGCAATCGCAGTTCCCACTCGGTTGCCAAGTCAACCGGACGCCTCCGGGAACGACGATAGTCGTCAGGGCGTCAGGGGGAAGACACAGACCTGATTCGAGACTTTCATCCATGCCAATGTCGGGCAGGGAGCCCGGCGGATTGGGGCGAGGCTCACCATCGAAATCCTCGTTCACCGGAGGATCGAGAAGCTCCGCTGCCCCGATGCAAGGGCTGCCATTCGCCAAGTGCATGTCTCCAAATAGCGGATCCACAAAGAGCGGATTGAGAAAGATGTTGAAGAACCGGTCGCAGTCATCACCATTGGCGTTCACGCGATCAATTTCGCCGAGATCATCAGGGACATTGCCTGTGAAATGTGCGGGGGTATTGTCCCAGAAATCGGAGTGCTCAACGCATCCTTCTGGGCATTGGCAATCCGCGCCGAAGTGAATCCCCGAACCCGTGGAAAAGGCGATGATTGTGCTTGTAAGTTCGAAGGAACACCATTCATAGCAATATATGCCTCCACCGAACTGATCCAGATTATTCGCTGCATTGCCACTGAAAGTGCAATACAGGAAATCCGGTGCGCAATTGCTCGAGCAATACACCCCCCGCCGCAGTCCGCGGCCAGATTATCGCTTAGAATACAATTGGTGAAAACCGGCCAGCAATAGTAGCACCAGAATCCCCCGCCTCGTCGCCCTCTGAGTCTTGGTCGTTGCCTGCCATGTTGTGGCTAAGAGTGCTCTTCGTGAAAATCGGTCCACCCATCGTGCAATACACGCCCCCACCTTCGTCCTCTGCCTCATTGCTGTCTATGGCAGATTCCATGAAAATCGGTGAACTTCCTTCGCAATACACGCCGCCGCCGTCAACCGCGTCGTTGCTGTTTACGGCGCAATCCGTGAATGACGGCGAAGACCCTCCAAGACAATACATTCCACCTCCTCCGTCGTCGGCCAAATTATCTCTGATGATGCAATTCGCAAAACTCGGATGAGAACCCGCGTCGCAATACACCCCGCCCCCATCGGTTGCGCTGCTATTGATGATCGTGCAATGAGTGAAGGTCGGGAAAACAATGTCGTCGCAGAATATGCCGCCCCCCACATCTGCCGAGCCATACTCGATGAGGCAATAAGCCAATCGGCTGTCGGAACAAGCACCGCCTATGAAACGCAATCCGCCCCAGCGAGTCAACTCGGGGTCACACGTGAAAATGACAGAATCCTCCTCCGTTCCCTCAGTCAGGAGCGTCCCTCCGACTGTGAATGCATACGGGCCATCGAAAATGAAAGTTGTGGATGGCAGGACGGTGAGAGTGATGCCTGCCTCAACGGAGATGTCACCCACCACATGGTAAGTTCTGCTGCGAAGCCGACCTCCGAGCGGTCCCGAAAATTCCCAGGTTTGCTGTATGTCCTAACCTGTCTTTACCAGCCAGAAATCGGCATTGCCTGCCCCGAAAGAGCGAGTAGATCCTGCCAAAACATACGCCCAGTCATTGGTTTGCTGAACAGCACACGACTCATCGTAGTTGTTTCCCCCAAAAGTGCGACTCCAACGCAATATGCCGTTGCCATCCGTCTTGACCATCCAGAAGTCCGAATTGCCTGCCCCAAAGGAATCCGTTCCGCCGGCCAGAATGTAGCCACCATCTGCCGTCTGCTGGATCGAATGGCAATCGTCTGCACCACTTCCGCCAAAAGTACGATTCCAAACCTCGTAGCCGTTGGGATCCGTCTTCAACAGCCAGAAATCTATATAGCCGGCGCCGAAGGATCGCGTGTACCCCCCCAGAATGTAGCCGTCTGCTATCTGCCGGACGCAACGGCACCCATCCTCCCAAGCTCCCCCGAAAGTCCGGTCCCACATGTAGTTTCCATTTCCATCTGTTTTTATTATCCAAGCATCAATAGAGACCGGCACCGAAGGAGCGCGTCTGTCCCGCCAGGATGTAGCCGCCGTCCGAGGTTTGTCGAACGCAGTGGCATTGATCAGATTGGGTTCCTCCGAAGGTGCGGCTCCAGAGACTGTCCCCATCGGCATTAGTCTTCACCAGCCAGAAATCGTAGTTGCCTGCCCCGTAAGAGCGGGTGCTACCGACCAGGATGTAGCCACCGTCCGAGGTCTGTTGGACGCATTCACCGTCGGGATAATCCCAATCACTGCCTCCAAATGTTCGGCTCCATAGACTGTCGGGTGGCTGCCCAAACACTTGAAAAACAATCGACACCAGACTGAGTGCGGACCAACCCCACAAAGTGATATGTCTTGCCATATTTTTCTCCCTGCTTTTGTGATTCAGCTTGATATAATATATGCCTAAACCCGCGCCGAGTTAAGAAAAATGTCACTTTCCCGCAAATAGTCTGTCCGTCCCGAACCACCGCATGACGCGGAAAGTCGGCTCGAATCGGCCGCGGCCGAAATCATGGGCAGGCGTGGTGCCCACGAAGAAGGGACTCATCGCCCCACGGGTGAGTCGCTATCGAATCTGGCGGCCCCCTGCGAGATTCTCTTCGCGCAAAACACGGTACCACCGTGCATGCTATGCGCTGTTATGTGAACCTTCAAGCACTTTATTATTTTGTTATTAAAAGAGATATGAAATCGGCACAAAGGTTGCCCTCCGCTCACATAGAACTCGACACCTTTGCACGGCATTTGGCTGGTCAGGCACTCGAAACAGCGCGGCTTTTGGACCCTGTGGCCAGCCAGAGTTGGAAAGGCAGAAGGCTTCCAGGGCGATCCATTCCTCCAAGGGTATTTCCTCGGGCGTGCGGAGCGGAGGAATGAGGCACGGTGACCCTGACCGGCTACCAGAGCGCGGTGAAGCCTTCTGCTTTCCTTTTTTTGGCATTTTCTGACCGGAAACCAATCGTCCTGCGTCCGCGTTCGCCCGGCTAAATTGGAGATGACTCCGAAGGAGGAATTGTCCGTGTGGGGATTTGGTCCTCCGAGGTTGACTTTTTGAGAAAGTTGTTTATATTCACATGATAAATCATAAGACAGCATTTTCAATGAAGTAGAGGTTCCCTGTCCCACCCAACCTCCTGCGTTGGTGTTGCCATGACCAGCGCAGCTCAGAACGGGTCTTCCCTTCCATCGTTAGCTTTGTAGCTTAGGAAATGACAACTTTCCAACACCTGCCTTCCATAGCGAAAATCCCAATATTATTCGGCGGCTCTCTGCTCATGGTCGCGGCATCTGTGACCTTCGCCGATTGGGAGCCGGAGGTCTTGTTCGACCGGTCAGGGCGAACGGATTCGGCAGCGTATGGCGAGTGGATCATACCCTTAGGAGACCAGAATGATGATGGATTCGACGATTGGGCGATCGCAGCAGATTACTACTATGATATTGCTCTCTATCGTTTGGGTTATGTTGAAATATTTCTCGGAGGAGATCCGGTTCCACAACAACCATATTTAGCCTTCGGACGGCCCTACAGCTATATGGTCAACATAGGGGGACTTGAGAGTCTTGGTGACATCAATGGGGATGGATATAGAGATTTTTCTTCAGGGGGGGGATATATTACGATTCTGGTGCTTGGGTCTGCCGTAGCCTTATCTTCTTAGGGGGTCCTGGCCTGGACACCGTTCCAGACTTTGAGCGCACGGCTAAAAGAACGGTTTGTCCAGTGGGCGATTTCAACGGGGATGGTTTTGATGATTATCTTGGGATCAGCACTCAAGATTGGGCATGGCCGTCAGTAGAAGTCTATTATGGTGGTGTCGATTTTGATTCAATCCCCGATTGGATTATCCAACAGCCATATCTTCAGGCGTGTTTGGGTTGTTGGACAACTTACGGGGATGTGAATGGGGACAGATATTCGGACTTCAGTTCGAGAGGGGATTCGTGTTTCATCTTTTTTGGCGGGGCGAATCCGGACACGGTTCCGGGATTGGCGTTTCCGAGGCATTGGCAGATTTGGATCGTACCGGACATTACTGCGGATGGCTATGATGATGTCTTGGGATTCACCAGGGCAGGGACACCGGCGGAAGTTTGTCTTGGAGGCCCGAATATGGACAATATAGCCGATTTCACGCTTTCATCGCCTTCCTGTCCGCATGGTTTGGGGTATTCTAGCTTTGCAGGGGCGGGGGACATCAATGGAGATGGGGCGAACGACTTCCTGTGGGGCGGGGAAAATTGCTACAATGGGTGGGGCTGGTTGGAAGTGTTTTTGGGGTATCATTGGATCAATCGCGAACCGGTCGGGGAGTTTTATGGTCGGCTGCCGCCGTTGTATCTTGTGGGGATTGGGCCGTATGGCCAGGGGTTCACCGGCGTTGGGGATGTGAATGGAGATGGGTTGGATGACATTGCCATTGGGGCGACGAATTGGGATGTGGACGGGACGCGCGGCCGCGTGGTAGTTTTGTCGGGGGACACCGCACTTCATGTTTCCGCGGACAGGCTCCCTGTTCCGACGCACCATGCACTTTCTGTAGAGGCTTATCCGAATCCGTT
>DYHQ01000151.1 GCA_020724065.1 Candidatus Puniceispirillum sp. | reverse complement strand
TCGTCCAGATGCGCACCACCGTCACCCTCGTGGATTCCCGCGGCGCGAGGAGTGCTGAGCCGCCCGATACCTGAACTGGCCATCGCGACGCCTCTGCCACCCGCCTCACGGAGACTGAGCATACCGCTCCCTTCCTCCTCACCCCGCGTGGCGCGCATCGGAATCGTGTGATTCAGATCCATACCGCCACCCGGAGTCGTCGAGAGAAGCACACCACCGTCATCGGAGTAGGTCGCCTCAATGACCACGGCCTGGTCGCGGCTGAAGATCTGCCCACTGTCGGGCGAAACAGCGATGATAACCGGACCAATGTCATCTATGGCGTAGGTATGGTTGCTGGTCGTGATGCCGTAGCCGTCGCCGGAAATCTGACAGCGGGCGGTCACTTCAATCCAAATGCCCAAATCAGCATCCTGGAACGGATAGGAGACTTGAACCGGGACTGAATAGGGATCGTTTGTCGGGTTGACAACCTGCGTACCCACGACCACCGTCGAATCCGGCAGCACGAGCACCCGATATGTGATGCCATTCAGTGCAAGCGGCGAACTGGCGTCAGTTGAACCAACATTGAAAGTGAACGAATTGTCGCCTTCGGGATCGAACCAGTCGCCACAGCCGTCCGGCCCAAGACCGAAGGCGATAGCCGGAGGCGTCGGCTCGACGAAGAATGTCCAACTTATTATCCTGATATTCCCGACACAGTCAGTGACACTCAGATTTACGGTGTAGGTTCCCGGAATTTGCAGTCGTACAGACACCCATTTAACATGAGCGGCATCCTCATCGTACTCTCCCAGCGGAATGGATACGCCATCCGGATTGTAAACCGCCAATTCGGCATTCTCCACACCCGATTGCGCCGCATCGTCGAAGCTTGCCTCAACCACTACCGAACTGTTCCACGCATAATGTTGCGCATCCTGAGGCGACACGATGGTTACCACCGGACCCGTCCTGTCAATTGCATAGATGTGGCGGCTCTCCGCCATGCCTTCACCTGTTCCGGGATCATATCCGATGCTCCAGGCGCGAACGGCAAGGTCAATGCCAATATCGGTCTGAGCGAAGACATAACCCAACACTACATTCACATAGACCGAATCCTGGCCGTCCGGATCAATCAGTGTCGGACCGGAAATCAACGCACCCGATGGCAACACATAGACACTGTACTCAATACCATTCGGAGCGATCGGTGAATCACCCGTCTTCTTCACCCAGAAGGCGAATTCATTGGAACCTTCCGGATTGAACCAATTACCACAGGCTTCTGGAGGACCAAAGGTGATCGAAGGTCCAGTCGGTTCAATGAAGAATGTCCAGCTAATCGTACTGAAGTTCTCCACGCAATCGCCGACTGTGAGATTCACCGTATAGGCACCCGGAACCGTCAGAGGAGGCAGGATCCACTTCACATGGTCAATCGCAATCTCAATCTGCCCTTCTTCGGAAAGCGGCTCACCGCTCGGATCAATAATCTGGAAGCTGATGGAAGCGATATCCACACCTGACTGCGAAGCATCGTTATAGGTCGCCTCGACCACCACGGAACTGTTCCACTCAAAGTCCGCGCCGTCCTCAGGAGACACAATCGAGATCGCAGGCGCAGTCTGGTCTATGGAATAGGTATGCGCCGTCTCAGTCATACCCTCGCCCGTTTCCGGATTGTATTCCGTACTCCAGGATCGGACAGCGAGACTAATGGCGATGTCAGAATCCGTGAAGGTGTAACCCAACACTACATTCACATAGACCGAATCCTGACCCGCCGGATCAATCAGTGTCGGACCGGAAATCAACGCACCCGATGGCAACACATAGACACTGTACTCAATACCATTCGGAGCGATCGGTGAATCACCCGTCTTCTTCACCCAGAAGGCGAATTCATTGGAACCTTCCGGATTGAACCAATTACCACAGGCTTCTGGAGGACCAAAGGTGATCGAAGGTCCAGTCGGTTCAATGAAGAATGTCCAGCTAATCGTACTGAAGTTCTCCACGCAATCGCCGACTGTGAGATTCACCGTATAGGCACCCGGAACCGTCAGAGGAGGCAGGATCCACTTCACATGGTCAATCGCAATCTCAATCTGCCCTTCTTCGGAAAGCGGCTCACCGCTCGGATCAATAATCTGGAAGCTGATGGAAGCGATATCCACACCTGACTGCGAAGCATCGTTATAGGTCGCCTCGACCACCACGGAACTGTTCCACGCAAAGTGCCAACCATCCGACGGCGATACGATGGTGATCACGGGCGCCGCTCTGTCTATCGCGTAAGTGTAGTGAACTGCTGTCAGGCCCTCACCCGTCTCCGGATTGTAGTTCACATTCCAGGTTCGGACACTGAGATCCACAGCCTCATCATTCTCACCAAATGGATAGGCGAGCAAGACATCCACATTCACCGTGTCGCGTCCGGCAGGATCCACGACGATTGGTCCTGCAATCACCGCGCCCGACGGGAGCACAACAGCCGTGTACTCGATTCCATTGGGTGCGATTTCAGAATCATTCGTCTTGTACACATGGAAGGCGAATTCGTTCTCACCTTGTGGGTCGAACCAATTCCCACATTCACCGGCAGGATCAAAGACAACCGCCGGTCCGGTGGGATCAACCACAAAGGTCCAAGTCGCCGTGCCAATGTTGCCCACGCAATCAGTGACTCTCAGCGTAATCGTATAGAGACCCGGAACTGTCAGGGACGGCGACTGGCATGTGACATGTGCCAAGTCACTCTCGCAGCCCTCTACCCATTCCAGCAAACCATCCGGGCCATAAACCGTGAACTCGGTACTGACAACACCCGATTCACCGCCATCATCGAAGGTGGCAGCAATCGTCACCTGGCTGCTCCAGGAGAAGTGCTGACCGTCAGAAGGCGACGATACGGTAATCGCAGGTGCTGTCTTGTCAATGGAATAGGTGTGGGCGCTCTGCGTCAAACCTTCACCCGTTTCCGAGTTGTATTCAACGCTCATGGCGCTTACGGACAGGCTAATCGCCGCGTCCGCGTCCGCAAAGTCATACCCCAGCACCACATTCACATAGACGGAGTCTTGACCAGCCGGATCCACCGTCGTCGGTCCGGAAATCAACTCGTTCGACGGTAGCACGAAGATGCTATACGAGATTCCATTCGGTGCGATTGGCGAATCACCGGTCCTCTTCACCCAGAAGGCGAACTCGTTGGGACCTGTCGGCTCGAACCAATCGCCGCAATTGTCTGCAGGTCCGAAGGTAATCGCCGGTCCGGTCGGTCCGATGACGAAGCTCCAGCTCGCCGTACTGAGATTGCCGACGCAGTCACCCACAGTCAGATTCACCGTGTAGGTCCCCGGAACCGTTAACGGCGGAGAGACCCACTTCACATGCACGGCATCGTTCTCTGCCAAGTCTTCCAGATTCGCAATGGCAGAGCCATGAGGACCGTAGACGGTGAAGTTCGTCAGCGTCTGCTTCACACCTGAGCGGCCCGCATCATCGAAGGTCGCCTCGGCAACCACGGAGCTATTCGAAGCGAAGTTCTCGCCGTCATCCGGCGACACAATGGCAATCGCAGGTCCGGTGTTGTCAATGGCGTAGGAGTAGTCGCTCTCAGTGTAGCCGACCGTGGTGCTGTCATAGAGGTAGTTGCGTGCCGTGACATGCACCCGAATCCCCTCATCGCTCGCTTGGAACGGATAGGACAGGGTGAACGGCACGGTAACCGTATCCTGACCCGCGGGATCAATGACCGTCGGACCGCTGATCAGAGTATTCGAAGGTAGCACATAAACACTGTAATCAATGCCGTTGATGGCAAACTGGCATCCCGCGGTCGCTTCAACACTGAAGGTGAATTCGTTCGTGATTTCGGGATCGAACCAGTTGCCACAGCCCTCACCTACAGGATAGAAGGTAATGGCCGGACCTGGCACCTTGATATAGTATGTCCAACTGAACGGATACGGAGCGATGTTGCCACAGATGGAATCACCGGCAACGACGGACACACGGTGCTCACCCGGTGCATAGAATTGGTCAAGCTCAGGATTGTCCGTGCCACCGAAGATGAAGAAGGCGTCATCGTTTCCGTCTTGAACGATGGTGAAGTTGTATGGATTACCCGGAGTCGCGTCACCCTGAGTGAACTCGACGGCATCAATGAATAGATGGAAGAATTCGAGACTCACACCCGACGCGCCCGAACCGCAGATTGGCTCATCATTCACCGCGCCCTGGATGGTCGGACGCTCGCCGAAGAGCAGGGTATCCGGGACAAAGTCCACCCAGTCTTCATCTATGCGTTCCACCCAATCCTCATAATAAGGCTCCCACCAAGTGTCATTGTCATTGTTGATGCAGTCGCGCGGATCCTCGTTGGCGATCCCGTCGCCGTCGTTATCATACGCCTCACCGACTGGCGAGACAGGTACAACGGTAGGCGGCTGGATGTCCACGATGTAAAGGAAGGTGTTCTCCTGATTTTCCAGCGTGAGCGTGTTCTCGGCGTGCCAAGTGACCGCCAGCTCATTGACATCATGCCAGCCAAGGATAAGCTGGTCCAAATCGTCGGCTGTCAAGATGAATCTTGCCTGATAGCCATTTTCGACTACCGTGAAGGTCATCACATCGGAATGATAGCGGAGAACCAGTTCCTGAGAGTCAGGATACTCGGCATTCCATACATCAACCCACACAGAATCAAGCAGGATGCAGGCTTCGGGATCGGTGATGGTCGCAATCATCTCGGTGTTATGGCAAATATAGCGACCCCAGGTGTAAACATCCGGTCCGGTGACATCCACATCGAACGTGTCCTGAGGCGTTTGCAGCGAATGGCCAACACCATCATACACGCGCAACTGGATCCAATGCTCACCCGCCTGCAGGCAGCCATACCATGGACAACATTCGGCAGCTTCAGGATTGAGCCAGATTTGGTAGATGCCGGAAACTGGATCGTAATCCGTCAACCAGATATCCAATTCGTCACAAGTTGCTGGCACACCGCTATGGACGATACGGATACCATCCAGCCAGACGTCAATCCATTCTTCCGGCGGCACACCGTCACCATCACGCAGCACGACCCAGAAGAGCGGGGTGCAGTCCACAGTAGGCCCAGGCGTGCGGCAAGTATCCGCATAATCCCAGTCGCCGCCGGCATCCGTGAAGAACGGCCCACTAATCGTGAAGCCGGTCTCGCGCACCATGACGGCAAGGGTGACAAAGAAGCAGTCGCCCTCCTGACCCGTTCCACTTCCAGCAGTGTCGATCCGAACCTGGAAGGTGACGAGCATGTTCTGTGGGTCTACCTCGACATACTCGATTCCTGCTTCAGACCACTGGCCGCCAATTCCATCCCACCAGACCGGAACAATCTGACTTGGATCCACCGTGCCCTCTGGGAACATAGCAGGATCAAAGTGCAGCTTGACCTGCGAAGGAACAAGATCAAATCCTTCGATGTCTCCGCCGGCGCACACATTTTCAACATCACTGACCAGCGTGTAGTATGGCTGATTCACCGGAATCAGGTTGATGACCTGAGCATCCAGATAAGGCTCGAAGTAAACCGTTCCGTTAGGCCACAGACCGTGCGACGGGATATAAACCTGAGTCTGACCCGTCTCGGATGTGAGCCAACCGTTCGAACCTCCGTACTGATCCACCTGATGGATGCGCAACGCCGCATTGGGATAGTCTGGAGTCGGAGACGGTGTAAAGACCCAGAGGT
>DYHQ01000150.1 GCA_020724065.1 Candidatus Puniceispirillum sp. | reverse complement strand
TTTCAAACCACCAAAAATGCGAAAGGGGCCAACTCAATACTTCTGAGTCAGCCCCCTTGTGATGTCGGCCTATTCTTGAGAATCATTGAGGTGCTCATCTACAAAGTGGAATCAGAGGTGAGGAGAGGCACGAAAAGAACATCGTCCCATTCAGCGCGCCTCAGGACGGGCTATCTCAAAGTATTCAAAAGGTTATATGCTCTGCGGAGCGCGCATTTTCCGATTTTCATGAAAAACAGGTTCCCACACTTGAAAAAGGTTCTTGCTTTCTTGGCGGAAAATTGTTAAATTTTTTGTTTGACAATTTAGGCCAGAGGATATGGCAGCATGTCAATGGCTTGCTTAGGATTCGATGAGAACCTTTTAGAGGGCTTGAATGCGGCGTTCAGTCCTGGTGGTTTGCCTTGTGGTGGGGATGGCTTGTTCCGCGCACGCCCGCGCTCTTGACCCGGGTGCGAGCTGCGCACAAAATCGGTTTATCATTCGCACTTGGCCTGAGTTCGCCGACCTGTCACCGACTTGGAACGGGGAGACGGTCGTCGTCGCAGACAGCGAGCTGACGGCGCTAAACGCGAAGTGGGGCATTTCGGAGGTGGAGCCGCTGTTTCCGCCGGCACCTGCGGACAGTGATGGCGGTTCCTCCGAGCTTCGGACCTATTGGCGTTTCTGGGTAAGGCTGGGCCCTGTCTCGGAGGACATGCTCGCCGAGTTTGCCGCCGCCTCAGCGGTTGAGCTGGCCGAACCGGTGGCCATTGACAGGATATGCTACGATCCCAACGACCCCGCCTATGTCAATCAATGGTATCTCCAAACGACCGCTGGAGACCATGATATTGATGCTCCGGAAGCGTGGAGTCTCCAGCGAGGTCATGCCAACGCGATAATCGGCCTGATGGACACGGGTGTTCAATATGAGCACCCGGACTTGGCTGGCACTATCTGGACAAATGAGGCTGAAATATACGGCGTCCCGGGCTTTGATGACGACGGTAACGGGCGCATAGACGATTATTACGGTTGGGATTTCATTGTCTATGAAATGGCTTATCCCGGTGAAGATGGACGGTACACCGACAATACACCAACCGATTTTGTCGGCCACGGCACGCATGTCGCAGGAATCGCGGCGGCGGTTTTGAATAATGCGATCGGCGTGTCCGGAATCTCGGGCGGTGGGTCGGGATTCGAGGGAGCGCGGCTCATGGTGCTTCGCATCGGCTGGCTGGGTGCCGACGAGAATGCCTATGTCGCGATGGATTACGCGGCCCAAGCGATTGAGTACGGACGCCGCAAAGGCGTGACAGTCTTCAGTTGCGCGTGGACATCGAGATTTCACACGGCGCTTGCGTCTGCAGTGACCAATGCCGTCAATGACGGGATTATCTTCTGCGTTGCCGCGGGCAACAGCAATAACAGCCTTCCCTATTACCTTAGCAGCCGTGGTGACTGCATTGACATCGCGGCAACCGATGAGAACGACATCAAAACATCCATTTCCAACTTTGGTACCTGGGTGGATATTTGCGCTCCCGGCCAGACTATCTATTCTACTTACTCCGACCATTACACGAACACCTACGGTTATGGAAGCGGAACTTCCATGGCGTCGGCAACGGTTACCGGCGCGGTTGCTCTGATCCGCTCCCAAAGACCGGATTGGAGCCGAGAGCAGATTAGTACAGCATTGTTGACGGGTGTGGATGACATTGACGATGAAAATCCCGTGTATGTTGGCCTGTTGGGTTCGGGGCGGCTGAATCTCAATCTCGCTCTCCTAAATACGGTAAGCTATACTCTCATTTCGCCCAATGGCGGAGAAATATGGATCCCGGGTGATTCAGCCACAATTGTCTGGGAAAGCGATGGCATTGACGGGGGAATTATCGTCAGTCTGAGCCGAGAATTTCCCGATGGGGAATGGGAGGATCTCTTCGTCGGAGAACCGGCAACGGATACATTGCATGTCGCCGTGACAGCTCCGAATTGCACTCGTGCGCGCCTTCGAATCATGAGTCAGTTGTCCCCGATGGTCGGCGACACCTCGGATTCGGAGTTCACGATCGGCCTGGCTGAAAGCCATCTGCGGCCATTTTTCACTCTGCAGGCCCCGAAATCCGGGGGCGAACTCACGATTGACGAATGGTATCCGATTCAGTGGACCACCGTGAATTCGGTGGGCGCTGTGACCCTCTCTCTGAACAGGGATTTTCCCTACGGTTCATGGGAAGATATTCTCAGTCATACCGCCGACGATGGTTCCGCTTTCTGGAAAGTCGCTGGACCTCCCTGTAGCAATGCGCGCCTGCGCATTGTCAGCGATGATTATCCCACCGAGGGCGATTCCACTGATGGGCTTTTTTCGATTGCGTTCCAATTGAATCAGTACGCTCCCTCTATCGAAGTCATCTCACCGAATGGCGGAGAAGTGTGGTACGGTGGCGAGGTGAAAATGCTCAGGTGGACATGCGATGGTGATTGTGACAGCGTGAGAATTATGTTGTGCAATGTCCATGACTTCCCGAACGGGCCTTGTGAGACGATCATCATCACGGCAAATGACCTTGAGGAATCCTGGGTCGTCTGTCGCGAGACAATCCCGGAGGCCCGCATCTTGGTCGCCTGTTTGGATATCAAGGAGAGTGGGGACCTGTCTGATTTGTCTTTTGCCATTATGGGGTCACCTCAAGTGGTGACGAATTCACAGGTGCAGGATATTGTCTTGCGTTGGAATTCAACGGGCGCTCGATGCTACATCGTCCGCAGTTCGCTGGAACCGTTTGGTGCTTTCAGCGATCTGGAGGTTGTCACAACCGATACCTTCTTCGTTGATGCGGGAGTGCTTCGGGAGACAGATAGCAAGTTCTATCAGGTCCAGAGCTCTCCGAGCATGCCTTAGCTCTGTTCGTACCGCAATGCCGGCGAAAGAATAGGATTTCAATGACACTCCGTCGGGCTCGGCCATATCGGCCGGGCCCTTTGCATTTCTCGTGATCCAAGCGCTGATATGAGATGGGAAAAAGGTTGCATCGCCCATAATTATTTCGTATTTTTTGCCAATTCCTTGGCGTCGCTCACTCTGGTATGATGGACAGTGAGTCTGCGGTAAGGATTGTGCTTCGCAAATCTGAGGCGATTGAACACAAGAGAGTCCATTGCCGGTATGTCTATGGTCACTTCAAGTGTTGTCCGACTACGAGCCCGGGCGCTAAGCGTCTCGCCGGTTGCTCTTATACTCTTCTTTCTTTGTTGCGTATTTCATTCTATGGGCTTTGGCGCTGAAGCGGTGCCGGGCCGGGTACGTGGAGCGGTCTTGGATCGAACCACGCGTGAACCGATTCCTCTGGCAAGCGTGATTGTGGTAGGTTCCACGCGTGGAGCCGCAGCGGACGAGCATGGGCGTTTTGTCATCGGAGACCTTGCGCCGGGTGTCTATCATCTTCGAGCCAGTGCAATGGGTTACGAGCCTGACGCGATGAGTGAGATCCTTGTTCATCCGAGTCGCTCGACCGAATTGGAATTCCTGCTGGAGCCCTCTGTGATTGAGGCTCAAGAGGTTGTTGTGACGACGGGATTTTTTGAAACATCGCCGGATTTGCCAACCTCCAGTCGGGCGCTGAGCTATGAGGAAATTCGTCGTGCTCCCGGCGCCGCCGAAGATGTTCAGCGAATGCTGCAAGCCCTTCCGGGTGTGGCCGGCGCCAATGACCAGAACAATGAAATAGTCGTTCGTGGTGGAAGCCCCTACGAGAATTTGACAGTGATGGATGGAGTGGAGATAGACAATATCAATCATTTCGGCTATCTGGGCGCCACGGGCGGACCGATTAGCGCGGTTAACCCCGACTTCCTGCGCGAGGTCACCTTCTCATCGGGCGGTTTTTCGCCGCGCTACGGGGATCGCGGCTCGAGTGTGCTCGCTCTCGAATTGCGAGAAGGAGATCGCGAGCGATTCCGAGGCGAGGCCGTTCTCTCAATGGCAGGCATCGGAGCCAACATCGAAGGGCCGCTCGCACGAGGTCGAGGCTCTCTCTTATTCTCAGCGAGAAAAAGCTACCTTGACCTCATGTATAAGACCATCGGGCTCACCGCGATTCCCAAGTACTGGGATACACAATTCAAAGGAGTCTATGACCTTTCTGCGCGACATAGGCTCTCAGTGATTGGCTTGTACTTGGATGATGGAATCACGATCGAAGCTGAGGAACCGGATGCATGGAGCCGGGGAGCGGAAGGAGTCGAATCCTTCGGCTACCGTATGTCCGCCGGTGCGCGGTTGCGCAGTCTGTGGAAAGCGGGACATAGCGAGCTCGTCATGGCGCACAATCTTCTCGACTTTGAAGATGAAGTCTTTGAAATGCCGGAGCGGCACCTGATTTACCGCGATCATATGACTCAAACCACGGGTCAATTCGACCTGCATTTCACCGGCAGAGCCGTGCGGCAAGATGAGTGGTCGGCAGGGGTCGGTCTAAGACCGATTCGCTTCGACTATGATTGGTGGTTAGAGCCCGATACGGTCGCCTATGACGATTTCACTGGCGATGGCTTGCCTGACACCCTCATCCACGAGGCTTGGCGAGTGAAGGAATCGGCGACATCCTACAAATATATGGGCTACTTGCAGTACCGATGGCGACCGACGCCAACCTGGTCGCTTGTGGCGGGTGCGCGTTTGGACGGATTCGAGTATTCGAAACACTACGGAATCGGTCCGCGTTTTTCCGCGCAATGGGATTTCCTGCCCAAATGGTCCTTGAGTCTTGCCTACGGGATCTATTATCAGGCATTGCCCACGCACACATACGCGGAGGATCCCGGCGGTAGTAACCGCGATTTGCCTCACGGCCGCGCCGCTCACTATGTGACAGGAATCACCTTTCTTCCTCGAGAAGCCACGAAACTTAGCTTGGAAGTCTATCACAAAGATTACGACGATCTGCCGGTCGCTGAAGAGGACTTAGTCAGTGACCCGCCTTTTCGTTCGCATCGCCATTTTCCCGTGGGAAAGAAACGGGTTTGGGGATTTGAATTCTTTGCGCAACAGAAACTTGCCACGAATTGGTACGGGACACTGAGCTATTCGTATGGGGACGCCCGCTCTTCCGAGCCTCTGCGCGGAAGCTTTCCCGCCGACTACGATTTCCGGCATGTATCCACCCTGGTCTTCGGGCATAAGACGAACTTGAGCCATCGTTCATGGTTTCAAGCCTTTCGGCGCCGTTGGTACGGTTGGTGGACCTATGTGCTGCCAATCAATGGGGATGAATTGGCTCCATCCACGCGTTTTCGGTATGTCTCAGGTCGGCCTTACACGCCCATGGCATGGACGACCGACGGCCCTGAGTACGATTTTCATTGGGAGGAAGGCGAGGAGAACGGCGACCGTTATCCAGATTACAGCCGATGGGATGTTCGTCTGGACAGCAAATGGTTCTTCAGACGAGGAACTCTCGTCGTTTTCCTTGAGGTGGAGAATGTGTTGGATCGCCCCAATGTGGCTGAGTACTTCTACGCCGACGACGGAAAACGCAGCACGGCCCATCAGTTCCGTTTCTTCTTCGTGGGGGGAGTGAAGTTCGCATGGTAGAGACAACATCGTAGCAGCAATAGCGTGACAAGTCCTGCGGGGGCAGGTGTCTAAACTGCCCGGCCCTTGGGTGGGCACTGCGTCCAGCCAATAGAGGTCATTTCAAGAGCACGAGCTTGCGGGCGGGGGAGCTTGTGGCCTCAGACGAGGCG
>DYHQ01000149.1 GCA_020724065.1 Candidatus Puniceispirillum sp. | reverse complement strand
TTCTTCGGAGAGAGGCTCGATCAGATTGACCAACGCCTTCCCCCTAGAGCCGCGTCCCATCTGCGGAATCTCATAGACCTTAAGCCAATAACACTTCCCCCGGTCGGTAAATAAGAGAATGTAGTCATGAGTCGAAGCGACGAAGAGATGTTGGATGAAATCCTCTTCTTTGGTGCGCGCGCCTTGAAAGCCTCTGCCGCCGCGCCCTTGTCTGCGAAATCCCGATACGGGAAAACGCTTGATGTAACCCGCATGAGAAATCGTAACGACCATTTCTTCCGGTGCGATTAAATCCTCGAGATTCACTTCCGCCGTTTCTTCGACGATCTGCGTCCGGCGCTCGTCCCCATACTTCTCGGTCAACTCCATCAGTTCATCTTTGACCAGCTTCATCCGCTCATCACGCGAAGTCATCAGGCGCTCAAGTTCTTGAATTTTCGCCCGCAGTTCGACCATTTCGTCATGGAGCTTTCGTCGCTCAAGGCCGGTCAGTCTTTGCAGACGCATCTCGAGAATGGCGGTGGCTTGGCGTTCCGAAAGACCGAAAGCCTCCATCAACTCGCGTTGAGCAACCTCCGGAGAAGTCGCGCCGCGAATGAGTTCGATGACCTCGTCAATATGGTCCAGCGCTGTCTGCAAACCCTCAAGAATATGCAACCGGTCGCGGGCTTGACGCAGCTCAAACTGCGTGCGTCGCAGCACGACCTCATGGCGGTGTTCGAGAAAATGCTCGAAGAGGTCTCGCAGCGTCAAGACTTTGGGCACGCCACCAACCAACGCAAGCAAAATCACCCCAAAGGTTTCTTGAAGAGGGCTGTGCTTGAAGAGCTGCGAAAGAACCACATCGGGAACCGCTTCCCGCTTCAGCTCGATGACCAGACGCATACCGTCGCGGTCGGATTCGTCCCGAATATCGGCGATACCTTCGACTTTCTTCTCTTCGATCAGTTCGACGATTTTCTCTATGAGCCGCGATTTATTGACCTGATAAGGAATCTCCGTAACGACAATCCGGTCGCGGATTCCCGGCTTGTGAGATTCCTCGATATTCGCCTTAGCCCGCACAATAATGCGCCCGCGGCCCGTCGTGTAGGCCTCACGCACTCCTTCTCGCCCGAAGATGATTCCGCCCGTCGGGAAATCGGGCGCGACGACAAACTCCATGAGCTGCTCGGTCGTCATGGTTGGGTCGTCCACCATGGCGCAAAGCCCCTGAACGACTTCGCGCAGGTTGTGCGGAGGAATGCGCGTCGCCATACCGACGGCGATACCATCGGCGCCATTGATGAGAAGATTCGGCAGTTTCGATGGCAAGACCGACGGCACTAGCAGTGTTTCATCATAGTTGGCGACGAAGTTCACGGTTTCCTTGTCGAAGTCGGCCAGCATTTCTCCGGCAAGGTTGGACAGGCGCGCTTCGGTGTATCGCATCGCCGCTGCGCTGTCGCCGTCAATCGAGCCGAAGTTGCCTTGCCCTTCGACGAGCGGGTAGCGCATCGAAAAATCTTGCACCAAGCGCACGAGAGCGTCGTAGATGGCCATGTCGCCGTGGGGATGGTATTTCCCCATGACATCGCCGACGATGCGCGCGCTCTTCTTGAAGGGACGGCCCGCGCCGAGGCCAAGCTCCTGCATGCCGTAGAGAATGCGGCGATGCACGGGCTTCAGGCCGTCTCGCACATCCGGCAGCGCTCGCGAGACGATAACGGACATGGAATAGTCGAGATAAGAGCTCTTCATCTCATCTTCGACATTGACCGGCAAGACGCGCGGCCCGTTGCCATTTCCGGTCGGCAGCAGACTCAATTGTTTTTCAGGTGGTTCAGGCATGTTTGGCATGACTCACTAGTTCAATAACAAAGCCGACGGACAAGACAGACGGACCACACAAACGGACAAGGCAGGCTTTGTCCCTACCTATTCTCGTTGTCGAGACGCCAGTGCACAGGATTTTCGAGAACATGACGACGATGTTTGTAGAGAGCGTTCCCATTCCTGGATGACCCCATCGCCTCGTAGGGACAAGGCCTGCCTTGTCCGTAATGTCCTGGCTTGCTCGTCTGAAGCGCCTATCGCACAAGGCACAGCTTGACCATTTTGGGTGAGGGAATTCCGTCGAGGTGCACGAAATAAATGCCGCTGGGGAGGTCGTGCGCTTGCCAAATCAATTGATGGGAACCCGCATCGTGCCAGCCGTATGCAAGCACAGCGACTCGCTGGCCAAGGACATTATAGACTGCAAGTCGGATGTCTGAGCGAGTGGGCAGGTCAAATCGAATGGAGAAATCCGGATTACCGGGATTGGGATAGACCGAAACTGAGGGCTCTCGCGGAAGCAGCGATTCGGAGGATTCTGCCGCCAAATCGCGCCCTTCGCCGCGGCAGACCACTCGAACATCTTGAAATTCACTGTTAAAAACATAAATCGTAGCGGTTCGAGTTCCGACCGAAACGGGGTGGAACTCCACAGGAATCTCAACGGAGTCCCTCGGTGGGACATCGAAGACGGTCGTATCCGGCAAGGTTTGGAAGACGGTGTCTGAGACATAGAAACCGCTGACACCAATGGAATCCGAACCGAAATTGATGGCCCAAAACGAGAGCGTGTCGCGCTCCCCGGGGAGAATGGAACCAAAATCAAGAGTGTCGGGTAGAGCTACCAGAACGGCACCTGTGGTGTCAGGAAAAAGGATGCGACTGCGCCAAACCCCTCCCACAAAATCAGGGTAGAATCCTGCAGCGAAAATCTCCATGTACACGAGATTGTAACGGCGCGAACCCAGCACGGTAATCTCGGCTGCAACCGTCAAGTCTTCGTGCCAAGTCTCTCCTCCATCGGTCGTGCTCCAAATACCGCCAATGCCTTCTTGATAGTTTCCTCCCGCCGCGAAACCATAGTTGCGGTCAAGAAAATGCACCGTGCGAATCGGATAATTGGTCTCCAGCAGACGGCCGCTCCAGGTTAGTCCGCGATCCGTCGTCCGGTGGACCCAGCCTTCCGACACGGGAGCAATGCGACCGCCTCCTGTCCAACCATAAAGGGTATCTACGAACGCCACGCCGCCATCAAAAACCTCATCAGCACAGGGACGAACCTCCCAAGTCCGACCACTGTCGAAGCTAACCCACTGATGAGAACCAACCGAATACAAGAACCCATTCTGATAGGCCAGAGGGCCGCTGACCCAATTGTAAGGGTCAAGAAGTGTCTCCACCCACATGGTCGTATCAATGGTGACAGTATCACTGTCCGAAGGAATGGTCACAGTGAAGTGCCCGTAAAAGAGAGCATATCCGTCCCAACTGCCCAACGCGGATAGGTGCATGGTATCGGGTGAAACGATGTGCCCGAGCCAATAATCGGTCGCCTTTCGCACCGTGTCAATATACACTTGTTCCGGATAAGAATACAAAGCACTTCGCACATACCCGTAACCTGTTGTCGAATTGAAGTGCGTTATAAAAAGAACGCTCGTGTTTTGCTCATCCTCTTCCATCGAATTAGCCGCCAAACCATAAATGTAGTTCGGCCGCCGCACTGGCAAAAAATTCGGATTTTGATTGGGCGCTGGATAGCGGTCGCCATTCTTCCAACTGATTCCACCATTGTTGCTTATGAAAATCGTGTGATAGGTGCAAATGTAGGCGCGCAGACTGGAGGGAAAAAGAAGAATCCCCGTGGGAACGGCGTCCAGCATATCCGGGTCATACGCGGCATGCGCGGTGTCCGCATCATAAAGAGAATTCACAAAGATCCAATCGAACTGGTCAAGGTGGTCGTCAATGGCTTGCGGCTCATCACGCTGAAAAGCAGGTATCTGTCCGGGTGCAAGGCGTGGCGGCGGAAAGTAGTGCGAAATACTGCCACCCTTGTCAAACGAGCGCACGCCACCGGCGGCGCATGCCACCATAGATACAAAGAGAATAGCGAACAGGACTCCCCAAGCTCGAATGCGGCTCATGTCACACCTTCTCGCGTTCGTTTTCGTGAGGCCACGGCTTCCCAGAAGACCATGCTCGCCATGATGAGGTAAGCGACATCTTCCAGTAGCCGTCGCAATCGAACTTTGTGCGCTATGGCAGCGCCGAGTTTCGTGCTTCCAAAGCACCCGCAGTCAATATTGAGATCCCTCGCCATCGCCGAAGAGATGGCGGCGATGAACATGACCATGAGAATCGCGGTAAGTAAGCCGGCTCCTCGTCGCCATACACTTGCCACCAACACCAACGCAAGCACCATCTCCAAAGCAGGCAAGAAGAAAGCCATCGCGTTGATGTAGTTCATGCCGACGATGGGCAAAGCGATGCGATAATTCGAAATGGCTTTCGCAAAAGCCACAGGGTCCTGAATCTTCGGCCACGCGGCAACAAGAAAAACGACCGCCAAGCCTAAGCGACAGAGAAATGCCAGCCCCTGAAGATACCTTGACAACCGAGTCCGATCCATAGATAAATTATTGATATTTTTTCACAAAGTCAAGCGGAAGTCGCTGAAGATATTTGATTTCAATATCTCTTTTTCGCAGGCAAGCTCCTCGGCAAACAGTAGCGTCTTCGGTCTTCGCTTGCATCCGCAAGTGAAAGAATATGTATGGGAGCCTTAGTCGCCCGGCTCCGGTCCAGTCGCCGTCGGATACCCTGACTCCGCCCATTCATCCCAACCTCCTTCAAAAACCGCAATTCGCCGAAATCCCTCCGCCAACAGTGCCTCGGCGAGTTCTGTGGCTTCCGGGCACTCCTCATTGTCACAATAGATCACAATGAGCTTGTCGTGCTCGAGGTGAGGAACAACCTTGTCCCGGTACTCCTCCAGATGTTCGCGCGGCAGATTGAGGGCTCCGGCGACATGACCCTCCGAGTAGAGTTCGGGAGACCTCGCGTCCAGAAAGCAAATTTCTAACTTCTGACGCTGAAAATAAAGACCTGCGGCGCGCGCAAGAGTGATTCGGTAGGCTATTTCCGAAGGCGCGAACATACTGTCCGGATTGGCCGCAGCGGGCTCTGCCACCGCTTCAGGCAGGTCAATCAACTTCGGCCGCGAGGGACTCCCCCAGAAAGGAAGTGTGTCCTTGCGCACGACTTTTCCGCCGACGCCAAGAAGAATAGCCAAAAGCGAAATGAAAACGATTTCTCCACCAAGTGAAAGTCTCTTTCGTTGCATCGTTCTTCCAACCTCATTTCCTTCTACAATAATCTACTTCTGTCGTCGAATATGGAAAATGTCCTCTGATCCCGTTTGATGGGGTAGCACGCGCATCGGGATTTCTCCTTGCTTCGGAGAAACAAGAGTTAGGTTGATTTGTCGGCCATGCCCTCCGCGACACGAGAGGGGGCGGCGTCACATCCGTCGAGCCAATGACTTGATAGAACCAGTTCGGCCACTCGAGCGTGAACGCTTCCGTGTCAAGCCATTCGTTGGTCGCGCTGTAGGCGATTGCCCAAAATTCTTGGTCAGGGGTCGGCGACGCATAGATGATGTAAAGGCTCACCGACACCGGATTCCCCAATGTATCCATCGTCACGGGACTCCACGAGAGCCGTAGCGCATCGCCTTCCACCTTTGCGACGAAATCCTCGATTCGCACGGGAACCTGAGGATTGGAACCGCGCGTGACATGCGCCACCGGACTCCAAATCCAATGCCCGTAGATGTCGCTTGCTTTCACCTTCCAAGAGTATTGCAAACCCACGGCAACTGCCATGATCCCGTTACAGTCGTGAGCGTATCGGCATAGGCGATGAGCGGATT
>DYHQ01000019.1 GCA_020724065.1 Candidatus Puniceispirillum sp. | reverse complement strand
ATCGCGATTTATGCTTATCTCGCTGTTGGTGTTTTTCCCACAAATCCGGACGACGCTCTTGGGTGCGCCCCTCTCTCTCGCTCCGACGCCACTGAGCGATTTGCTCATGATTGCCGCTTCGCAGAACCTCCGGCACGGTCAAGCCGTCTATTTCCTCGGGACGGGTGAAATAGGGAGCATCCAACAGACCATCCTCAAAGCTATCATTGGATGCAGATGCCTCGTCGCCCAGAACGCCGGGCAGCAAGCGTGCAACGGCATCAATAAAGACAACCGCTGCCGTTTCTCCTCCGCTCAATACGAAGTCGCCGATGGATAGCTCTTGCCAAGGGTCTTTCTGCAGAATGCGAGCATCAATATCTTTGTAATGACCGCAGAGGAGAATCAGCCACGGATTTCCGCTGAAATCGCGCGCCATCGCTTGAGTAAAGAGCCGCCCCTGAGGCGTGAAGTAGATAAGGGCGGGCGTGTCCTCTCTGTGCGCAGACAGACAATCCAGCGCGTTAAAGACGGGTTCGGCGCGAAGAATCATCCCGGGGCCACCGCCATAGGGGTAGTCATCAAGCCGACCGTGAATATCCTCAGTGAAATGGCGAAGATTATGAATCCACAACTGTAGATAATCTCCTTCAAGGGCCCGGCGAAGAATAGAGGCCTGAAGGATGCCGGAGAACATCTGAGGAAAAGCACTCAGCACATCAATCCTCACCTTTGCACTCCTCCGGATTCACCAAATTCTGCCAGTTGGAGATTCGTACCTTTCGCGCTGCAGTGTCTATCTCCGAAATCCATTCATCCACGATGGGAATCATCAGCTCGCCGAGGGTCCCTCTCACCGTCAGAATGTCCTGTGCTCCGCCTGTTTCTATTCCGATGACTTCGCCGAGAAGCGTGTCATCCGCGCCCACCACTGCCATTCCAACGATGTCGCTGACATAGTAGCGATTCTGAGGAAGCGGCCAACTTTCCTCATCAGGCACGAGCAGTTCGGCCTCTCGATATTCCTCCACTTGTTCCCGGTGGGTCAGGCCTTCAAGCTTCAAAAAGATGTGGCGGGAGCCAAAACGCACATTCTTCACTTCGTGGCGTGCAAGCTCGCCCGTCACCCGCCTAAGGTAAACCCATTGCAGAGCCTCAAAGCGCTCAGGAAAATCACTCCAGGATTCAACCTTGAGAGCTCCTTGCAGGCCGTGGGGTGCGACGACCCTGCCGAGGGCCCGGAAATCGTCAGGGCTGCGGTGCGGCATCCCTCTCTTTGGCAAGGTCAACGATTTCCAGCCGTGCTCGCTGGCCGGCCCGTGCCGCCGCTGCGATTAAGAGAATGCGGAGCGACTTCGCCGTTCGACCTTCCTTGCCGATGACTTGACCCAGATCTCCATCTCCGACGCGGAGGCGGTAGACGACATCCCCCTCTTTCTCAACTCGTTCCACGGAAACGGCATCCGGATCCGTCACCAGATGCTTAACAATGAAGCTGATGAACTTCTCCATGGGTTCCACTCGTCTATGATTCCTGTGGTTTCGTGGCGGGGATGGGCTCCGCAGCCGTTTTCTTCTTGCTCTTCGGCTTGGCGCGAGCCACGCTCTTGGCGACTCGCTGCGCCACCTTTGCTTGCCAGTCGGCTGTGACTTGCGTGATTTTCTCAGCGGGAGTGTTGCGTTTCAGCAGGTCGAACTTCAGCATGATTCCCCGCTCCGAAAGCAGACTCCGAACCGTATCCGAGGGCACGGCTCCAAGTTGCAGCCACCGCAAGGCCTTGTCTTCTTCAATTTCGACTTTCGCAGGGCGGAACCGAGGCTGGTAGCTTCCCAATAGTTCCAGGTAGGCTCCATCCCGTTTTTTCCGCGAATCCACCGCGACGATACGAAATTGAAGGCTTTTCTTGCGCCCCAGGCGCATTAATCGAATTCGAACAGACACGGTTCTCGTTCCTATTTTTAGGTCGTTTTCATCATGCGGCGAAGTGATAGGAATTTGTTGCCTTTCAGATTCTTCAGCATATGCCGCATTTGCTGATATTGCTCCAAAAGTCGGTTCACATCTTGCACCCGCGTTCCGGAACCGCAAGCGATTCGCCGGCGGCGGCTTCCATTCAGAACCTTCGGATTGTGACGCTCTTCCGGTGTCATCGAAAGGATAATGGCCTCCACGCGACGCATGGCCCCCTCGTCTATCTGCGTGTTCTTGAGGCGTCCTGCCATTCCGGGAATCATCTCGAGGAGACCGGCGAGTGAACCCATTTTTTTGAGTTGCTTGAGTTGCTCCAAGAAATCCTCGAAGTCAAATTCCTGCTTCCCAATCTTGCGCGCCAGTTTCTCAGCTTGCTCTTCATCCACGACAGCCTGAGCTTTCTCAACGAGAGATACCACATCCCCCATCCCCAGAATTCGGGAGGCCATTCGGTCGGGGTGAAACAATTCGAGCGCATCCAATTTCTCGCCGGCGGAAAGAAACTTGATTGGCTGGCCCGTAGCCGCTCGAATGGAAAGTGCCGCACCTCCTCGCGCATCCCCGTCCATTTTCGTGAGCACCGCGCCGGAGAAGTGCAGCCTTTCATAGAAGGTCTTGGCTGAGTTCACAGCGTCCTGACCGGTCATTCCGTCAGCCACGAAAAGAATTTCGGCAGGCGACAGACGGCGCTCTATCTCTTGCAGTTCAGCCATCAGAGCATCGTCAATATGCAATCGGCCGGCCGTATCGAGTATGAGCGGATCCAGACTATTGCGCTGCGCATATTTCACGGCAGCTTCGCATGTTTCCACAGGCCCTTGCGCCTTCTCACGGAAAACCGCTACCCCAGCCGACTTTGCCAGAACCTCCAGTTGCTCTTGGGCTGCGGGGCGCTGAAGGTCGGCGGCCACAAGCAGTGGACGCTTTCCCTTTGACTTGAGATGGAATCCTAATTTTGCGCAGAATGTCGTCTTTCCTGAGCCCTGCAATCCCACGGCCATATAGACCGTCGGAGGTTTCGACGAAACACGAAGCTTAGCACTCTCGGCTCCGAGGAGTTGCACGAGTTCATGGTGAATAATCTTTATGACTTGCTGGGCCGGCGAAACAGAGCGGATGACTTCCTGCCCCACAGCCCTTTCCTGCACGCGTGTCAGGAAATCCCGTGCAACCTGTAGATTGACATCCGATTCCAGCAGCACTCGCCGCACATCGCGCAAGGCGTCATGGATATTCGCTTCGGTGAGAGTCCCCATCCCTCGCAAGCGGCGGAAAACCTTCTCTAATTTCTGTGTAAGGTCGTCGAACATTTACTTCGTCAAACTTGCCGCGATGGTCTCCAAAAGCCGAGTCGTGGAATACCCCTCGCGATAGGGCAACGACAGAACTTCACCACCATAGCTGCGCACTTCTTTGAAGCCCACGATGTCTTCAACTTTCCAGTCGCCCCCTTTCACCAGAACATCCGGTTTCAGCGCCTTGATAAGCTCAAGGGGAGTGTCTGCATCAAAGAGGACAACATAGTCCACCGGCAGAAGGAAAGCCAGACAGTAGCCACGGTCACCCTCTCGAACGAAGGGTCTGCTGTCTCCTTTGATACGGCGCGCCGATGTATCGGAATTGAGGCCCACAAAGAGGATATCGCCCAGCGCCTTGGCCGCCGACAGATACTCGAGATGGCCGCGATGAAGCAAGTCGAAAACTCCATTGGTGAAAACAACCCTCTCAGCGCGTTTCGTGGCAAGATAGCGACGGCGAAGGCCATCGTCGAGCGAAATAACACGACCCAAGGCGACACTCCTCACAGGGGTGGGCGACATAGGACTTGAACCTATGACCTCTGGTATGTGAGACCAGCGCTCTAACCAACTGAGCTAGTCGCCCGGACAAAGCTCGTGGGTCAATCTCTATGCGGGACCTCGTTCAATGGCTGCAATCAGACGGTCTCGCTCAATGGGAATGACTCCCACTTCTTCGCATACGACTCCCGCGGCATAGTTGGCCAGAACCGCACATTCTCCAAGCTCGGCACCGCCGGTCATGGCGACACTTAAGGTGCTGATGACAGTATCCCCTGCCCCGGACACATCATGCACCTTTCTTGCGCGAGTGCGAATGTGCTCGATATGGTGAGGGTCGTAGAAGAGCGTCATTCCCTGCTCTCCCCTCGTAACTAAAATGTGTTGGCAACCGAGCCTTTCAAAGAGCGTGCGACCGGCTTCTTCCATTTGAGAGTCTGTAGCAATATGCACTCCCAGTGCGGACTCGATCTCCTTCTTGTTCGGCTTGAAAACCGTCACACCTTTGAAAGCGAAGAAATTGTTGAATTTCGGATCCACGGCAATGGGAATACCGCGTCGCCGGGCCGCCGTGATGACACCTTCGATCACACGAACCGTCACAACGCCCTTATTATAATCTTGAACGATGATGGCATCCAGTTCGGGCAGAATCTCTTCGAGCGTGGAGATCAAAGCCGCTTCCTCGCTCTCTCGGATGTCCACCACGGATTCGCGGTCAGCTCGAACGACATGTTGGTCGCTCGCGATGATTCGAGTCTTTTCCGAGGTCAAGCGCGTGACTACCTTCAGAACGCCGCGCACATCGGAGCAGACATTTCTCAAAATACCCGACAGGACTTCTCCCGCGGCGTCATTGCCGACCACGCCGAAAGGAACCGGCCTCGCTCCAAGAGTCCGCAAGTTGTGCACCACATTGCCCGCTCCGCCGAGGCCAATGGTCTCGGATTCGATTTCAACGACCGGCACCGGAGCTTCCGGCGAAATCCGAGACACATGACCCCAAAGGTAGCGATCAAGAATCAGATCGCCAACCACGGCAATCCGGCGTCCCTCAGCACGGTCAAGAATTGCTCGCGCGCGTTGCGGTGAAATGTGGTCCATCGTTGAAAGAGAGAAACTCGCGGAGAGAGCCGTCTCTCCCCGCGATGAGTTCTTTGATGTGGCGCGTCACCTTAGACAGAGCTACGATTCGAGCTTGTGAATGCAGTCAACAGGGCAGACTTCAACGCACCGAGGCGAATCAAAGAAACCCTGGCATTCCAGGCAAGTTGCGGGATCAACAATATAGATCTCATCTCCTTCGCTGATTGAGTTTGTGGGGCATTCCGGTTCACATGCACCGCAATTGATGCATGTCTCGTCAATGTACATTGCCATCATGGCCTCCGATTTGAAACGCACAAATGGACCTGGGGCATGCCTCAGACCTCCATGATTTCCTTTTCTTTCAGTTCAAGGAGGCGGTCCATATCTTTGATATGTTGGTCGGTTAGTTCTTGGATTTTCTCTTGAGATGTATGGGAATCATCCTCCGTGATGTCCCCGTCCTTCTCAGCCCGTTTCAAAGAGTCGTTGGCTTCGCGTCGGATGTTGCGTACGGCGACTTTGGCCTCTTCAAGGTGTCGCCGAACGACCTTGACCAGTTCGCGGCGGCGCTCCTCCGTTAGAGGTGGAATCGGCAAACGGATGAAGGTGCCGTTGTTCAGAGGAGTCAAACCAAGGCCTGACTTTTGGATCGCTTTCTCGATCACCCCAAGAAGAGTTTTGTCCCAGGGTTGAATGGCGATCGTTTTCGCATCCGGCGTCGAAATGCTCGCCACCTGCGACAAGGGAGCTTCTGTGCCGTAGTACTCGACTCGAATCGGCTCCACCAAGGCCACCGACGCCTTTCCTGTCCGGATATGGAGAAGCTCTTGACGCAGCGCTTCAACGGATTTCTTCATACGCAGGTCGGCGTCGGCAATCATTTCTTTTGTCATAGACGGTCAACTCGCAATCAGAGTTCCAATAGGCCCGCCTTGAAGAATACGGCAGAGATTGCCTCGCTGGCGAAAGTTGAAAACTCGAATAGGAATTTTATGATCCATACAAAAAGTGACGGCAGTCGTGTCAATCACGGCCAAATGCCTATCCACCACATCGAGATAAGAAAGCCGTTCGAACTTCTGAGCCTGCGCATTCTTCTGAGGGTCGTCACTGTAGATGCCATCCACTTTTGTGCCTTTCAGCAGGATGTCCGCTTTGATCTGTTTCGCGCGCAGCGACGCTGCCGTATCCGTGGTGAAAAAGGGATTGCCTGTCCCTCCGGCGAAAAGAACCACTCGGCCTTTCTCCAAATGACGAATCGCTTTGGGCAGGATGAATGGCTCGGCGACTTGATGTATCGCAACCGCTGTTTGCAACCGAGTCGGCACGCCCAGGCTTTCCAGCGTATCCTGAACCGCCAGCGCGTTGATCACCGTTGCCAGCATTCCCATCTGGTCACCGGTGACACGATCCACTCCAAGCTCAGCAGCCGAAAATCCCCGAAAGAAATTACCACCCCCGATGACAAGCCCAATCCCAACCCCGAGTCGTGAAGCCGCGGCGATTTCCTCACACACGGCTTTCAGCGTTGCGGGGTCTATGCCATGCTCTTGCGCCCCGATTAAGGCTTCACCGGAAATCTTGAGCAGAACGCGCCCAAAAACCGCCCGTTCTCTTGAGGGAAGACTATTCGCCAACTTGGAATCGGACAAACGAAAGAACCGTCAGAGGTTTGCCGCTTTTCTGGGCGACTCTCGCCATCAAATCGCCCACGATCACATTCGGGTCTTTGATGAAAGGCTGGTCAACGAGGCAGACCTCGCTGAAGAACTTGCCCAGCTTTCCCGACACGATCTTCTCGATGACCTGCGGTGGCTTCCCTGCCATCTGAACTTGCTCGGCGAGGATTTCCTTCTCAATCGCAAGTCTTTCCGGCGGGATTTCCTGCCGATGCACAAAAAGCGGAGCGGCTGCCGCTACCTGCATCGCAAGGTCCTTCGCCAGCGTTCGGCTCTCGGAGTCCTCGGGCTGAGCGCCATCAAGACTGACCAAGACTCCTAATTTGGAATTGGAGTGAACATATGAACCGATGAGTCCCGAAGGACTGGTCATTCGCGCAAAGCGGCGAATTCCGAGCTTCTCGCCTATCTTGCCAACGAGATTGGTCAATTCATCTCCGATGGTTCGGTCTGAATCCACTTGAGCAGGCAAAGACAGTAGCTCAGCCACCGCCTTGCCATTTCCGTCTTTCCACTCCAGAATTCGAGATGCAACTTTCTGAGTAAAAGCACGGAACTCCGCATTCCGCGCGACGAAATCCGTCTCGCTGTTGACTTCAGCGATGGCCGCATGGTGACCATCTCCCGAAATCGCCGTAACAATCAATCCTTCATTCGCGGCGCGGTCGGCTCGCTTGCGAGCCGCTGCTTTCCCTTTTTTTCGTAGAAATTCGATGGCCTTCTCAAGGTCGCCGCCCGAATGAGTCAAAGCCTCTTTGCAATCCATCATACCTGCGCCGGTCTTGCGCCGAAGTTCGGCCACTGCCGACGCTGAAATCTGTTGAGAAGAATCGCTCAATTTGCCCTCGACACCATGAAAGAAAATGCTTTTCGTATCCTATTCAGGACCAGTATCTGAATCTTCACTTGCCGAGCCCTTATATTTATCCGCGGGCTCTTCAGTCGTCTCTGGCGTTGGCTCGGATGCCTGCGGCTCGGCGCAACGAGGCGCTGCCTTGCGCCGCACGCGTCTTGGAGGACGACGGGACGGGGGCGCTTCGGTTTCGGCACGCGGAGCAGGCCTTTCTTCCACCTGCTCGATGGGCCGAACTTCGTGGGCAAGAGTCTGGCCTTCGACAATGGCATCGGTTATGGTGCGCGCAATAAGGCCGATGGATCTGAACGCATCATCGTTGGCAGGTATCACAAAGGGAATTGGATTGGGATCTACATTCGTGTCCACAATCGCCACAACGGGGATGCCCAGCCGATTGGCCTCCGACACAGCAATATGCTCTCGCTTCACATCCACGATGAAAATAGCTCCCGGCAACTTCTTCAACTCTCGAATGCCGCCCAAGGCCGTGACGAGTTTTCCGCGCTCGCGGTCCAGCGAGAGTCGCTCCTTCTTGCTGATTTTGTCGTAAGTGCCGTCGGTTGCCTTTTTCTCGAGACCTACCAGAGTCTTGAGTCCACGACGAATCGTGGCGAAATTCGTCAGCATTCCGCCGAGCCAGCGCTCGGTCACATAGGGACAATTAGCCCTTTCGGCTTCCATGCGGATGATGTCTTTGGCCTGCTTTTTCGTTCCGACATAGAGAACTTGTTCGCCTTTCGCCGCAATATCGCGCACGGCGTCACACGCGGTTTCGAGGCATTCCTGGGTTTTGCGGAGGTCAATCAGGTGAATCTTGTTCTTCTCCATCAGGATATAGGGCTTCATGCGCGGGTGCCATCGCCGCGTCAAATGCCCGAAATGAGCTCCGGAGAGAAGAAGTTGTTGAAGTGTTACACGAGCCATGATGAGATTTTCCTTTTTGGGTTTCCACGACCCTGCCCGTCATTTCGCCGCCCAATCAGGCCTGTACCCGACAACCCGGCAACGATCAGAGCAGGTGATTTTCAATTCATCAAAGAGATTGTTCTCAGGAAAAGTGAACCGCTTAGCGCTTGGAGTACTGGAATCGCTTGCGGGCGCCGGGCTGACCGTATTTTTTCCGCTCTTTTTCGCGCGGATCGCGAGTAACCAGCCCGTATTCGCGCAATCGTGGGCGCAGCGTCGAGTCTGAGACCATCAGTGCACGAGCGATGCCCAGCCGCAACGCACCGGCTTGTCCAGATAGCCCGCCGCCTACCACACTCGCTCTGACATCAAAATTCCCGAGGGTCGCTGTGACAAGAAATGGTTGTTCAATGACCATCTTGAGCACTTCGCGCTTGAAGTATCCCAGCAGGTCTTTGCCATTGACCACCCATTGCCCTGAGCCGGGTGTGAGCCAGACTTTCGCAATGGCCGATTTTCGGCGACCCGTCGCATAAAAGATAGATTCTTTCATAGACAGACTATTTCTCCACTCATTAAGTGACCGTTATCGGTTGCTGCGCCTCATGGGGATGGTCCGGGCCGGCATAGACATGCAGCTTCTTGAGTTGCTTCCGACCCAATCTCGTCCGCGGCATCATCCCTTTGACCGCATGAGAAACAATGCGGTCGGGATGAGTCGCCAGCAAACGTTCAAAAGAAACGAATTTTGCCCCTCCGGGGTATCCGGTGTGCCTGAAATAGGTTTTCTCCTGAGTTTTCAATCCTGTCAGCCTTACCTTCTGGGCATTGATGACGATAACAAAATCGCCGACATCCACATGAGGGGTGTATTCAGGCTTGTGCTTGCCGCGGAGCACCGAGGCAATCCGTGAGCAGAACCGACCCAAGACCTGATCGCTGGCATCAAAGACGAGCCACTTGCGCTCGACTTCGCCGGGCTTCGCGTGATAGGTGTGATTCATAAGAATTTAGCCATTTTCAAAAATCCTTTCAATTTAAGAACAAAAATCTACTTTGTCAAGGCCTCCTTCTGCCCTCTCCCTCCACAAATTCCAGCTTCCTTTGCATATTTCCCAACCTATCCAGAGATGCAATCAGGAATTCTATTCGTTTCCCCAGCAAATCCCATTCTATTTTGTCCGGTGAATCCGTCGGCTTGTGGTAGTCACCATGGGCACCTCCGAAGAAGAACATGCTCGGGACTTTCTTTGCATGGAAAGACGCATGGTCGCTAAATTCATAGAAAACAGGCTGCGAACTCCATGATACTTTGAGCGACTCCGTGCCCGCAACACCCGCCAGCTCCTCTTCAATCCAAGGCGCTTGCTTGCTGTAGAATACGGTAATCTGCGAATCGTCGTTCTGTAATGGCGAGCCCATGGGTGCGGGACCGCTGGCGATGCGCCCGACGCAATCAAGATTGATCATCGCGACAACCGTGCCTCCTTCAAGCGGATGATTCGACAACCACTTCGAGCCCAGCAGTCCCTTCTCCTCGCCATCAAAGCAGACGAAGAGGAGCGAACGCACAGGGGGACGAGCGACAAAGGCCTCGGCAGCCTCCGAGAGCGCCACGATGCCGCTGGCGTTATCGTCAGCTCCTGGGTAGTAGGTTCCGTGTCTCCGTCCAAGATGATCATAGTGCGCACCGACAAGAATGACCTCGGATGCCTTCTCTTGGTCGGACCCCCGAACGACTGCGGCCACATTGCGCAAAGTACACGGGTTCTCCATCGTGAAAGCCACGCTAATGGAAGCTGAAACGCGGCCCTCGCTATTCTCATATTCCCGCTGCATTCTTGCGCCAAGCAAGCTGTCCATGAAGAGAACCGGGAATGGTTCTGCTTCGGGAAGCTGAAGTATCCGAGGATCGAAATCCTGCTGCCGCGTTTGGATTTCCTTCTGGAGACGACTGGCGTCTCCCGCAGCTTGAACGAATAGGACGGCCACCGCTCCGTTCTCTTGAGCCATCCGCGACTTGATGGGGCTAAGGCTATGTCTGAAGCCAACCGCGCCCGGTCTGAAGGCCGAATCGCTTGGCGCACCGAGCGAGAGCATCAGTATCTTCCCCTTGGCCATCGATGGCGAGTAGTCTTCCCGTCCAAGTTCAGGCGCCACGATGCCATAGCCCCCATTCAAGAGAGGGGCCTCCAGGACTTGGCTTCGCCCTTGTTTCGGAAAAAAGAAAAGCCCTTTGCCCAGGGTTGCTTCAAACAACTCCTTCTGAACGGTATTTCGTTCGAAATTGAGCCGCACAAATGTGTGTGCAGAATCAATTCTCGGCGCTTCGGCAACGAAAGATTGAAAATAGCCGCCCGTACCGGCCGGCTTCAGCCCAAGCTGGGCAAACATCGCGGCCAGAGAGTCCGCCACTCGCGCGACCTCGGCGGTGCCGGCTTCACGACCAGCAATTTCAGGCGAAGTCAGAAAGTCCATGAGCCTGCGCGAAGCTTCCGGTCTGACTGCACAAGTTATGCTTTGACATGCAGCAATCAGCACCAGCAGGCTTTGTACTCTCGATATTCTCATGTTAGAAGCGCCTCGATGCGCCGGACAAGCTCGGCCTTGGGGACTGCTCCGACCACTTGATCCACTGGGCGCCCCTTCTTGAAAAAAATAAGATTGGGAATGGATTGGACGCGATACATCGCTGGAGATCGGTGATTTTCATCCACATTCACTTTGACCAATCGGAGACGCTCCCCGTAGGTTTGCGCAATCTCATCAAGGACGGGAGAAATCATTCGGCACGGAGCGCACCATGGAGCCCAAAAATCCACCAGTGTCAAGACATCCGATTTCAGGACATCGGCTTCAAAAGTCTCATCGGTGGCAATAAGGGGAGTTGTCATCAATCATTCCTCATTTAGGCTGGAGCTTCAATCTCTCGAAGGTAGCGCGCCGCATCCTCAGGGGGAGTGGGATTGATGTAGAAACCCGTCCCCCACTCAAAACCGGCCATGCGCGTCAGGCGCGGAATGATTTCGATGTGCCAATGATAGTCATAGGGCAGCGTCTGCCAGTGGCCGGGCCGTCGTCCCCGAGCCAGCATATTGGGAGATGTGTGAATGATGAAATTGTAGGGCGGGTCGTTTAAGGCCCGCTTGAGGCGCGACAGAGTCCTCTTCATTGCGATAGCCAGATGACTGAGATCCGCGTCCGACAGTTGACCGAAATCATGATGATGTTCGATGGGCGTGACGAGCAGCTCAAAGGGAAACCGCGACGCAAAGGGAGTCATGACGAGGTAACCCTCTTCGGTACTGACGACACGCTTGTCCTGCTCAAGCTCTTGATTGATAATATCGCAAAAGAGACAGCGCTCTTTGATGGCATAATGCTCTCGGGCCGAGTCGAGCTCAATCGCCACGGTTCGTGGAGTGATGGGCGTTGCGATGAGCTGCGTGTGTGGATGGCTGAGAGAAGCGCCTGCCGTGAGGCCGTAGTTCTTGAAGATGAGCACATAGCGAAAGCGAAGGTCGTGTTCCAGATCAGCCAGGCGTTCTCGGTAGCCTTTGAATACCTTGGCCAAGTGCTCGACAGGCTGGTCGGAAAGATCCGTATCATGAGCCGGACCCTCAATGACGACTTCATGGGCTCCGACACCATTCATCTGATCATAAATACCGACTCCTCGACGGTCAAGGTCTCCTTCAATCATCAGCGCCGGAAATTTGTTGGCGACAACGCGCACTTCCCAGCCTGCCGTGTTCGGTTTCGTGCCGTTGGGACGAATCGCCCAGATTTCGGGTGGAGTCTTATCTTCGTTACCAGCGCAAAATGGGCAGAAACTCGTCGGTGGCTTTTCACTGTGCACCAGAAAATCCGAAGGACGCCGCCCCCTTTCGGTTGCGATAATTACCCATCGTTTCTGAATCGGGTCATGTCGAAGCTCAGGCATGAAAACTCCTTTGCATTCTCAACGCGAAGCAAAATCCAATTCTCGAGGATGCCACCAAAGCGGTTCAATTTCGGCAAAGAGCATGTCGCGCTTCTCAATCTCCTCGACGCGCAACCATTGACCATCACCGACGGGCTCACCGCCGGCCACGCGCTTTAAGATGTCATGGAGGAACTCGAAATCCCGTGCATGGCGCAGGACGCGCATTTCGGCATAGTCCGCCGCGCTCATGGTGCTGATGAGAAATTGCCAATCCGAACTTTCCAGAAGCAGAAGTTCGCGCCCCATTTGTTTGAGAAGCCGTTGGATCGTCGAATCTTGATTTTCACCCAGACGCACAACCTCGGCCTCCATGTGTTCCTCCGCATCATAAACATAAGGCCATGTCCACCGATTCGCATCATTCAACCAGATGTAATGGAATCCGCCCTCTCCCCACGAACCTTCGGGCAACTGCACGACCTTCGCTTCCTCCGTGGCGCGAACATATTCCGAACCGGTAACGAGATCGAGCTCGGACTCGCGATAAAATTCCTCAATGACCTCACGAAGCCAGCGCGGGCCCTCAAACCACCAATGCCCAAAGAGTTCCGTGTCATAGGGCGCACAGATAATCGGATAGCTCGCCTCCTCGGCGCGAATGATTTGTCGAGCGAGGCTGACGAAGTGCAGGGCATTCTCATGGATACGGGATCTTGTGGCTTCCGGATAATACTCCAGCTTATCGCCCAAATCCGCTTTGGCGCCGGTCACTCGCCAATAACGGTGGCCACCAGGAAAATGCTTCTTGTGAAAGTCGAGGTAGTTGCCATCCCCCGGATACCCCCATTCGCCTGACCAAACTTGCAGCCCGGTTTGTGGATCGCGCGTCAGGACAGCCACAGGGTGCTCATGCGGCAACCGAGACGAAACCCAATGGAGCGCATAGGCTGAACGACCGCTTTGCTCAGTTTCATCAGGGGTCTGGCTTTTCTGAAACTGGTCCCAAAGGCGTTGCAGTCCCTCAAATCGTGCCAGATAGACTCCAATCGCCTTCCCACCCGAAAGCATGTGTGAGTCAATGATGAAAAAGCGGATGCCGTAATAAGAAAGAAACTCTTCGATGCCGCGCCGCGGCATAGGAGGTGCGTCGGGCCATACAGGATTTGCCCACGCATACGCCGGACGATAAGCGCACTCCGGCAACCAGATTCCCTGAGGATCCCGACCGAAATGACGGCGATAGGCCGTGACTCCTTGGCGAAGCTGGGCGTTTACGGCGGTGTCCCGCGAGAGAAGGGGAAGGTACCCATGAGTCGCGGCGCAAGTGATAACTTCGATTTGACCAGCGTCCTGCAACCGCCGGAATGCCGCAACAAGGTTCTCGTTCCAGCGTTCCACGAAGTCACTGGCAATGTCCCGGTAGAACTTCACCCACATCTGAGCCAGACCCGCCAGATGCCGGTCTCCACGCTGCGCAAATTCCTCGCTATTCCTCTTCGCCGTTTCAATCTTGGCCTCGATGTAGTCCTTAAATTCAAACGCAAAGAGAGGATCCGAGAGTTGCTCGCAAAGGACCGGCGTTAATCCAAGAGTCAATTTGGGTGCGATGCCTGCCGCCGCAAGTTCTTCAAGAATCCGCAAAATCGGAATGTAGCACTCGGCGGTCGCTTCATTGAGCCAATCCACGCCATGGGGCCAACGACCATGAGAAAGTACATAGGGAAGATGAGAATGAAGAACAAAAGTGAACGCTCCGTGATTCGCCATAATATGCCCTTTAGCTTGGCTTTCGTCTTATCAAATGGTCCAATTCGCCGCCAATTCTCCTTTGCTTAGAATTCGGAAACGAAGAGTTCCTTCTCGCGGCAGTCGCTCCCGCAGAACTTTACCCTCCCAGATTGCGACTGCGAAAGAACACTCGCTTCCGGGCACTAATCCCGCCAGGTAAAGTGGAATGGATATCTCAAGGATATTATCAACCGCGCCCTCGGCGCCTGTAGCGTCTTGTGCCACCCTCGCGGATAATCGGGAAGACCGAACAGGAGGAAGTCCGCAGCCCCTTTCAAGCCGCCAAATGAAAGTGACACCTTCTTCACCGAAGAGCTCGATTCCTATTTGCAGAGGAGGAGTCCTCGCGAGTGAAGAGTCATCGGCAAAATCTATACGCAAATGGAGAGTTTCCGAATCGAATCCATAGTAGATTTTCTGGACAAATCTCTCGCTCTGTCCCATCGCAACGCCAAATCTTCGCGTATCCACGCAAGCGGCCCCGACCCATTCATAGAAAGAGGTTACTCGCCCGTCCAAAGTCGGTGTCATCTCGACGACAGGCTGATTGCCGACCTCCTGCATGTCGGGAGCCGCAATAGTTGCTTCGAGAATCGAAGGCACCTCGAGCTTCGCAGCGACAAAAGCCTGCTGCAGAAAGCCTCGGAAGAGCCGGTCAAAATCGGGCTCGAACGAAGAATGAAACGGTTCGCCAAACCACCAGAACCAATCAGAGCCCTCGGCGAAGTAAAGAGCTTTCCGAATATCCTTGTTTTTCGACAGCGCTTCCATCGCCTGAAGCTCCAAATGGTTGCGCATTCTGCGGAGCAGATCCCACGCCCTGTTCTTTTCTCGATTGCCAATCCATATTCGGAAATTGGCGTCAATCCACGAACCGGCGTGGAGAGCGGAGAGCGTGTCCGGGTTCTTCACACCGCTCAGATGATTCGTGTAAGTCGAGAGGCACAACTTGGGATCCGATTTCAAAGCTCGATAAAGGCCCCTCAGAAACGCTTCTCCCCCGTCGGGAAAATACTCCCATGGATTCTCACCATCCAAGATAACTGCGACGCAACGGCTGGATTTGCCTTGGGTCTTGTCCGCAATGCGATATAGCTTTGCGCAGAAGTCCGCGACGGAATCTGAAGTCGGACGCCGGGCATAATGAAAACCGATTTCGTCTGAGAGTCTCCTCTCGCGGAAGTAGAGGATTATCTCGCGCTCTCCCGCTTGGAATTTGAACGGCGCAAATGGATCCAGTGGACGCTGGCCTCGCGTCTGCGAGCGATAAAGGTTTTCTTCGTCACTTGCCGCCCAACGAAAACCGCTCGCGGCAGCGAGAGTCATTGCCTCCTCAGAGACCGAACCTTCCGAAGGCCAAAGTCCTTCGGGCGCTCTGTCGAAATGCGTGTGAAAAGTCTCCCTCGCCCACTCAAGCTGCCCTCTTGCGTCCTCGGGATGCTGAAATGCCATTGCGGGAAGTGTTGCCTTTGGAAGGTCAACGGCAGCAATGCTGCTGTCGCAAAGAAGCGGAAGAATCGGGTGGGCAAAGGGTGAAGTGGAAAGCTCCGCAACGCCGCTTTCGGCAAGGCGCCGATAAATCGGGATCACTGAGCGAAGCAACTGCCGATGCACACCCAGCACAATCGTGCGGTCATCCTCCGTGAAGTCTCGCCCTTTTTGCAGAAGTCTGCGAATTTCAGGCAACTTCCTGCCGGTGAAACCCATCCAAGCCAAATGGAAAAGAACGGTCAAGTCCAGAATATCGGAGTCAGAGAATTGTCCGTGTCTACGGCGAATTTCTTCCTTATTCGACTTTTCCCCACGGCGGCTGAGCAGTTCGGCATAGCGCGGCAGCGGGCGGACTTGCATTTCCCAATTGACGAAAAAAAAATGCTCAAGAATGGAGCATCGCTCCTCTTCCGTCAAATCATGGACGGGAATCTGAGAAACACGCTCGAACTCATCGGCGATTTGAGCCTCGGCTTGCTCCGCGATTTGTTCCAAGAGCACGGGCGTGAAGTTGAAAGTGACCTGCGCCCCTTCGCTCTCGCAGACAGCTGCCATATCCGTGTATCCACGCGCGGCATGGAGGCGAACCCACGGCAGGAGTGCGCAAGAGGAGTCCGGCAACCGATAACAGGGCTGATGATGGTGCCAAAGAAAGAGAATCGGTAGGGGTTCGCGTGCGCTCATCGGGAATATTCAAGCATGATACCTTCCGGAACCACGGTGATTCCTCGGCTGGTCACGGTGAAGCGTGCCGCGTCGTCACTTGGGCTGATGCCGATTTGCATGCCAGCGGGAATGGCGACACCGTCACAAATGATGGCACGATGAATTCGCGCGCCGCGGCCGATTTCCACGCCTTCCATAAGAATCGAGTCTGTAACCAGTGAATAGCTGTTAATTCGGACGCGTGGCGACAGAATGGAGCGATAGACGCGGCCCCCGGAAATAACACATCCGGGAGAGACTATCGAATCATAAGTGGCGCCGACGCGCCCTTCATGTTCATAGGCGAAAACGGTTTTGGCTGGCGGGTATTGTCCATAGTAGGTTCGAATGGGCCACTCGGTGTCATAGAGATTGAAGAGAGGCTCTACACTCACCAGGTCTATGTTCGCCTCATAATAGGAATCCGTTGTGCCAATGTCGCGCCAATATTTGTAGGTCTTCTTGTTTTCGTCCTTAAAGACATAGGCGAAAACCTTTTCCTTACGTGCAATCATATAGGGAAGAACATTGCGCCCGAAATCATGAATAGAGTCCTTCTGTTTGGAATCGCGAATCGCCTCCCGAACGAGCCTCGCCGTGTTGAAAACATAAACGCCCATGGAGACAAGGCATTTCGTTGGGTCGTCGGGAATCGTTGGTGGGTCTGAAACCTTTTCAAGGAAGTCGCGCACGCGACCATCGGCCTCGACATTCATCACCCCCATCTGCTTGGCGCTCTCTTTGTCCAGCTCCACGGCAGCCACGGTCACTTCTGCGCCGCATTTCTCGTGAAAGGAGATCATTTCCCGATAGTTCATCTTGTAGATATGATCCCCGGAAAGCAGCAAGACACGCTCGGGTTTGTGCCGCTCGAGAATGTTAATGTTCTGGTAAATGGCGTCCACATTGCCAAGGTACCATCCTTCGGCGGTACGATGTTGCGGGGGAACAGACTCGATGAATTCATCCAACTCGTGGCGGAACACCGTGCTCCATCCGGAACGGATATGCCGGTCGAGGCTGATCGAACTGTATTGGGTCAGCAAATAGATTTGCCGAATCCCTGAGTTCAGGCAGTTCGACAGAGTGAAGTCAATGATCCTGTAGATTCCTCCGAAGGTCACCGCCGGTTTCGCCTTTTCCTTCGTCAAGGGATAGAGGCGTTCACCGCGACCTCCAGCCATCAGGAGTGTCAGAGTGCGCATCGCGTTCCTATTCCGCTTGTTGTCCCGTGAGCACCTCGCGAACCCGCGTCTTCAGCTCGGTGAGATCCGCGGATTTCACGACATAGGCGTCCGCCGCCCAGGTCATGAAATTGTCCTTATAGACCGAGTAGGCGGTGTTGAGGATAACCTTCTGCCGCCTGTCTTTGGCCAAGAGCTTCTCCATAAGCTCAATGCCATTCATTCCCGGCATCAGGATATCAAGAATAATCAGGTCAAACTGCGCCGTCTTGAGAATCTCGAGAACCTCTTGAGCATCACTGGCCACGGTCACATGATAGCCCTCGCGCTCCAATTCTGTTTGATAGAGCAGCCTCAGATTCCTTTCATCATCGGCGACCAGAATTCGTTTCTTCATCATTGCCTCCCTTGTATTTCAAGTGACATATTTAGCGCTGGAGCCGAATGCGTGAGCGCTCCGATGGAAATTGCATGAACACCGATTCGAGCATAGTCCTTGACATTGGCCAAGGTCACTCCGCCTGAGACTTCCAAAAATATGCCCGAGGGAGCCCATGGTACGGCACGCTCCACTTCAGCAACCGAGAAATTGTCCAAGAGAAAACTTCTGAATCCTAACCGGATTCCTTCTTTCAATTCTTCGACAGTAGTCACCTCAAGTTTGCCATGCTCGATGATGCTCTGCCGAGTCGAAGGAGCTTCTTGCGCAAGTTCACTCAGCCTTTGGCCAAGTCCCGGCAGATCACCCAAGGCAACCAAGTGATTATCTTTGATGAGAACCGCCTGACTGAGATTTGTGCGATAACAGTCACCCCCACCGCTCTTGACCGCTTCAACCTCAAACACACGAAGGCCGGGAGCTGTCTTGCGCGTGCAGAGAATGGCAACGGAGTGTCCGCGAACCGCCTCGACAAATTGCGCCGTTAAAGTGGCTATGCCGGACAGACGACAAAGGAAATTCAACGCCGTGCGCTCGCCCCGAAGGATTGCGCGCAGATTTCCCGCAATGCGCATGACCTCGTCATTCGAGTTGAGATGTTCACCGTCTTTCCTCATCACCTCAACCCGCATGCGAGAGTCCAGCAACTGAAACACTCGCGCAGCCGGTTCACTCCCCGCCAAAACGCCCGCCTCCTTCGCGACGATGACTCCCACGGCGACTGCCTCCTTAGCAAATAGAGAATCCGTCGTGATATCCACGCCGTCGGGGAGGTCCTCCTGCAACGCCTGCCGTATCAATTCATCCTTATAGGGAAACAAGTTCTTCACAATAGCAGGGATCAGAAAAAATGCTGGTGCGAAGCGGGCAGTTTCTTCATGCTATCTTTTTTAGAGGAGCGAACTTAACTGCCAGTAGCTTTGACCCAATGCCTTCAAAGGCGACCCGTATTTTCAGGTCCTCCCATTCCCCCGATTTGGCCGTAACCACGCCATGACCAAACTGCGGATGCTCGACCAAGTCCCCAATCTTGTAGGGAATGGGTGGCGCCGCCAGTGTATCTGCTCGGCGACGGGAAGACCTCGGACGCCGCGAATCTTCTTGAAACGATTCCTCTTCGTCCGCCTCCCACCATGTCCGCTCGCGACTCTGCGTTTCCGGCGGGAGAGTCCATCCCTGCAGATTCTCGGGCCGAATCTCGCGCAAGAATCGCGAGGGCTCCGCTCTCACAATCCTTCCCGCTTGCCATCGCTCTGTCGCATAGGTGAGATATAATTTCTTCTGAGCCCGCGTGACGCCGACATAAAAAAGACGCCTCTCCTCCTCCATGTCGGCCTCTCCTCCCGTGCTGCGCTCATGGGGAAAGAGCCCTTCCTCAAGCCCCACAAGAAAGACATAGGGGAACTCGAGACCTTTCGCCGCATGGAGAGTCATCAAAGTGACGGCCTCCGCCTTGTCGCGCCAGTTGTCCACATCCGAAATCAAAGCCACTTCTTGAAGAAAATCCTCCAAGCTCATCGCAGGATTCTGGCGAAAACGCTCCTCGACGCCAGCTACGAGCTGGTCCAGGTTCTCCAAGCGCTCCCCCGCTTCCGCCGTTCCTTCTTTTTCAAGTGATACCCGAAGCCCCGAAACTGCCAAGACCTCAGCAATGAATTGAGGCAACGGAAGCGCCGCAGCCTTCCGGCGAAGAGAGCAGAGCAGATCATAGGTCGCCTTTAGCCTTACTTTAGCGGCTGAGGCGAGGTTCGAGACTTCGTCCAATTTCGATAGAACCTGCCAGAGGGTGCAGCGCCAATCCTGCGCCGCTTGCTGGAGACATTGAATAGACTTTGTGCCGATACCTCGAACCGGTGCGGTGAAGATGCGTCGTAGGGAAAGTTCGTTGTCGGGATTGGCGATTGCCCGCAAATAGCTTAGAGCATCTTTGATTTCTTTGCGCTCGTAAAAGCGAATCGCTCCAACCAGACCGTACGGTATCGCTTGCGAAAGAAGGGCTTCCTCAAAGGCACGGGATTGCGCATTCGTTCGATAGAGAACGGCAAAGGAACGCCAAGAGGTTTTGTAGCGGCGCGCCAGATGAAAAATTTCTCCGACGACTTCATGTGCCTCATCAAAATCCGTTCGACAAGGACGGAGAACTGTTTTCTCGCCCGCTTTCTGAGTGGTCCAGATTTGCTTCTCTTTGCGGGCGCGATTGCGCGCAATGACATCGTTGGCAACACTCAAAATCGGCTCCGTCGAACGATAATTCTGCTCCAAGCGATAGACCGCGGCATCGGGAAAATCTTGTTCATACTCAAGGATATTGCGCAAGTCCGCACCTCGCCATCCATAAATGGACTGGTCGTCATCCCCGACGGCAAAAAGGCTTCGATGCTGCCGGGCCAGGTGACGAGCGAGTTCGTACTGAAGACGATTGGTATCCTGATACTCGTCTATCAGAATGTGACGATACCTGCGTTGGACTCGTGACAGAATGTCCGAATGTGAGTCGAAAAGCTGAATGGGAAGACGCAGAAGATCATCGAAATCCATCGCGTGTGACTGGCGCAGCCGCTCATCATAACGCTCCGATAGCGTGGGCAGCCAACGGCGACGGGGATCTCGTTTGTCCGCAGCCTCGTCCCGACCATTCTTACGCGCACTGATCCAAGTGTGCAGCAATGACGGAGACAATTCGTCGCGTGCGATTCCCTCTTCTCGAAGAATCACCGCCAGCACCCGTTCACTGTCGTCAGTGTCATATATCGTGAAATGGCGAGGATATCCCAACGCTTCTCCATATTCTCTGAGAAGCCGAGCACAAAACGAATGAAAAGTCCCCGCCCATGGAAGACTCTGGTCTTCTCCAAGCAGACCGACCAGGCGTTCTTTGAGCTCGCCCGCCGCCTTATTGGTGAAAGTCAGAGCGAGAATGCTCTCCGGCTTAGCATCCATCTCGGCAATGAGATAGGCCACGCGGGAAATCAGAGCTCGGGTTTTCCCTGTTCCGGCACCCGCGAGCACAAGCACAGGGCCCAGAGGCGCCGTCACCGCATGTTGTTGCGCATCATTCAAAGGCGAGAGGATTCTTTGCGTATCCGGTTTCATCCTTGCCGCGTCGTATCTTCAAGGACTTGCTGACGGCGCAACCGGTCAGCCTCTGCTTTCGCCTTCAGATGTTCATCGGCTGTTCGGGAAAACGCATGCGAGCCGTCTCCACGGGCGACGAAGAAAAGATAACTCGTCTGAGCGGGGTGAAGTGCCGCGTGAATCGCTCGCAAACCGGGATTACTGATCGGCCCAGGAGGCAATCCCTTATAGAGATAAGTATTATAGGGATTGTCAATCCTCAGATCTCGCAATTGAAGGCGACTTGGCCCGCGGCCCAAAACATAGCTGACCGTTGGATCAGCCTGCAAGAGCATGTCCTTTCGCAACCGGTTGTGGTAAACGGATGATACAATTTCCCATTCTCCTGACGAAAGTACTTCCCACTGCAGGATTGAGGCAAGAGTTACAACCTCGTGCCGATTCAGATCAAACTTCTCACCTTCGACAAACAAGGAATCGGCCACCTTACGCTTGAAATTCCAAGCCATACGCATCGCTGCGTGCCGAGCGTTCATTCGTTCAAAGAACAGATAGGTATCAGGAAAAAGGTACCCTTCGAGACTAACGCCCGGAAATCCCAGAGACTCCGCCAACGCCGTGTCAAACACCGCTTTCAAAAAATCATCGGCGCTGATTCCTGCCATCGAGTGAAGCAGCTCCGCGATTTGTGCTGCCGCGAGGCCCTCGGGAATGACAACGCGTATTCCCGCCGCCTGAACATGAGTCAGCCGCTCGACAAGCTCTCTCAAAGGCAGCCCCGGAGTCAACTTCATCTGCCCGGCTTGAAGCCGATGATCCGCGTGGAAGATATGCGCCGCTAGACGGAACATCCCCGAAAACGGAACAATGCCGGCGCGATGCAGCAGTTCGCCAATCTCCGTTACCGTGGAGCCGGGAGCGATGCTCACGGTGACAAGCTCGCTGGGACCGCTGCATGAGATATCGCCAACAAAAAAGTGAGCCAACATCTCCAAGGTCAGAACGAGACCCGCGACGGCGATGACCAAGACGAGTTTGAGGGCGATCGAGCGACCGCGTGTTGGATCATGTGGCATCGGAAGTAGCTCGCAAGATGATCCGCATCGTTGTGCCTTGTCCCGGCACAGACTCTTTCAGAAAGAGGCGGCCTCCATGATATTCCTCGATAATGCGCCGCGCGAGAGATAGACCCAATCCCCAGCCTCGCTTCTTTGTCGAGAAGCCCGGCCGAAAAATGTGTTTTCGGTCGCGAGGCCCAATGCCGCGCCCGTTGTCTGCGACATCCACAACGACTTTGTCTCCTCGGGAAGAGCATCGCAGCGAAATTCTGCCTCCCTTGTCATCGAGAGCGTCCAGACTATTCTTAATGAGGTTCTCGAGAACCCAGCCGAAAAGTTCGCGATTCAGAGGAACGAGCAAGTTGCATTCGATTTCTTCTGCTATTTCGATGGAGACACCAGTTTGGGGAAGCCGCGACCGAAAATAATCGGCTGTCTCGCGTATGACCTCCGCCATCGGATGTTCCAGCAGTGTCTCCGCCGAACCAATCTGGGAGAAACGCGCCGTCACTTTGCCTAAACGATGGATGTCACGCGTCATTTCTCCGAGAGCACGCGACTCGATACCTTCCGCACGCAGCAGTTCGAGCCATCCCAGGAGCGAGGTCAGCGGCGTGCCAAGTTGATGCGCCGTCTCCTTAGCCAATCCCACCCAGACCATACGCTCCTCACTGCGCTGAATATTGCGAAACCCCATATAGCCAACAATGATGAAGAGAGCGGCTGCTGCAATTTCCATCCACGGCAGCCAACGCAATTGCCGAATGACCGCCGAGTCTCCATAATGAAACCAATCCACCTGCCCCCGTGCCACTTCAATGCTCATGGGTTGATTTCCGCGCCGATCCATAATGGAGACGAGTCGCTTCAACTTCGCAATTCCCGCCGCGGAGGTATCGCGAGCCGCCACGCCGACATTCTTCCAGTTCTTCGGGTAACCCTTGGAGTCCGTGACAATGATAGGAAAATCCACTTCCTGGATCTGCTGCAGAGCCATGTTGGTCAGAAGCTCGTTTTCACTCGTAATCAGCTCTCGGTACCGCTCAATGGTCAACGCCAAAGAGCGCCGAGCACTGGCGCGCAGTTGATCAATGAGAATTTGCGTATAGACCAGCACCGAAACGATTAGAACAACGGCTCCGAGAAAAAGCAGCCCCTTAAAGGTCCCGATGTGGTGATAACGAGGTTTGCGCTGCATGACAATCTCCACCATGCACTCAATTCACAGAATCATCGCTCGGAGCTTTGCTGTCGAATTTCAATCCGTATTCGCGGATCTTCTCCTCCTGCCGCGTCATCATCTCCGCCAGCAGGCCGAATGAAAAGAATTGAACTCCCACCACAATCAGCAAGACGCCCAAAAAGAGCAGGGGCCGATTGCCTATCCATATACGCTGCAACCACCCGATAACCAAATAGAGGTTGATGGCAACACCGAGAAGAAGGGCGATGAGTCCCAGCGATCCGAATAGGTGCAAGGGACTGCGCGTGAATCGCGTCAGGTAAAGAACCGTAATCAGATCGAGGAATCCGTTCAAAAAGCGTCCGGCGCCGAATTTCGTTCGCCCATGTTTCCGCGGGTGGTGCTGCACAGGCATTTCTCCAACGCGAAATCCCTGTTTGTGCGCCAAGACCGGCACGAAGCGATGGAGTTCGCCGTAGATGTCGAGACTTTCCACGACTTCACGCCGATACGCCTTCAAACCGCAATTAAAATCGTGGAGGCGGATCCCTGACAGGACTCCGGTGACGAAATTGAACAGTTTTGACGGAATGGTCTTCGACATGGGATCATACCGCTTGCGCTTCCAACCGGAAATCAAATCATATCCTTCCACGAGTTTTGCCAAGAGGCCGGGAATCTCGCGAGGATCATCTTGCAGGTCCGCATCCATGGTGATGACGGCCTCCCCTTGTACATGACGAAAAGCCGTTTGGAGCGCGGCCGATTTACCGTAATTCTTGCGGAAAGCGAGAACACGAATCGTGCTATCTTTCTCGCAAAGCTGCTTCAGAACCTGTAAGGATTTGTC
>DYHQ01000148.1 GCA_020724065.1 Candidatus Puniceispirillum sp. | reverse complement strand
TCCCGGCTAAATGGGTAGGATGACCTGTGTTTCGGGGTCGCCGAAACGACAGTTGAACTCGATGACCTTCGGCCCATCCGTTGTGAGCATGAGGCCCACATAGAGAACACCGCGGAAAGGAGTCCCTTCGCGACGAAGGGCGGAAAGAACAGGCGCCACGACTCGCTTCTCGACCTCCGCCAGAAGCTCTTGCGTCACATGCTTCGCTGGGGCAAAGCTTCCCATGCCGCCCGTGTTCTTGCCTTGATCTCCATCTTCGGCGCGCTTATAATCCTGAGCGATGGGCAATGGCAGAAAATTTTCGCCATCGCATAGGAACAGCACCGACGCCTCGCGGCCTTCGAGTTTTTCTTCGAGGACGACGCGCTTTCCGGCCTCGCCGAAACGGCCTCGAACAAGCATCTCATGCCCCCAGAATTGCGCCTTGTATGAATCAGGACAAACGATGGAGCCTTTGCCCGCAGCCAGTCCGTCCGCTTTCACCACCCATGGGCGACTTTTGCCTTCGCCGCGCAAGAATTGACTCATCTCGGAGCAATTATCAAAAAGTTGAAAAGCGGCTGTAGGAATTCCCTCTCGCGCCATCAGCACTTTGGCGAATGCCTTTGACGATTCAAGACGTGCGGCTTTCGCCGTTGAGCCAAAGACGGGAATCTTCTCGGTAGCAAGCATGTCCGCCAAACCCATCGCCAATGGCACCTCAGGGCCAACAACGACGAGGTCAGGCATTTCTCGCTTCGCCAAATCTACGATTCCGGCCAAATCCTCGCTCGCGATCTGCTCGCACCGCGCGATTTGGGCAATGCCTGCATTCCCCGGCGCTGCGATGATTTCCTTCGCGCCGTCCCGCTTCAGTTTCCACGCAATTGCATGTTCACGCCCCCCTGAACCAATGAGGAGAGTTTTCATGACATGTTGATGTGATTGCCTATTGCCATTTCCAAGAAGGTTTGCTTGTTGAGTCATGCTCAGGATTAGGCAGGACGCAACCCCCTTCTCAAAGACGAGGCGAGACAAGCCAAATGCGTAGCGCCCAGCTTGCTGGGCTCCAATGCGCAGGAGTCTCCGACCCACAAGGGCATTTGCAATTCAGGAACGTAACGCCGCCCGAACTGGGAGGCGTTATCGTAAGATTTCATAGCCCAGCAAGCTGGGCGCTACGACTTCAATGGTTGGCTACTAACAGCCCATACTGCCATTTGACAACGCGCAAACCTTATTGAAAAGAGTACCAGTGCGCAAAAGAAGAAGACTACCTTTCCACAAAGAGCACTAACCCAATTGTGATTTCAGTCTGCTTATTTCATCCCTCAATCTCGCCGCTTCCTCGAATTCCTGAGATTTGGCGAGGCGGCGCATCTCTTTTTCGAGACGGGAGATGAGGTCTTCATATTCATAGACGGTCATGTAGTCCTTCTTCGGCGCTTTTGGAATTTCCTTCAACTTCTTGTCTGCGACGGCCGTCGTGCGCAAGATGTCTTCGACGGATTTGATGATGGACTCCGGTGTGATGCCATGCTCTTCGTTGTATTTGCGTTGAAGTTCACGGCGGCGGTTCGTCTCATCGAGGACATGTTTCATCGAGTCAGTGATCTTGTCGGCGTAGAAGATGACACGGCCTGCGACATTCCGCGCGGCTCTGCCAGCGGTCTGCATCAAGCTGCGGGCGCTGCGCAAGAAGCCTTCTTGGTCGGCATCCAAGATTGCCACGAGCGAAACCTCAGGCAAATCGAGTCCTTCTCGCAGAAGATTGATTCCCACGAGCACATCAAATTCGTGCAGCCGCAAGTCTCTGAGGATTTCCACTCGGTCAAGAGATTCAATTTCGGAATGCAAATAGCGTACGCGAACATTAAGAGTCTTGAGGTAATCCGCGAGGTCTTCCGCCATGCGCTTCGTCAGTGTCAGTGCGAGCACGCGTTCGCCGCGTGAGGCAGTCTCGCGTATTTCCGAAACCAAATCATCCACCTGACCCTTCAACGGGCGGACTTCAATCGGCGGATCCATCAATCCTGTCGGGCGAATAATCTGCTCGACGATGACTCCTTTCGATTTCTCCATTTCATAGTCTCCCGGAGTCGCCGAAACGAAGATGCCTCGATGAATGATGGATTCCCATTCCTCAAAGAACATCGGGCGATTATCCAGCGCCGAAGGGAGGCGAAACCCATGTTCGACGAGCACCTGTTTTCGATGACGGTCGCCTCGATACATGGCCCGAACTTGCGGAACCGTCGCATGGGACTCGTCTATGATAAGCAGGAACTCCTCAGGATAATAGTCGAACAGATTCGCTGGCCGCTCGCCGGGTGCTCGTCCTGAAATATGGCGCGAGTAGTTCTCGATCCCCGAGCAATAGCCTACTTCGGTCATCATTTCCAGATCATATCGTGTGCGTTGCTCCAGGCGTTGTGCTTCAAGGAGTTTGCCCGCTCCACGCAATTCTTCGATGCGTTCCTCAAGCTCCTTCCGAATGTCGAGCATGGCTCGCTGCATTTCCGGTTGGGAAGTGATGAAGTGCTTGGCGGGATAAACGGCCACGCGGTTGCGCTCTTGCAGCACCTTTCCCGTGAGAATCTCAATTGTCGTGATTCGTTCAGCCGCGTCTCCGAAGAACTCAATCCGTATAGCGGTTTCCTCATAAGCGGGGTGAATTTCCAACACATCGCCTCGAACCCGGAACGAGCCGCGCGGGAATTCAATGTCATTGCGCACATAGTGCATGTCCACGAGGCACCTCAGAATTGCGCGGCGTTCGTATTCTCCTCCTTGCTCAAGGAACAACAGCAATTTGCGATAATCTTTAGGCGAGCCAAGGCCATAGATGCACGAGACGGAGGCGACGATGAGCACATCGTCCCGCTCCATCAGGGAGGTGGTCGCTCGAAGTCGCAGGCGGTCTATTTCTTCATTGACCTCCGTTTCCTTTTCAATATAAGTGTCCGTTTGAGGAACATAGGCTTCAGGTTGGTAGTAATCATAATAGCTGATGAAGAACTCGACGGCGTTGTTCGGAAAAAAAGCCTTGAATTCGCCGTAGAGCTGTGCCGCAAGAGTCTTGTTATGCGACATCACCAGTGTCGGTAGTCCGACCTGAGCGATGACATTCGCTATGGTGAAGGTCTTGCCGGAGCCCGTGACGCCCAGTAGTGTTTGAAAGCGCTCCTCCCTATGCAATCCCGCCACAAGTTCATCAATGGCCTGCCGCTGATCACCCTGCGGGCCAAACGGAGAGACAAGCTGGAAGTTTGCCATTGGAACAAATTTACGCCAAGTCTGCCAAAAATGCAAATCAGTGGCAGAGGACAGAGAGATCATGGGAATCGACCAGTGCTTAGAGATTGGGAAGGAGTTGGTGTAAATAGATATATTATTGAGAGTTACAAGTAAGAAAGGCGACGGTGATTGTGAGAGATCTGATTTGGGACGGGTGAGAAGAATGGGTGGGTGTGTAATTAGAGATATCTACATGTGAACATAGACTATTGCATTTTGGTAAAGGAATTCCTATATTTAAAAATAGGCAAAAGTAGGATTTATCAAGATAAAAGGAGACTCTGCCTGCCATGATGAAAGAGATGCGGCAGAACATGCCACTTATCATGTGGATTCTCGTAATCGCCTTCCTGATCACCATCGTGGTAAGCTGGGGGGCAGGCGGTTTCCGAGGCAGTGGCCCGAAGCAAGGGGTTGTCGCTGAAATCGGCTCGCGAGAAATCCTCTATGAAGTCTTTGCGAAAATGGTCCAAGACCGTATCGCCAGCGAACGAGCGAAGAATGATTCCGTGGCATTGAAAGAAGAAGACCTTACTAAAATCCGAGCGGAACTCTGGGATCAGCTCGTGCGCAACGAGCTGCTGGGCTGCACGGCAAAAGGAATCAGCCTGAAAACCGTTGACAAGGAGGTCGCATGGGCTGTGCGCAATAGCCCACCCGAGAATGTCATGAAAATGGAATACTTCCAGACCGATGGACAGTTTGACAGGACGAAATGGAATGCCTATGTGAACGATCCTCAAGCGAGGGAAGGGTTGGTTGAACTCGAAAAAGACTATCGTCAGACCATCGGCAACCAAAAGGTACTTGATCGAATCATTGCGGGTGTTTTCGTGACGGAAGAGGAAGTGCGCCGTGATTTCGTGGACACTTATGGGCGCTTTTCTGCGATCGTCACGGGTTATCCTGCGAAGAGCATTGAGGTGGATACCAATTCCTTCACGGATGAAGATGTTCGGCAATACTATCTCAATCATCCAGAACAGTTTTGGCGTCCCGAAATGCGAGCGGTTCGTTCCGTGACGATCTCCAACGCGCCCACGGCCGAGGATACGATTCGGGTGCTTGATTTGGCGCGCGAAGTCCTTGAGAGAGCGCGAGCCGGCGACGATTTCGCCGAACTCGCCAAAGAACACTCTGATGATCCGGGCTCTGCTTCCAAAGGCGGAGATCTGGGCTATTTTCCTCGCGGTCGGATGGTTGGTGAGTTCGAGGAAACCGCCTTCACGACACCCGTTGGAGAAATCTCGGAACCTGTGAGAACGAGATATGGCATGCATATCATCAAGGTTCTTGCCCACACGGGGAAAGGTGATGAAGATACCGTGCGTGCAAGTCACATTCTGCTTGCTTGGAAGGCTTCGCCGGAGACGGAAGAGTTCGCAAGTGAAAAAGCACGTGAGTTCCAAGAACTGACGAAGAAAGTGGATTTCCAGAAAGCCGCCGAGAGTCTTAATCTCACGGTCGTGGAATCTGACTTCTTCACGCAGAGTGCGGGCACTATTCCCGGATTTGGTAAGCTGAAGGCGGCCATTGATTTCATTTTCTCCGAACCTGTTGACAAAGTTTCCTATCCATATAAGACGCAAAAAGGGTACGTGGTCTTCCAATGTCACATTGTGCGACCCGAAGGTGTTCAGGATGTGTCCGAATTGCAGGCAGTTATTCGGGGAAAACTTGTAGCAAAAAAGAAACTTGAGGTTGCAGCCGAGAAGGCCGAAGCATTGCGACAAAAAGTCGGTACCGGAAACAACCTCGCCTCCACGGCAATCAGCGAGGGGCTGGCCGTGGACACGCTAGCGAATACTGTGCCGACGGGATATTTTGGACCTATGAGAAGTAATGAATATGTGGGCCGACAGCTTTTCACGCTGAATGTGGGAGAATTGTCCCCTGTTGAAGTGACAGAGCAAGGAGCATTTCTGGCAGTCCTGACGGAGAAGGCAAGCTTCGACAGCGCTCTCTACGAGTCCAAGAAAGCTGAAATTGCTCAGAAGCTCACGAAGTCCAAGCAGAATGAAATCTACGCCGACTGGCTTTCGACGGTGGAGAAGGAATTCGATTTCCGTGACAATCGCCATCTCTATTTCACGGAATACTGAGCTCGAAGATTCTGAGAGATGCTTGGCGAATCAAAGATAAGCCGCGCGGCCAAATCCAAGCCGTGCGGTCTTTTTTGGGAAGGACGACAATGCAGTATACCGCCTGAAGGCCTTTCCACCATATCTCGAGTGCAACGGCAGAAAATGACAAGGGTGCAATATGACATCCGACAGAGTGAATCTTATTGACTTCCTCACATTTGTTCTTCGCTGGCGTCGCTTCATCTCGCTCTTCGTGGGACTAATCGTCCTTTTCACGATAGTCATCTCACTTATCATGCCCGCCCAATATGTAGCGAAGGCGACCATTTTCCCCAGCCAAGAACAACAGTTGGATATCTCGAGCTTCATCTCTTCCAAACTCGCGGGACTCCCGGGGGTGGCCGGATTTGCAGCGCAGATGGGCAGTCTGCCCGGGGAGATCTATCTGACCATTTTGCGCAGTCGCTCAATGAGTGA
>DYHQ01000147.1 GCA_020724065.1 Candidatus Puniceispirillum sp. | reverse complement strand
CATTCTGAAGAAACTTCTCCTTCTCGTTGCCATCTTCGCCATTCTCGCGGTCGTCGTCACGGTCGTTCAAGTGGCCGCTTTGAATTTCTACAATCCGCACAATACCGCCTGGATGCGGATGCGGGTGCGTCAAGCTGCAGCTCAGCATAAGGAATTCAAGATCCGTCAAACCTGGCAGCCACTGTCGGCGATTCCACGAAATCTACAAATGGCTGTCATTGCTGCAGAGGATGAGAAATTCTATGAGCACAATGGCTTCGACTGGGAATCCATGAAACAAGCCCACGAGCAGAATGAGAAGAAAAATCGCATCAAGCGCGGCGCCAGCACCATCACGCAACAGCTTGCCAAGAACCTTTTTCTTTCGCCAGAACGCAGCTACATCCGAAAAGCTCGCGAAGCGTTTATCACCGTCGTCATGGAGTTGCTGCTTTCCAAAGACCGCATCCTCGAGCTGTATTTGAATTGCATTGAATTTGGGCCCGGGATTTTTGGCGTGGATGAAGGCGCGCGCTATCATTTTGGATTTTCTCTCAAGAAGCTTTCGCTTGAGCACTCGTGCCGTCTGGCGGCCATCATCCCCGCCCCGCTCCGTTACAAAGGCAGTGGCAATTATGTCTCTCGCCGCGCCGCAGTTTTGGCGCAAATTATCGGCGGTGTTCTTGCCGCGGAACAAGCCACAGAATAGGTCGCGTATCCTGCTCGCCCTATCCCACTCAGCCCCTTGGCCAGAAGCATCTGCCGAGTTGATTCTGAGCCGTAAAAGAGTTATCTTATATAGACAGAAGAATCCGCCAATGAGCGCTTAGGGCCAACCCACAAGGCGCTCTGCTTTTTTGGGTGAGTTGCGTGAGAATTGCGATGAGACTCTTGGGGGGTTGGCTGTGCATTGCGCCGCTCGTGTTCGGCATTGCCGAACACGAGCCAAATGACGACTTTGAGCAGGCAAACAATATTGTTTGCAGCGATACGATTTATTGCGCTGCTTTGGAGCCAGCCGCTGATCAGGATTTCTTTCAATTCATCGGACAAGCAAACGATACTCTTGTCGCTTTCACTTTTCATTGTGAAGGCTCCAACACAAATACTTTTCTTTCATTGTTCGATTCGACGGAAGAGATTTTGGCCACGAACGATGATGGTGGCGAAGGCTACTTTTCGCGCATCGAATATGTTCTATCCTATAATGGACCGTATTTCCTTCGCGTGGTCGAAGTTGGCACCTTTTTCGACAGCAGCTATTGTTTGATGCTCGATTGCCAAGGGCTCTCATCGGCGCCGCATGACCTTTGCACTCAAGCCCGCGTGGTGAGCGGCATTCCGTATCAAGATGCATCGAGCACCTTCGGTTGCGGCAGCGAATGCGGGACGGACGCATCGGATGTCTGGTATTTCTTCTCCAATCCTGCAGAGCGCACGCTGATTTTCTCGGTTTGCATGACCGGTTTTCAAGCGCGCGTTCAAGTGATGGGCGGCTGCTGCACGCAATTCGGAGATGATTCCGACGACGGCTGCGGTGACGGAGCCATTCTGACGGTTCCCGACATGCCGGTGGGCAGCTACTACATTCTCGTCGAAGGAGTTGACGCCGGCGAATCAGGAGATTTTATATTTCAAGTCAACGGCGAGACCGAGCCTTGTCCATCGCCGACGGAATTGACTTTGGCCACGGTGGGCGGCTATCCTTTTCTCTTTTGGGAAGCAGCCACCGGCGCCGTCCTTTACATCATTTGGCAAAGCAATGATGCCGACGGCACCTATGAGCATGTCGGCTCAACGACCGACACCTATTGGACCGATTACAGTGGATACGGCGGCACGCGCCGTTTTTATCGCGTGACAGCCTCTTGCCCGTGGTGACGCCGTCATCGCCGAGGCAGATCCCCTCATCTGCATTTCCTTTCGCCGAGGCAGATCCCCTGATGTGCCCGGAATGTTACGCTATGAATGAATTCGTGACATGACCGACAAAACCAACATACGCGAAATCCGCATCGGAAACATCACCGTTGGCGGCAATCATCCGGTTGCCGTTCAATCCATGACTTCGACCGACACGCGCGACATTCAAGCGACTTTGGAGCAAATTCATCGCCTCGAAGTAGCGGGCTGCGAAATCGTGCGCGTTGCCGTTCCGGATGAAGAGGCCGCCCGTGCACTTCGCGAAATCAAGAAGAACATCAACATCCCGCTCGTTGCGGATATTCATTTCAATTATCGCTTGGCGCTTGCGGCGATTGAATCCGGCGCGGACAAGGTTCGCATCAATCCGGGTAATATCGGTGGCAAAGAGCGCTTGAAGGAAGTTGCGAAAGCGGCGCGTGATGTACGAATCCCTCTGCGCATCGGCATTAACGCGGGTTCGCTCGAACGAAACATCGTGGACAAATATCACGGCCCCACCGCTCAAGGCATGGTGGAATCGGCGCAGCGGGCGATTGACTTCTTGCAGCAATGCGACTTTCATGATATGGTGATTTCGCTGAAAGCCTCGGATGTGCGCCAAACCGTTGAAGCCAACATCCTCATGCGGCAGACTTGCAACTATCCGCTGCACTTAGGAGTTACAGAAGCAGGAACTTTGAAAACGGGGCTGATTCGCTCGGCCATCGGTATCGGCGCGTTGCTGCTTCAAGGCATCGGCGAAACCATTCGCATTTCGCTGACCGCCGACCCTGTCGAAGAAGCCCATGCCGCGTGGGAAATTCTGAAGGCGTTGAAGCTTCGCTCGCGCGGGCCGATGCTGATTGCATGCCCGATGTGCGGCCGCTGCGAAGTGGACTTGATTGCGCTTGCCGAGCAAGTTGAAGAGGCGCTCTCGGTAGTGCGCGAACCGATTCAAGTCGCCGTGATGGGCTGCGCGGTCAATGGCCCGGGCGAAGCGCGTGAAGCCGATTTCGCTATCGTCGGCGGCAAAGGCAAAGGCCTCGTGATGAAAAAGGGAGAAATCGTCGCCTCGGTCGGAGAGGCAAATCTTGTTTCGACGCTGCTCACTGAGATCGAAAAAGCGATTTCCACGGACGGAAGGCAGCCGAGATGACCAAGAAAATTCCAGACAAGATTGAGGTTTCTTCGGTCTTGAATCGAGTAGATACACCCGACGATTTGCGCAAGCTATCGGTCGAGGAGCTCGAATCTCTCTGCGGGGAACTGCGCGAATATCTGTGGAAAACGATCACCCAGCAGGGTGGACATCTCGCGGCCAGCCTCGGCGTCGTGGAGCTCACGGTTGCTCTGCATTATGTCTATAACGCGCCGAAGGACAAAATCATTTGGGATGTCGGGCATCAGAGCTATGTTCACAAAATTCTTACGGGCCGTAAGAAAGAGTTCGCGACGATTCGCGAGCTCGGCGGCATTTCCGGTTTTCCGCGACGAGACGAAAGCGAATACGATGCCTTTGGAACCGGCCACGCGTCCACTTCCATTTCAGCGGCGCTTGGGATGGCCGTTGCCCGTGATTTGCGCGGCGAAACGCACAAAGTCGTCGCTGTCATCGGCGACGGCGGCATGACGGGAGGTCTCGCTTTCGAGGGTTTGAACAATGCGGGTGCTTCCGGCCGTGACATCACCGTTATCCTGAATGACAATCGCATGTCCATCTCTCAGAATGTCGGTGCCATCGCAAAGCTGCTCGCGCGGATGGAGACGAATCCGCTGTTGGGGCGCGTCAAGGACGACATTTGGAATCTTTTGGGAAAGCTTCCGAAGGGAGCCACGCAAGCGCGGGGACTGGCCGGGCGAATCGAAGCGAGCTTGAAGAATCTCCTCGTTCCCGGCATGCTCTTTGAGGATTTGGGCTTTCAGTATTTCGGACCTTTCGACGGCCACAATCTGCGCCAACTCATCGAAATTCTCCAAGGCGTTCAATCACATCGCCATCCCGTATTGGTCCATGTCATTACTCAGAAAGGCAAGGGGTTTGACTTGGCCGAGAAGGACCCGACGAAATATCATGGCGTCGCTGTCGCGTCAGCCAAAGTCAATGACAATGGCGCTCCGATTCCACACAGCTACACTGAGGTCTTCTCGGAAGCGATTCTCGTCGAGGCGGAACGCAATCCCAAAATTGTGGCGATTACAGCCGCGATGTCCGAAGGAACCGGACTCATTCCATTTGCTCAGCGTTTTCCTGAACGCTTCTTTGATGTGGGCATTGCCGAGGGACATGCCGTGACTTTTGCTGCCGGCTTAGCTGCCGCTGGACTTCGGCCCGTGTGCGCCATCTATTCGACTTTCTTGCAGCGCGCTTTTGATCAAATCGTTCATGATGTGGCCCTTCAAGAATTGCCGGTCGTTTTCGCGGTGGATCGTGCGGGGGTTGTGGGCGAAGATGGGCCGACGCATCACGGTGTCTTCGATTTGACATTTCTTGCTGCGATTCCCAACATGGTCGTTTCCGCGCCGCGCAATGGCCCAGAGCTCCAGAGCCTTTTGCATAGCGCCTTGACTTGGGAGAAAGGCCCGTTTGCGATTCGCTTCCCTCGCGCTTCGATTCCTGATGAAATGGCCGGCCATGCGCCGACTCCGATTCCGATAGGAACCTGGGAACAGCTCCTCCAAGGTCACGAGATCGCTGTCTTGGCCGTCGGTTCCATGGTCGAAATCGCTCATGACACAGCCGAAGAACTCGCCAAAGATGGGATTGCAATTTCTGTCGTGAATTGCCGTTTCATCAAACCCATAGACGATCTGATGCTGCGGACCATTCAGTCCGCCCACCGGTTCATCATCACCATCGAGGAGAATACCGGAATTGGCGGATTCGCGAGCGTCATTGCTCGTTCCTTGGCAAGTCTCGACAGTCGTGCGCGCCTTCTTTCCATGCACTTGCCCGACCGATTCGTGGAACACGGCGCCCGCGGAAAATTGCTCGGGCGAGTCGGCCTTTCCAAGGAGTCCCTGAAGAAGATTGTGACTGAGCTTGCTCGAAATCAAAAACCGATTGCTTCCGGAGAAATGGAGGCAACCTATGCGTATGTGGCCGTGGAAAATGGGATGGTTCGGACAGTGAAGGAAACCGCATGAAGGTCATCGTTGATCCTCGCGCCGGTTTCTGCGGAGGCGTGCGGCGCGTCGTGCGAATCGCGGAACGGGAGCTGAGCTCGCCTCTCAGGCCGTTGCTTTCGCTGGGTGATGTGATTCATAATGAACGCGAAATCACCCGCCTCGAGACGCTGGGATTGCACAGCACAGATTACTCGATCCTGGAGCGAAAACCGGATGACGCTCCGCGCCTTCTCATTCGCGCTCACGGCGAAACGCCCGATATCTTCGAGCGCGCGCAGCGGCAAGGCTATGAACTCATTGATGGCACATGCCCCGTCGTGACGCGCTCGCAGAATATCGCTCGCACGCACCATCTTGCCGGCGACCAAGTCGTTATCATCGGAAAACCCTACCATCCCGAAACCAAAGGGATTGTCGGTCATTGCGACGGAGACGCCATCGTTGTCTTTGAACGCTCCGATGTTCTGAAATTGCAGCCCCATCGCAGAACCTTCGTCCTTGCGCAAACAACGATTCCCGCCGACTGGTTCGCCGAGCGCGTCACCTGGGTCCGCGAGCACTGCCAAGAAGTCGTCGTTGAGAATACCATCTGCCGCTTCGTGCTTGGCCGTGATCATGATTTGCGGCGATTTGCCGCCGAAGTGGATGTGCTGATCCTCGTTGGCGGGACACGAAGTTCCAACACCAAGAGCCTCTTTGAGATCTGCCATCGAGCAAATTCACGCTCCCATCTGATTGTTGGTGAAAACGATATTAATGTCGCCTGGTTCCGGCCTGAAGATATGGTCGGCATTTCCGGCAGCGCGTCCACGCCGCGATGGCAATTGGAGCAGGTCGCTCAAGTTCTCGAACGATTGAATCTCC
>DYHQ01000146.1 GCA_020724065.1 Candidatus Puniceispirillum sp. | reverse complement strand
GATAGTCCAGCGGCCTCAAGGGATGATGAATGTAGTACCCACCCGCGCGATAAATATCATTTCCTGAAAGATCAGCCAAAGTGCCGTAGCCAAAAGTCCCGGCGAATCCTTGCGCACAACCATAGGCGTCGTAGATGTCGCGGCCTTCGAGATCCAGAAGGAGTCCCAATCCGACGGTGCCCGCTCCCTGAGCGGACGCTTGTGCCGTGTAGGTGTCATTGCCTTTGCCATCGCCGAGCAAGCCACTGCCAAAAAGCCCGCATCCTTGCGAAAGAAATCCAGCGCGATAGGTGTCATCCCCATCAAGATCCAAGAGGGCACCAAGTCCCAAGATCCCGACGCCGTGGTCTGCGAGATCTCCTCTTCCGTAGTCATCATCTCCGGCAAAATCAATCGTCGCCGACAGAACATCCCCAAGTCCTCCGATCGCGGCTCCCGTTCGCGCCAAGTACTGATCATTGCCGCCCAAATCGAGAATGAATGCGAAGCGCCGCCGATAGATATTTGGCCCGCCGCCGCCCAAAACAAAGAGGCCGAAGGGGGTTTGTTCTTTTGCCAGAACCAGGCCATCAACGCCGTCCACCTGGGTTGCCGAGAAAGGCGGTTTTGCCCAGAGCCATTGGTCCGTCACTTTCACAAGTCCCGTCCAGAAAGCATAGGTGGCCGCCACGAGAGCCTGGCGGTTCACTTTGGCGGCAAGGGAGAGCAGGGTGTCCGTATCAGCGCGCACGGTCGTATCCACGACCTGTCCCCACGCGCGGTGTAAAGCTCCTTTCAGTGTGTCGTCCGCCTTGTCGTCCTCGTCCGCCCAGAAAACGGGCGCCCCAATCAGAATGATACGCCTCTCATCGGGAGTCAAAGAAGTAAACGCCTCCTCAAGAAATCCTGAAGCCAATCGGAAGGTTGTCAGCACCAAGCCGAAGGGAGACATCTCCACAGGCGGCACGGTGGCCAAGAGAGCGTCAATGCTATCGGTCAATGTCGAAGGCAAGCTGCAATCCAAGTCATTGGCCCGCTCTTTCAAGAAGTGCGCGAAATTGCCCGAGCTGTCAGGTAATGACTCGACAAAGCGATCACCATAAGCGGGAATGGCCAGAGGGTTGTTCATCAATTCATCAATGAGTCCGAGGCGAAAGGTATCGTCTTCGACCCAGAGTTTGTCGAAACCGAGTTCAACCTCTTGTACGCCGATCTTGTCCAAAGCGTCATGAAGAGCCGCGCGCTTGTCGGGCGATAGCGTTTCGCCTCTCAAGGCGCAGGATGATAGCGCAGACCCCATCAGAAGACAAATCCCGAAACGGACCAGCCGGTCACTCCATCCTGACATAATGGACTCCCTTGCTCGTTGCGACGCTTGCGCGCCACGATCCTCTTCCATCGCTCAAAAACGATTCATAGTATAACAAACCCTGACCGCAAATGCAAGCAAAGAAAAGAGCCACCTGTTCGGCGGCCCTCAATTGCACCAAGTTACTCTTTGGTCGGAATCTTCATAGATACAAACCGTTCTCGTTTCATTTCTTCCTGTAGTCCGCCGGAATCTCAAATTTGCTCGCATCAACGGCTCCTGCTGAGGCTTCGAACAACTCCGTGGTCGCCTTGAACTTTACGCGCTCCTCCCAACGGGCTTCCTCGGACTTCGCTTCCCGTCTCTTTCCGAAGGGCAGCTTGCTCGTGACTGCGCCGAGGGCACCGTCGCGCGCGGCGTCTGTGACAGAAGGCCCGACGGGTTCGTTGCGCTTGATTTCAATAGTGCTGGTGATCGGCTCGCCGGGTGCTTTTTTCATTTCCTCGATGAGAGCCTTGAATTGCTTCTCATAAGCCGCCACTGCTTGCATCAGCCCCGGTGTTAGAGCGCGTTCGTCGAGTTCAAGAGCTCTCAAATAGCGCATTTGAAAATCCCGCATCTCCTGGGCTCCTGACACTTCCGGGCAATTCCATTGGTCAAAGGTAATCCACACTTTGTCCTGCGGATTTTCTTTGTGCGTGCCAGTAGCCGCGAGTTTGACATTGTGACAGGTCCAGCCACTAATGGTCTTTGGAGCAGGGTCGGATTGAACCTCAACGGTCCATTCGTACATATCTTCCGAGACTTCGGTTGTATCCCTCTCCTCCTTGCTTTCCTCCATCTCGGCCAGACCCTTTTTGATTTTTTCGCGGAATTCGGCGAAGGTCATTTCCGTGTAGGTTTTTTCTTTCCGATTCAGGGTCCAGATGAGCTCTTTGTCGAGTCGTGTGATGGTGACCGATTGGTTCTCTTTCCCGCCGCTCATCGTTTTCATGAGGCCGCTCTTCCATAGGATCGTGGATTCATCAGCAGAGCGGTCTCCCGCGTAGTAGGCAATTGACTTCCCCTCGGACTCGCCCATGAAACGGGTCGTGGTTTTGACCTTGCGCGTGACATCCGCTTGAGCCACGCCCACAACCAATAGCAGAATCAAGAACCGATACATTCTTTTCTCCCTTTGACCCAAGATTGAGGTTTACGGGTTGAAGCAGGTTCGACATGATGCAAGAGGTCGTAGCGCCCCGCTTGCTGGGCTATGCAATCCCACGATAATGCTTCCCTGTTCGGATGGGGTTGCCTTCCTGAATTGCAGCGGTTCGTGCTTATTGGAGCCCAGCAAGCTGGGCGCTACGCATGTCGTGTGTCTCCTCTTGTCTTCGAGAAAGCGTTTGCGTGTGGACGGACTATCTTGTCCGCCATGCAACCGTCGCACGGGCGCTCTGAGGATTTCACTTCGCGCCGGAGCTTAAGAACGATAAGTCCGGCACAGAGAACCACAAGCCCTAAGACCAAAAACCATTGCATCGTCGCTACCTCATGAGTCCCAAAATTATTCCTCCTTGAACAACCACGAAGGCCAGCACCCATGCCAAGAGAAATTCATACGCCATCAGAAAGACCGTCCAGGCTTTCGAACCGGTCTCGCGGCGAAAAGCGACAATCGTGCCGATGCACGGCGCGTAGAAGAGCACAAAAACCAAAAACGCATAGGCAATGAGAGGCGGCAATTGTGTGCCTCGAAGCGCCTCACGCAATCCTTCTCCTGTGTCGCTTCCGGCGCCGTAAATCACCCCCACCGTGGAGACAACCACTTCCTTGACAGGCGCTCCGACAATCAGCGCAATGGTCATCTCATGCGTGAAACCAAGAGGCTCGAAAATGGGCTGAACGACAGTGCCGATTCGCCCAAGAGCGCTGTAGCTCAAATCCGATTTTGCATTTGGGACTTCGGATTTTTCATTGGGCCAGCTCCCCAAGAACCAGATAACGACAGAAAATGCGAGGATGTAACCTCCCATCTTCCTCAAGAAATGCGAGCCTCTCACCCACACATGAAGAAGTATCGCGCGCAGTGTCGGAAAACGATACGGTGGAAGCTCCAGGACAAAATGGCTTCCCAGCCCACGGAAGACCGTCCGCCCCAAGAGTTGACCAACCCCGACAGCCACGAGAATGCTCAGCACATAGAGCGAGAAGATAACATTCCCTCCGCGGCCTGGGAAGAAGGCTCCCGCAAAAAGGACATAGACATAGAACCGGGCACTGCAGCTCATGAGCGGGATGAGAAGGTTGGTCAGAAGCCGGTCACGGCGGGTTTCCAGAGTGCGCGTTGCCATAATCGCAGGGACATTGCAGCCGAAACCCATCAAAAGCGGAATGAATGACTTGCCATGCAATCCCATCGAGTGCATGACGCGATCCATCAGAAACGCCGCGCGCGCCATGTAACCCGTATCTTCGAGAAGCGAGATGCCAAAAAAGAGGAAGAAGATGTTCGGGAGAAAGATGGCGACGCCTCCAACACCACCCAGAATCCCCTGCGTCACCAAATCCGTGAGTGGCCCTGCCGGGAAACTGGCTTTGACTTGAGTTGTCAGCCACGCGAGGCCGTTTTCAATCCACCCCTGAGGTATGGAACCTAACGAGAAAGTGATCTGGAAAAGAGCCCACATGAAAAAGAGAAAGAGCGGAATACCCAAATAAGCGTGGGTCAGGACACGGTCGAGCTGCGAAGTGAAACTCACCCGCTTTTCAAGAGGCAGACTCAAGGATTGCCGCACGATGCCTGCGACAAGCCCGTATCGTTGCTCCGCAATCAGAGTCTCAGCATCTTCGCCATAGGTCGCCTGTATCTTCTCCCGCAATCCACGCGCAATTTTTCGAGGGTCCTCGCCGCCGGACTCAATAGCAACGAGAGATTCCACAACCGCGTCACCCTCCAGAAGCTTGATCGCAAGCCAGCGAAGCGAATAGCGAGGACCAAGAGAAGTCTTTTCCTGCAGGCTCTTCCTAATCTCGTCGAGCGCCCTTTCCAGAGTCTCGCCGTAGTGAACTGACTTCTGCTTCTCGGTTTCCTGCGGACCGGAAACCGCATTGACGATGGCCGCCCACAGTCTATTGACACCTTGGCCGCGATGCCCGATGGTGGGCACGACCGGTACCCCCAAAGCCTGGGAAAGTTCGCGCACTCGCAGCCGCGCATGACTGCGCAGAAGTTCATCATACATGTTCAGCGCAATCACAACCCGCGGCCCGAGGTCCAGAAGCTCGGTCAAGAGATAAAGATTGCGTTCAAGATTGGTGCTGTCAATGACCTGAACGACGACATCCGAGCTCCCTTGGAGCAGTATGTCGCGCGCAATAATCTCCTCTTCGCTATGTGGTGACAGGCTGTAGGTTCCCGGCAAATCAATAAAACGGAGCGTCAAACCCGAACGCTGGACGACTCCCTCTTTGATTTCGACCGTCACGCCGGGGTAGTTTGCCGTGTGTTGGTGGGCCCCGGTCAGAGCATTGAAAAGGCTGGTCTTGCCGCTGTTAGGATTTCCGGCCAATGCCACAACGACTTCGCCCCGCTTTTCAGCAAGCGAAGGAAGGCGCATTGGGCGTGAGAGCGGCGGCTCGGTCTGCTTACGACTCCGTTTCATCTTTCTCGATGGGGTGAACAAAAACATGGGCCGCTTCCTCCCGGCGCAGCGACACATGATAGCCTTTGAGCACAAACTCTATCGGATCCCGAAGCGGTGCGATCTTCTCAAGAGTCACGACCTCACCCGCGATAAAGCCCATTTCAAGAAGGCGATGCCGGAACCAGCCCGGTGCTTGGATACGCACGATTTCAGCGCTCTCTCCCGGCGAAAGCTCTGAGAGACGCGACAAACCATCGCCGGTCTGCGCCAACTGTTCACCCACGAAACGGCGCAAGCGGTCATAAGTATCACTTGAGATTGTATGCTCAATCCGGCACGCTTCGAGAGCGGCCTGCGCTGAAGGAACTCCCAGCATTCGCGTCAAGAAAATAAACAATGTTCTGTGTCTCTCGTAGACTTGTTGTGCAAAGTCGCGGCCCTCGAGCGTCAGGCGGACGCCTCGATACTTCTCATGCTCGATAAGCCCTTTGGCTTCCAAATGAGTGAGCGCTTCCGACACGCTTGGCCTGGAGAATCCGAGCGCCTCGGCAATTTCGGCAACGCGTACCTCCCCATCCTTCCAACTGAGCAGAAAGATAGCCTCAAGGTAATCTTCTAATGAGGAGCTGAGCTTCGATTCAGGCATGGAGATAACCAGATCATTAGGCTATCCTAATTTACTAAATCCAAACCAAATAGTCAAGCGCGCTTTCTCCGCCAGCGACCCACCAATCTCTTTACATCTTCTTGAAAACAAGAGAAAAAGCCTGCCCTTGAAGAGGCACGGCAGGATTTCTTCGGACAATCGTAAGTTCTTCAATGAACGTAAGGATAATTTGCTTAAGCCAATAGTTGCCCAGCCTAAAATGGCGGCAGATTGGCGGGCAGGAAAATTTTGAGTCCGGTCAAATTTCTCTTGACTTTTTCCCTTCTTGTCAATATATTAAGTTTGCCCTTGAGG
>DYHQ01000018.1 GCA_020724065.1 Candidatus Puniceispirillum sp. | reverse complement strand
GGTAATAGGTCTTCTGCCATGCGGTCAGTTTGACATCGCGAACGATGACTTTTCGTTCTATCATCAGCTCTCAAATGTGCTAAGCGAATGAGCTACTGCCGCGCCGCGCAGAACCAGTCGGCGTGAATCGTGTACTCTTCGGTGCGAATCCCCATCTTGGCGAAGCTCAGGCTCTGATCAAACTGAATTCCGTCGAAGAGCGGCACGGTGGCGGTGTCTGCATACGCCCGGGCGAAGGTCTGCTGACCGGTCTCATAGAGTTCCAGTCGAAGAATATTCCAGTCATTGTTGGCAGTCGAAAGCAAGGCGGTAAAACCCGCGCTTAGCGTCTGCCAATCGCCGCCTCCCACGCGTTGTTCGAGAGTGTAGTTCGTGTCGTTATCAACATACACCGTGAAATAGAGTGCGTTGTCCGGTGATGATCCTTCCAAAACAACGCCGTATTGCTTATAGGTCGCCGTCTGGTTGATGCGCTCAAGCCGGGCTGAGATGACGAACGGATAAATCGGAGTCACGCCCTGCGTGAGACGCGCAGCTTCAAGGGCACTGGTCGAAGTCAACACGACATACCCGTCTCCCTGCGACTTGTCAAGCGCCGTGGCAGTCCATCCGGTTGCGTTGCCTGAGTTGAAATCGTCTCCAAGAAGGTCGCAAGTCCGCTGAACGGATAGTGTCAGCGAATCATCATTGGCATTGGTGTCAAAAAAGAGCGCGGCTGTCGTCGTTCCTGGACCTACAACCGTCCGAAACGCTCGGACAGTCAACGGAGTCTGCGCGTCCGACGCCAGGGTTCCGTTGGTGGGACTCACTTTAGCCCAATAGGGAATGCTGGCCGCGGTGATGCTCCAAGTCAGTGAGGTGTCGCCCGTATTGGAAATGTTGATCTGTTGCTCGTTCACGGTCAGGCCAAAATCAAGGGTATGTGTTGCGAGAGTGAGATGCCCCTCCGGAGGGGGCGGTGGTTCCTCCTCGTCATCCTCGCCGCAGCCAATGCCCAAGCATAGCATCCCCATGCCAAGCAACAGAATAAGCGGTAGTCGTCGCCACAGGTTCATATGAAACCTCCTTGAATAGGTTTTTTTGTTTAGGATTGAAGCGTAAGCAAAACGATGCCGGTCAATGCTATATTGACGAGAGCCAAAGGAATCAACATTTTCCAACCCACGCGCATCAGTTGGTCGTATCGAAAGCGTGGCATTGTCCACCGCACCAAGAGCTGCAACCAAAGGAAAAAGGCGATTTTCGCGGCGAAAGCGCCAATGCGCAGAATAACCACCCACACATCAGGGAGCGGGATCATCGCGCCCCACGGGAAGATGAATCCTCCACCTCCGAGTATTTCATAGCTGTCATAGAGATAGGGAATATGATAGCCCCCGAAAAAGAGAGTCGTCATCAAGCCCGCTAATACCACGAGTTCGATGAATTCCCCCAAGAAAAACATTCCCCATCGCATTCCGGAGTATTCAAGGTTAAAGCCGATGATTTCGGACTCGCCTTCCGGCAGGTCAAAGGGCGTGCGCTTCGTCTCGGCAATGGCCGCGGGCAGATAGATTAGAAATGCCAACGGCTGAACGACAACACCCCACATCGGTATCCATCCAAAGAGAAGCTGGTTCTGCATTCTCACCATGTTGCCCAATTCGAGCGTGCCGAAGACCATGATAGGCCCGATAATCGAAAGCCCGATGGCCACCTCGTAGCTGACGGTTTGTGCGACGGCTCTCATTCCTCCCAATAGCGAATATTTGTTGTTTGAAGCCCAGCCGCCCAGCACGATTCCGTAAACCGCCAGTGAACCAAAAGCCAAGAGAAATAGAATGCCGATATTCAGATTCAGAACCTGCAGGAGGATGACCCTACCCGCGATTTCAATCTGATACCCGAACGGAATCACGGCGAAAGTAATCAGCGCTGGAAACAAAGTAATCACCGGTGCAAGCCGGAACGCGAGCTGGACGCCGGACGGTGGAATGAAATCCTCTTTGAAGATGAGTTTGAATGTCTCCGCGATGGAGTGGAAAAGGCCCCAGAGACGCAGCCCCCAAATCGGCGCTCGATTGGCCCCCAATCTGTCCTGCATGAGTGCCGGTTGCTTGCGCTCGGCCCAAGTCAGCAAAACGGCAAAAGTGAATACCAGCGCCAAGACAAAAGCGATTTTGACCAGACCTATGACGATTTCAGCAAGGAGATCCATCGTTCTCTTTTGATTTTTCTCTATTCCAACGGCCTTGCGGTTCGCACTTTCCGATAGGGCGGTTCAGGTACGCCCGCGAGCATCCTCCCCGAAGGAATCAGGCTTTCCCATGTCAAGCCGCGGAAAGCAGCAACATTCTTCGTTAGCTCGGCAAAGACTTCCTCAGCCGTTTTAGCCTTAATCGTCAATCCCACTTCGGCACCGAGGAGTCTCCACACCTCCCATTCCGGACGAGCTTGGCCGAGCGGCGGGAAGGCTTGAGTCGTTCGCTGCACACGCCCCTGAAAGTTCGTGTAGCTACCGTCCCGCTCCGCCCAAGCCGCTATGGGAATCACCCCATGAGCAATTCCGACCATGGGGCTTTCGTGCTCGCCGAGGTAGAGCAGATGGTCTAAATTTCCCAACCTGTTGAAGTCTTCTGGTCGGAGAACAAGGCTCAGGTCGTGGCGAACGACGATAAGCACATAAATCTCGTGCGCCAAGGCAGCTCGGATAATGTTGTCTCCGGAGAATTTGCCGCTTGCCGCGGGTCGCAAACCGATTTCAAGTGCCCCTCGGCGGTTGGGAGCAAGGTCGGCTTTCCTCAGGATTTCATCTTCCTCGCCGGAGGGCTCACTTTTCAAGCTAACATCGAAATGATGCACGCCGAGGTGCTGCGTAAAAAGCCGATGAAGCACATAAAGATCTTCGTTGGATGAATTCGCGCTGCCGAGAACAGCGATGGATTTCGTCCCATGCTTTTCTTTGGCGTTCTTGATGGCTCGCGCGGCCTCTTGCAGCACTCGCTTGATGTTCGGCGCGCTGTCGCCATTGCTCGAGCGCGTTTGCACGGTTGTCAGGCGGTCGGGCGCGTCCACCGCATGGTAGCTGTAGCGGCCCCGATCGCATATCCACCATTCGTTGACAAAGTGATTGTACCGCGGTTTCAAACGCTGAATCCGACGCCCAGGCCCTTTGTAAGGATGACGAATATCGTAATAGATTTCAATATTGCAGCCTCGCGAACAGGCTTGGCAGACCGACGGCACCTTCTTCAAATACCAAACGCGCCGCTTGAAACGAAAATCTTTGTCGGTCAAAGCGCCGACCGGACAGAGGTCAACAACGCAGCCGGAATAGGGGTTATCGAGACGCACACTGGGAATGGTCAGCAACTCCGAGTCCATGCCCTGTCCGAAAATCCCCAGTTCCCCCGTGCCCGTGATCTCCTGAAGGAATCTAACGCACCGCGAACAAAGGACGCAGCGCTCACTGTCCAGAACGACCGTTGGCCCGAGGTCAATGACTTTGTGCTTGCGATATTTCTCTGCGAGCTCCACCCGACTATCATGAAGACCATACTTCATGTAGTAGTTTTGAAGTTCGCATTCACCGGCATCGTCACAAATCGGGCAATCAAGCGGATGATTCTGCAGCAGAAACTCCAGCACCATCTGGCGCTGCTTCAGCACTCGCTCAGCGGTGGTGGAGATTTTCATCCCTTCAGCCGCCGTTGTTGCGCAGCCAATGACAAGAGCTTTGCGGCCGTTCTGCTCCACTTCGAGCTGGCACATACGGCACGAGCCCGCTACAGACAAACCGGGATGGTAGCAATAGTGCGGAATTTCGATTCCCGCCGCCCGTGCCGCTTCGATCAGATTGATATTAGGCGGCACATCAACAGATTTGCCGTCAATTTCTATTCGTGACATGAGCAGCCGTTCTTCATCACTTCAGTCAAAATCCATTGCTGTTTGATTGGTATTCCTTGCAACTCTTTTCCGAGTATTCTTCTTTCCAAATTCAAGGCCTTTAATGCCTGCCGCGCTCTCCAGGTCTTGTAGGGACAGCCCCTTCCTATTCTGGAGCTGTCGAACGTCTTCGTAATACAGAATCTGCCAATCTTCCCGTTGGAATATTTCTGAAAAGAGTGGAGACTGCATTTTTCTGTGCAGAAGTCGGTTTCTTTCAAGCGGCAGCAATATGAATTTCTTAACCGGGTACGGGATACGAGAAGCGCGGATGATCGCTTCTGTGAGCATGGTTGTGTTTTCAACCTCAAAAATATAATCTATTTTGTTGTCCTTGTACCAGATGACATCTATTTGTTCTGCCGTCTTATGTTGGTCAGGTTCGAAATCTGCTAAAGATAAATCGTACTCGGAGTTTAACGACCCCAATTCCTTCATCATGTAGACTTCTGATTGTTCTTTCTTTCCTATGTGCACATTGTGGCCGAATTGACGCGCCAATTGAGCGAGATAATAAATCATCTCGGAATGATGGCTTCTTCTCTCACATTCAATTTGCCTGAGCCTCCACATGCCCGCGGAGGTTCTTTCTGCATACTCCTGCAAAATGTCATTTACATTGGTTGCGTCCGGGGTCAACGCGTTTGGGAATTCCGTATAAACTTTGCTTAGAACATCGGTGAAGCTGACCTCGTAATTCCCTTGCAGTACCCTTATAACAGTCTCTTCAATTCTTTCTGTTAGGGGAGTCTGTTCCAATCGATACACTATGTTTATGTCCTTAAACCACCATGCCTTTCCGGACACGTCACCGATTCTCTGATTGAGCAACTGGAACTCTTGACCGATATGATCGCGCAGTATGTCGTCCACGTCCTTTTCAGGATCAAGTTGCAAAAAATATCCGTGCTTGGCAAGTACGGGATCGATGTAATTAATGATATGTGTATAGGGTGTTGGTTCCCCACGCTCTGCAAGAACCTGTATTGTTGTTTCTACTACGATTTTCTCAAAAATATCTGCCTCTATTTCTTTCATTCCAGAGAGTGGGTCGGTTTCGGCTTTCCTGAATCGGAAATAGAAATCTCCATCTGCGGAACCGAATGGCCGAAGTAGCGCAGAAGCTGAAGAGCGGGGGGGCGGTTGATACACAATTTTCTCATAGACAAAGCCCGCATACATAGCTGCTCTTATTGTTGCATTTCTTATCTTGGTAGTTGGATTGTGGAAGGTTAGGTGCATATATCCCCCAGGTTTAAGGACTTTGGCCACTTCTTTGAATGTGGCATGAAGCATGGAATAATAGCGCTCAAATGGTTTTTTCTGCTGATCGCTAAGGACTATTTCATTGTCTACCAGCCCCGCAAGATATGATTTGGCATCCAAATTCGGATAGAGCCAGGCCGTCCAGAGGTAGCTTGACTCTCCGAATTGTACTGACCCTGCATAAGGTGGATCTGTGAATACGTAGTCTACAAAGGGTTTTTCCTCTCCGGTTAACCTGAGATTCTCTTTCTGTAAGTCTCTTAATGCAGCGAGTGCTGGTTTACATATTGGCAAATAGGATTTTCTTTTCTTTCCAAGAACTCTAAGGCTTCGAGCGTACGTTGCATCAGGTAGTGTATCTTGAGCGTCTATTTTCCCTGTTCTGAAATCCTGATGCCCGATATATGCGTTATAGAATTTGTCCCAAACATTTGACTCCATATTTACTGGGGGAACCCAGAAGCTAAGTAGCGACCAAAGAGAGCTGAATGGTCTTGAAGGTCTAACGGGACACATTTTGCTCGAAAGATGAACCATGGATGAAAAAACAAGTTTCATGAAAGGCAAAGTGGAACTGCTGCAAGTTGAATTTATGGTATAGTACAGAATTGCCAAGGCATAGAGGTTTCTTTTTGTAAATAGTTTGTCCACCGAGTCATAGCCTTGTTCAGTCATGAATGGCGTCCCATCCGGATAATAGAAAGTATTCTTAGGGTACCATTCTTTAATTTTCCTCTTTTCTATGGCATTAATTATTTGCCTGTCTCGCGAGCTTAGTCGGCAGCCACTTTCTTTCACGTCCCCACAATCGCAATAGGGACACTTATAACGGATTTCTTTGGCTTTATCATTTTCCCAAATAGTACAGGTTATGGAGATGGCTCTCCTGCAGGATCTGCACGTTGTTTCATAAAGTCGCAGAATCTTGGATTTTGCTTTCTTTTCAATAGCAGAAAAATCACGATCGAGAAGTGCGATATCTATTCTTTCTATTGTGGCTTTCCATAAGTCTATGGCAATAGGAAGTATGTCGATGCCAATGACCTTTCTGCCGGCTTTGATACCTTCCATAATGGTGACACCGCTTCCCGCAAATGGATCTAAGACTATATCGCCCGGTTTAGAATACCGCTCAATATATTCTCGAACAACATTGTGAGGCTTCCTCGTCCAGAACTTGTGCCAATTGTACATTGGAGTGTGAGCTTCTGGTGGGAACGCTCTGTCGATGTGATTCACCCTTTCCTCTATTTGACCATCTATAGAAAGATTACTCTCTTACGAGCGCTTCAAATTCATGTCGAAACTTCTTGAGGTACGATTTTGTCGGCCAGGCGACCGCCGGACCAAAAGCACAGATGGTCGTTCCGTCAACCGCATCGGCAATTTCGTAGAGGTCGTCAAGGTCGCGACTCTTGCCTTTCCCTTCGAGTAGTTGCTTGCAAAGTCTCAGCATCCAACCCGTGCCCTCACGGCATTGCGTGCATTGCCCGCAGGATTCATGCGCGTAGAATCGCAACACCCACAACAAGAGCCGCGGAATGGAAATGGTTTCATCAACGACCATGACTGCCGCGCTGCCGAGCATCGAGCCAGCCGCCGCGACCGATTCGAAGTCAAGCCGGATACCCCGCGCCTCTTTGGCCGTGAGAATCGGCGATGAAGAGCCGCCGGGGATGACTGCTTTGAGTTTGCGGTTTTCCAAAATCCCGCCGCCAAGATTGTGGATGAGGCCATCCAAAGGAAATCCCATCGGAAGTTCATATACGCCGGGATTGTTCACGCATCCTGAGAGCGAAAAGAGACAAGTGCCGCCGTTCTTCGGAGTACCGAGAGCGGCAAATTCCTCGGGCCCCAATCGGAATACCCACGGCACCGCCGCAAGAGTTTCCACATTGTTCACTATCGTCGGGACTTGCCAAAGCCCAATCGCCGCCGGATAATAGGGCGGCTTGAACCGCGGCTGGCCTTTCTTCCCTTCAAGGCTTTCGATGAGTCCTGTCTCTTCGCCGCAAATATACATCCCCGCGCCGGGATGCGTATGAGCATTGCAGGTGAAATCGGAGCCTAAAATCCGCTCACCAAGGAGTCCATTCGCGCGAGCTTCTTCGATGGCTTGATTGACGATTTTTGTCGGATAGAAATATTCGCCGCGAATATAAATATAAATCGCCTCCGCTTGCACAGCCCACGCGCAAATGAGCGCCCCCTCTAAAAGCGCATGAGGGTCGCGTTCCAAAATCAGGCGGTCTTTGAAAGTGCCCGGCTCGCTCTCGTCGGCATTCACAATCACATAGCGCGGGAATTTGTCCTTCGGAACAAAGCTCCATTTGAGACTGGCTGAAAAGCCCGCTCCTCCATGCCCGCGCAACCCAGACGCTTTGACCAGCTCGACAACTTGAGCCGGCTCCATCGTGAGTGCTTTTTGCAGCATCTCGTAGGCCCCATGCTGGCGTGCCACCGAGAGGCGGTGCATGTCCCGTGTGGTGAAATGCTTTGAAATGTATCGTTTCATTCTATTTCATTAACTCACTCGGTCGGCAAACCGACATTTCCTATAAGCGGCGTGGGGGAATCGCCCGCAGGCATGCGACCTTGGCGAAGCTCGTCAAGAATCTTATCTATCTTTTCTTGGGTCAATTGGAAATACTGCTCCTCGCCCACTAGCATGGCCGGGCCCCAGCCGCACGCTCCGAGGCATTCGACCGCAGCCAAACTGAATAGCCCGTCCTGTGTCACCTCACCCGCCGCAATTCCCAATTTGCTCTCTAAATAGCGCTGCAAACTCTCGGCCCCGCGCATCGAGCAGGCGACATTGTGACAGAACATGATGTGATATTTCCCGGCAGGCTCGCGGCGCATCATGCTGTAGAACGAGATCACCTCGCGAACCCGCACCGGAGTCACGCCGAGCGTACTGGCGGCCCATGCTTCCACCTCCGGCGAGAGGTATCCCAACGACTTCTGCGCTTCGAAGAGAACAGGCACAAGCGCCGCGTTGCGATGTTCGGGGGGATAGCGCAGAATAATCTCGTTCGCTTTCTGCTCAAGACCCTGAGGAATCCCGTTCATCGGTCGAGTTCGCCCCCAATCATGTTGATGGAGCCGAAAGTGGGGATGACATCTGCCACCATGTCGCCCTTAATCATGTCCGGCAGTGCCGCGACAAAGTGGAAGCAAGGCGGTCGGCAGCGCGCCTTCCACGGACGACTGGCGCACCCGTCCTTCTCCTCCCCTTCGATAGGATAGGAAACGACATAGAACCCAAGCTCCCCATTTCCCGCTTCCACAGCCTGGTAGGCCTCACCGACCGGAACGCGAATGCCGTGGCCGTGCATGATGAGCTTGAAATGATTCATCAGCCCCTCGATGTTGCCGTAAGTGTCCTTCTTGTCGGGCAACATGATACGTTTATCCTGAACCGAATGAGGTCCATTGGGAATTTTTTTCGCGCATTGCTCCAAAATTCGGCACGACTGTTCCATTTCCTCCATGCGGACAAGGTACCGGTCGTAGTTGTCTCCTTGCGTGCCGACGGGAATCGCCCAATCCACTTGGTCGTAAACGAGATACGGGAAATATTTTCGCACATCATAATCCACGCCCGCCGCGCGCAAGCATGGGCCGGTGAAACCCCAATTCATCGCATCGTCCGCTTTCATCACTCCGGTGCCCCGCACGCGGTCATAGAAAATGCGATTGCAGGTCAACAGTGCATGGCATTCTTTGAGAATGACCCGCACTTCTTTGATAGCTCGCGTGAGTTTCTCCGTCCAACCCTCCGGCAAATCTGCAGGTTGCCCTCCGACACGCACGGCGGTGGTTGTTACACGCGCGCCGCAGAAATCTTCTAAGAGCTCGTAGAGGTATTCGCGCCCTTTCATCATATAGAGGAAAACTGTCATCGCGCCAAGTTCCATCGCCGCGGCGGCCACGCAAGTCAGGTGATCAGCGACGCGCGAAACTTCACAGAGCAGCGTGCGAATATACTGCCCGCGCGGAGGAATTTCCACTCCGAGCAATTTTTCGACAGCCATGCAGTAGCCCACATTATTGATGATGGGGCTGACATAATTCAGACGATCCGTGTAGATAATCGCTTGATTCCATGTGCACGCCTCGCAGGATTTTTCAAAGGCGCGATGCAGGTAGCCGATTTCGATATCCGCATCCACGACGAGTTCTCCCTGCAACTTGACGGCAATCTTCACGATTCCATGCATGGCAGGATGCGACGGCCCCATGTTGAGAAGCATTTCCTGCGTGCGGAATTCCGGCTCAGTCGCGGTGAAGAAGAATTCTTTTTCGGGGCTTGCGGTTTTCGTGTCCATGACGCTATTTCAAGTGGGAATGTGCAAACAATCGGTTAATTCTGTGGTCCAATCAAAGGCTGGCGCTTTGTCTTTGGATAATCTTTGCGTAGTGGATGACCTTCGAATCCTTCATAGAGCATAATGCGTGTCAGGTTCGGGTGGCCCTCGAACCGAATGCCATAGAGGTCAAAGCATTCGCGCTCGAGCCAGTTGGCTGTTTTCCAAAGCGGTGTCAGGCTCTTAACGGTCGGATAAAGGTCATCCGACTGAAGTTTGATGCGGAGCCGCCGATTAAAAGGGAGCGACATGAAATGATAGACAATTTCAAATCGCGGCTGCCGTCCCAGATAATCCACCGCCGTGATGTCCATCAGAAAATTGAATTGCAGTTCGGAATCTTCTTTGAGCAGCCGCGCTACATCGAGAATGGCCTCTTTGCGAAGGATGAGCGTTTCATCGCCATGCTGGGCATGAGAGTCCAACACGGCTTGCGGAAATTTCTCTTCGATTTTCCTGTGCGCAAGTGACTTTTCCATCGGCGGCGCCTACTTCCACACCTGTTTGGATTCTTGAATCATCTTCTGAAGTTTCACGACTCCATCAAGCACGGCTTCGGGACGCGGAGGGCAACCGGCAATGTAGATGTCCACCGGAAGAACGGTATCAATTCCCTGCATCGTGGCGTAGTTATCATACGGGCCACCACAGGACGCGCACGCCCCAAAGGCAATCACCCACTTCGGGTCGGTCATTTGGTCATAGACGCGCCTGACCAGCGGCGCCAACTTGTGAGACACCGTTCCCACAACCCAAAGCACATCGCTCTGCCGCGGACTGAATCGCGGAAAGGCGGCGCCGAAACGGTCCAGGTCGTAGTGCGCGCTACTGACGGACATGTATTCCATGCCGCAGCATGCCGTGACAAACGGATAGACGAAGAGCGAGTATTTCCTTGCCCAACCCAGAACTTTGTCGAAAGGAGTGGTGATAACCCGGCCTTCGAGGGGATTCTGCGGGTCAAAGGGAGATCGGCTTGGAATCATACATCTATTTCCATTCAAAAACGCCGCGACGAACGGCATAATAGAGCCCGACGGCCAGAATTGCCAGGAAAATCATCATCGAGACAAATCCGACGAGCCTCAAATCTCTGAACGCAACGGCCCACGGATAAAGAAAGGCGAGCTCAACATCAAAAACCGCAAAAATGATTCCCGCCAGATAGTATTTGATGGGAAATGGAGCGCGCGCATCGCCAACACCCACCGTGCCGCACTCGAACGGCAGCCCTTTGTCTGGATTGGGACGCTTGGGGCCGAAGAAAACGGTCAACGCCAGAAAGGCCAGTACCACCACCGCGGCCACAAGGAATAGCAGAATCAAAATGGGAAAATTGTCATTCATGAGATATTGCTGCCGGTTTCACTTACAAGAAAGTGAGCTGACTCAGTTCAGAGTCTGGACATTCGCAAAGCCTTTCGCACCCGAATAGCAAGCGGGGGAATGAACACAAGCTGCGCTATCATGCCGGGGACGCCGGGTAGATACAGCGCCCCAAGAAGCTCCCATCCTCGAAATCCAAAGAGAAGCATCCCCAGAGTGGCGTGAACCAGTCGTCCCAGAATCATTGCCGCAACGAGAGCGACAAGACATGTCGAATAGCGAAAACCACCGGTGAGGCTCAATACAAGACTGACAACCAGCCCGTAGGCCGCAAGTTCTCCCATCATCCGAAATGCCTGAGCCGGAGTCGGCATGCCTGTCAGCGCCATCGAGAGCGCCGGACTGATTAGTCCGACAACTGCAGCAGCCACAGGATCCAAGAGAGTCCCGGCCAGAAAGATCGGGTAATGCATCGGAAGAACTATGCGCGGCGCGACAGCCATTGAGTGGAAGAGAAGCGGCAAAACAACAGCAAGCGCCACACAGACTCCACCTGCGGCAAGACTTCGTACGCCCTTTAGCCGCTCCATTCTTCGACTGTCAACAGGTAAATTTCGTCGTCAGGCAGCTCCGCTATTTGAGTTGCAACGCTTTCTTCCTGACCGTTTTTTGCTCCCTCGTCAACTAAGTTCAGAACTGAACTCAGGACTTCAAAGCGAGCTTTCTGACCGGTGCAGGCCGAGATCACTCGATATCGCTGATCCGGTTTCCAGACGATTTGCTCTCCCGCGCGCGAGCAAGAGGTCGCGATTTCCAGTCCCCGCATGAGGGGCTCGGTTCCTTCTTTCGACGGGCCATAAACTGTGATCGAACCGTCCAGATGAGAGTCGCTGAAAAGCTCCCTAATCTGCTGTCCGATGCGCAGGCCGATCATCACCATCGGCTGACCTTCGGCGTTCTCGATGGCCCTTCGCGAGTTCAAATCATCAGGCGGTTCCATGGCCGGTTCCATCGCTTTGGGAATCTAAAACTTATGAAAAATTCCTATCAAAGTCAAGGAGAATCTCTCTCGTTCTACGGCGAAGTCGGGAGCAAGTTAGGCGAATCCTTAGTGAAATATTTCTCATGACTTCCATGTAGGGGGGCAGGCGGAGCCAGCCCGTAGGAAAGAAGTATCTTCGCGAGGGGTGAGTCGTGAGATTCAGCGGCGCGCCACACGTGGGCACACGAGGATACATCCCAGAATTGTCATAGGAGAATCAAAGGTTAATGGCGATGCAAAACGCAGGAATCATCGGATTTCGGAGTGAACTTGATTCGGCAAGAACAAACCCCTTCCAACTTCCCCTACTGAAGCAGGGAAAAGGCCTGAGTCTCCCCCTGCTTCAGCAGGGGGACGGAAGGGGGTTCACTGCTGAAAGCAAAAAAGAAACCGTCAAGCTTTGTCTTGAAAAGACAACTTGACGGCATTACGAAAAGAAAACTACGGATAACAGAAGTGATTAGAAAATTTCACTTCGCGAGTTCAAGAATGGCCACGCGGTTCTTTTCGAGCCCGATAGTCTGAAATCCTTCGCGAACCATCTGATAGTTGTCCAGAGGCACTTTGTCCGCTTTGATTTCTACTGTGATTCCCCAGATGACCCGTCGCTCCTCGGTACGTGGAGACATCTCAATAGCGTAGTAGGGATTATCCACGAGCACGGAGCTCGGAAGATACCCAACCTTCACACCCGGTGGCAGTTCCATTCGCAGCAGGGTCTGAGCTTTGCCGCGAGGTGGCAGTTCAATGGGATATTTCACTTCCGGCAACGAGGGGAAGAATCCGAAGACCGCCCATTGAAACGGATTCGAGAGCATATCGAAAAGAATCACATCACCTTGCCGATTGGCATAATGTGGTGCATTGAATGCCATCGTGACTTCGGCGGGGATGGTCAAATCCTTCAGATCAGAGACCTCATAGTGGCTCACCGTCGCTCCTTGCGATATCACGGCAGCGGCCTTTTGGAAATAGATGTCTCTCTCTTTTTCTTTCATATCCTTCAACCCATCTCGGCAGCGCTGCTCGAACCAGCCCTGGGGAGTGGCCCTGACTGTGCCCTCGAGGGTTCCATCGGCCTGGAGTTTGGCGTTTATATAGGTGATGGACGAGCGGCTCTCGAGGTCGCCATAAGATACTCCAATTAGTGCAGGATGGCCCGGAGCCAGCAGGCATCCTTTTCCATAGGTTTGAGCGAACGGGATCGTTCCAAACCGGCAATTCTGTGCCATCGGGTCCACAAAAAGCGTGTCTTTCTCTCTTGGAATGGCCAAAATGATGTTCCGGAACTGTTGAAGCACCGGCAAATCCACAAATTGGACATTCCGACTGGTCACCAAGATCGGGAAGGAGGTGACACCGATGCGACTGAGAAGAGCTGACAGCAGGACGGCCTTGTCCCGAGTTTCACCATATCGGTGTGCCCAGATCTCATCGGCCGTGTTGGGTTCATAACCGGCGCGACCCAACTCTAAATCCACATCACGAATCTGGCGTTGAACGGCAATGCATAGATCCCGCACATACTCATCGTGATTCGACGGCCGTTTCGGTACCAACTCCGCCAATGCCGCATCCGCTTGCGTGGCGGTATCCACATGACTCCAGAAGCGCGAGCTCATATATTCGCCCAGGTCTTCCCAGCTTTGGAAAGAGGTCCAAAGGAGCCGAGGAGCAATCTCCGCCGTATTGACTCGATTCGGTTCCTGCATGATTTGGGGCATATCCTTGAATCGCCAAGTATAGACGACTTCACCCTTGTCCACCATGATTTCGGCTTGCTGAGTGGAATTCAGTAAGCTGTAGTTCACGCGTTTGTCGGGAGCCAGCCGCAAGACGAAGGTCTGGCTGAGGATCGGTTCCGTCATTCCGAAAAGCCATTCGTCTCCATAGGCTTCTTCGCGTTTCTCCTCTTTCTTGGGTTTGATCGTCCATTGGAGTTCAATAGCTGCGCCGAGTTCGAGGCCGGGGAAGCTGACATTGCGCTGCTTCACTTGGGAATAGGCCGAGGCCCACTGTACCTCCGGAGCACTCGTCAGCGTGAAAGCGTCTTTTTCGGGTTCGATCCAAGTGCCATCGGGTAACCGAGTATAGGCTTTTTCGACAACCACTTCATGGGTCGCATCGTTGAAGCGGATGGATTGGTCGCCATAGTCGTCCTTGGCGCGAACTTGCAGGATTTTCAGAACCAAGTGGCCGTGCGTCGTGACATCCCCGTCCTTATCAACATAGACTTCCCGATCTCGCAAGAGCACAAGAGCGCCTGCTTGGGGATAAGCGTCCGCCCCGGGCGAGTTCTTGATGAGTTCTTCGATAGCCGGATCCACTTCGACTTTGGCGTAACTGAATGACACCGTCAGAAAAAGCGCAGCAAGCAAGAAGCTTCGAGGCTTCACAATAACCTCCCTCCGTTTGAAAAAAGAGTTTCATATTGCGTTGTTACTGCTGAAGAAGATTGAAAAGAACTGCGGTTAGCTTGCTTTCTTAAGAATGACCCGTCCTTTGCTCATGACATCATCTTCCTTCAACATGGCTCGCAAATCAGGATATTTTGTGAGCGGAATATCGAGAACGGACATCTCCATTAGACGCTGCATTTTCACGCGATTTTCTTTGACCTCGAATTTGCGTGCCAGTCGGAAATCTTTGTAGTCGAGCTCAGTGGGATCCGGAACCGATTTTGCCGTGTATCCCTGGGGAAAAATAACTTCTTCATCCGCTCGAACGGCAAAAGTGGACGGCACATGGAGCGGATAGCGCCGCGTGGTCAATTGACTGCCTTGTATTAGCCACTTCGTCAGGAAATCCAGACCGCTCGACTGATTGGGAATCTGAAACAGCAGGTAGTCGCCCGCAGCCAGACTGTAATCCGTCGCCGAAAACTCGAGCGTGATCTTGACATTCTGCTCGAAATCCATAAGCTCGGATACTCCGAATTTCTCAAGCCGAGCCGTGGGGGATACCTGCTGGATAATCTGTTTGAACATGTTTTCTCGTTGTTCCGGTGGGATGCTCTGCAGCCAATTTCGCAGAGCCAAATCAGGTAGTCCACAGGTAGAAATGGTGAGCTGGCTGGTGAAACGCCCGTCGTCGTGCAGCTCGGATTGTGCTTGAATATGGAACAAGTGATCTTCAGGCGGCATCAAGGGTATCCACTCCAGCGGTTCGCCGCGGTGATTGCAGGGCAGAACGGCCTTGTCCTGTTCGAAGGCGGCCAGATAGTCCCGCGTCTTCTCGACGGTCGGATCCAAGAAGCGATAGCGACCGGTCGTTTTGTCAGGGATGCCGACGATAGCGTGATTGAACTGTTGAGAAGGAATATCCTCATAGATTTTCCATGCGGGATTCATGAGCACAATATCCGCAGGAATGCCGGCTGTGCGCAACATGGAGACCATCAGAGCCGCTTTGTCCCGGCAGACTCCGTAGCGATTGGAAAGCGTCACTCCTGCCGGCTCGGGTTTGTATCCCGCTTTTCGGCCGGTCAGCGAAGTCTCCACATAGCGTATGTCATTCGAGACAAAGTAGAAAATCGCCGCGATCTTCTCTTCTTCCTTCATCTTTCCCTGCATGAGCTCCGCGACTTTCGCTTTCACCGCGTCATCAGGAATGAAGCTGGAATCCGCGAGAGTCGTGTACCAACGGGACATGTGTTGCCAATCTTCCATGTTGGTCACAAAAAGCTGCTTGTCAATCTCTTCTGTGGGAGGCATCCCGGGTTCTGGAATCGTCTGAGGAATGTCCGTCGCTGCCCACCGATGAACGACGCGATTCCCCTGTTTTTCTTCAGTGTGGGGGATGTCGCCGTTTCGCACCTTCCATTTGAGCTTCATATCGTCCGGCACATTGATTTCCACATATTTCAATTGCGTAGGATCTTTGTGGTCAAACGATGTATTAAAATCGTAGATGTTGTCAATCGGCGGTTCCCGAGCAATGATTTTGGAAGTAACCTCGATTTCCGCGCCGGGGCGCAGCGCAGGGAAAGTGATAATCTTCTCGCGCACATTCTCCAGATAGAACGGCCCAAACGCAGGCAACGGCACATCTTTGATGTCATCTTGACTCACGACAACCGTGCTTCCATCGGGCAAATGCACGCGAGCGTCCAGAATCTCCACGGTGTCATAGAGCAAGAAATAGAAATTGAAGTCCTGCGCATATTCGCGCACGCCGCGTTCGGTCAGAAGACTGACCCGAAAATGATCAATGTCCTCGAAATGGCCTGTGTTTTGGGCGACGACGCGAGTGCAATCGTATTTCACAATCGCGTTCGCCCCTTCAAACAGAAGTTTCCCTTGAGGCGTGGGGACTTCGGACTGACCCCAAACCGCCACCGCGAGCATCCCCGAACAAAGGACGGCTATGATAGTTCGGCATTTCATTGTCAACCTCCAAAATGATGCATGAAGCCACAAGAATAGATAAAATCTATCTGTCTTACAGTGAATTTAGATGGAGGAACAATTGCTTTTGTTTCGATTCGCGCACTTCGGGATCTCAAATACATTGTGACAAAAGTGCATCTCTGGAACCTCCCAAATCTCATAGTGTAGTATACATATAAGATAGCAAGATGTCAAGTGGACGGACAATACAACCGCCATTCCCGTATCGTGTGACCAGACTGGAGTCGGCGGTGCGGGAAATGATGCATGATTTGGGGATGAAGCTCGATGGCAAATGCCTGTTGAATTGGGGATTTGGGCTTGACTCTATGGGGGAATGTATTTATATTTTTGCGATTTGCATTTCATAAGTCGCAAGAAATCCGTCCCAAGGAATTGATTCCAAAGAAGTAGCAAAGAGAGAGACACAGAGATTCGACCAATCGGGCTTTTTCTGGGAGTTTTAGGGGACCTGCTTTTCTGTATTTTGTCGCCCCTTTGGGCACAGGCGAATCAGCCGAGCGGCTATTTCTCCGTGCTCTATGATACGCTGATTGGCGCCCACTATGACGCCGCATGGCAGATTCATGACGAGCTGCGGCGCAAGTCTCCCGATGGTCCGACGACGCTTTTTGCCCGTGCCACCATCCTCTATACAGCGATGGTAGATTTTGAGGATACGACCGGCGAGGCGGAGTTTCTTCATTGCTGCAATCTCATAGACAGAAGTTGCCAAGAGCAGGAAAGAACTGAGTCCAAGGATGAAGCGGTGTGGTTGGATTTCCTGCGTGGCTCGACTCTGGCTATGCAGGCTTTCCATGTGGGTCGCCGTGGTCAAATCTGGCCGGCATTGAAGTGGCTCACCAAATCGAGGTCGCTCTTCGCGCAAGTTCTGGAAAAGAATCCCGCTTTTTACGACGCCTACTTGGGGCGAGGTGCCTACCGCTGGGGTGTGGCAAAGCGTGCGGGAATCCTTGGCGGCGGCCCCTTCATTCCGTCGCGAGACGACGCATTTGCCGACCTCAGATTGGCCATTGATTCCTCCGTATTCTCACGGCATGCAGCGGCCAGCAGTCTGGTTTGGTTCCTGATGGAGGACGAGAAATACGGCAAAGCAGAGTCGCTCATTCTTCATGAATTGGAGCGGTTTCCGGGTGCGCGCCCATTTCTCTGGCCGCTGATTTCTTTGCGCTACAAGACGGGAAAGTTTCGGGAGTGCATTGCTTTGTCGGAAGAGTTGGTGCGCCAGTATGAGGTCTCGCCCAGAAATAATGGCTATGATGTGGTTGGTCTCTACAAGCGGATGGCCGACGCGGCGGAGCATCTTGATGACGATGAGGCGGTCGTCCGCTATTGTCGGGCAGGGCTTGCGGTGTCGCTAACGGAGGATGCTTTTCAGCGCCGAAAACAGGATTTGGAAATTCTGGCAAAATGGTTGGAGAGAGCGGAAAAACGGCTCGAACAAAGCGCAAGAGAATAGAAGCGGGCACAGTCATTGTCCGGTCCGGAAAGGTGCGGCTTCTGGACCGCATTGGCGCGACGGCGGATCGGATGCAAGTTCGTGTTTTTGCCGTCGGTGGCTATGTGCGGGATTTTCTTCTGGGGCATCCCTGCAAAGACATTGATTTTCTGGTGTTGGGAGATGTTTTGGCCTTCGCGGAAGAAGCTTGCCATGAGCTGAAGGTTAAACGGCCTGTGGTTTTCGAGAAATTCTCAACGGCGATGGTCGCTTACCGCGGATGGCGACTCGATTTCGTCGGCGCACGCCGTGAGAAATATCACCCTGATTCCCGAAAGCCGGAGGTCGAAGCCGCCTCGTTGGAAGAGGACTTGACTCGCCGCGATTTCACCGTGAATACGATGGCGTTGTCCCTCAATCATGACAGTTTCGGACGACTTGTTGATCTTCTGAACGGACTGCGCGACCTTCATGACAAGATTCTGCGGACACCCTTGGAGCCGCAAACTACTTTCTCTGAAGACCCGCTGCGCATTCTGAGGGCCATTCGCTTCGCCGCTCAGCTTGGATTCGGCATTGAACACCAGACTCTCGAAGCCATCAGCGCGATGCGCGAAAGACTTTCCATCATCAGTCAGGAACGCATCACCGATGAATTCTGGAAGATACTCTCCATGCCGAAACCGTCGGTCGGGCTTCGACTTCTCTACATTACCCGCGTCATGGATGTCATTTTCCCCGAACTGAGTGCTTTGGCCGGAACGGCTCAAAAGGGCAAGTACCACCACAAGAATGTTCTCGAACATACTTTTCTTGTGGTGGACAATGTGGCGGCGATGACATCAGACCCTGTCATGCGGTTTGCCGCTCTTGTTCACGACATCGCCAAACCGAAGGTGAAACGCTTTGATGAGCAAGAGGGCTGGACATTTCACGGGCACGAAGATTTGGGTTCGCGCATGACGCTTTCCATCGGCCGTCGGATGCGCTTGCCAACGGAAGTGGTGGACAAGGCGGCCAAACTCGTGCGCTTGCACATGCGTCCAATCAATTTGACAGACGAGGAGGTTACCGATAGTGGTCTGCGACGGTTAATTGTTCAGGCTGGCGAAGACCGCGAAGATTTGCTGACCCTTTGCCGGGCCGACATTACATCGGCCAACCCGAAGAAGGTGGAGAAGTACCTCGCGGATTTCGACAACATGGTAGCCCGCATGGCTGAAGTCATGGAAAAAGACCGGCTGCGCGCTTTCCAGTCACCAGTCCGGGGGGAGGAAATCATGGAGTTATGCAACTTAAAGCCGGGTCCGTTAGTCGGACAATTAAAGAGGGCTATCGAAGAAGCGATTCTCGACGGCGTCATCCCCAACGAGCATGACGCCGCGCGCGCTTACTTGTTGGAAATTAAGGACAAAACCATCAGCGGAGCGCAAGCGGCAAATCGTCATGCCTCTTTGGATATCGCGCAAGAATCCGAAAAAGGCTCCAGCAAGAAGAAGAAAGAGGAGAAGAAGAAATGAAGATCCGCATCGGGCTTCTATGCATCATCCTTTTGCTCTTTGCCACGGCATCTTCTGCAAATGGGACGCGTGGCGAAGGTTACGGCGGTTTCTCCACAGGCTTGAATCTGATTGATGTCGAAGACCTGAATCGAAGCACCGCTATCCACAACTTGGAATTTGGCGATCAACAATGGGCGTTGGGAGGCCTGGCTTTCCGTCTTGTGGGTCCAGGTGTCATCCTTGGCGGAGAGGGATATGGATTCAGCCAGGAGGTATCGGGCGACACCATGACGGGAACCCTCTCGGGCGGCTATGGGTTCTTCAATGTGGGATATGAAGTCTTTCGCAAGAAGGATTTCTTTGCCTATCCCTTTATCGGCATTGGTGGCGGCGGTTACAGTCTGAAGCTTGTACAGGACATGGATGTTCCTGATGCGCAGACGCTCATCAACGACGCCAATCGGATGGTCGAGATTGAGCGCGGAGCCTTCCTTCTCGAACTGGGACTGGGAGCAGGATACTTGATTGACATGTCGGGGCTTGACAAGAAGAAGGAATCGGCAGAGCGGGGCGGCCTGTTCTTCGGATTTCGCGCAGGCTATATTCTGGATCCGGCTTCGCCGAGTTGGAGCTTCGCGGGGAGTAAGGTTCGCAACGGTCCAGACTTGAAAGGCAATATCTTTTTCGTAACTCTGCAATTCGGAGGCGGTAGAGGGGAGAGATAGAATCTTCCGTGAGCATCCTGTTCCTTCATGTCCTCATTTTTGATGGGAATGACCTACGAAAAGACTCCTTCTGGCACTGTTGCTCTGTCCAGCGATTCTGAACGCGGCTGAAGCGGAGAATCCACGAATCATCTCGTCGGTGCCGCTTGGTCTCGACAGCCTGCGGCTCATTGCTCGAAAGTACAATCCCGATGTTCGCCAAGCGGCTCTCGACACGAAGATCAATCGTATTGGTAAAGCGAGCGCGGTCGGGGCCTTTTTGCCCACGGTGACCGTTGGCCTTCAGTTTTCTGAGAATCAGTACTACTATCCCACCTTCCTCAATCCCAACGGTTCCGTTTCGACCTATCCCATTATCCGCACCGATACCGTGGCCTATTGGGATTCCGGTTCGCAGCAGTGGCTCGCGCGCGTGGATACCACGACCCTCGATGCTGAAGAAGGAAAGAACCGTAACTCCTCAATGTATCTCTCTCTTCAAGAGACCATCTTTCAGGGAGGGCAGCGACTCTTTGAGCTTAGGCAGGCTCTCAAGCAGGCAGAACTGAACGACGCAACTCTGTTGAATGCTCAGAAAACGCTTGACCAGGCGGTGGCGGAGTACATGGTCTTGGTGCTCATTGCGGAGAAAACGGTTACCCTGACTCAGAAGCTGCTGGAGCAGCGAAAAGACGCATTGGAGCTTGCCCAAGCGCGTTTTGATGTGGGGACGGTGACACAGCTCGATGTCTTGCAGGCCGAGATTGATGTGGGGACAGCGGAGAATGATTCGAGTTCCGCAAAGCGCAGCTTGCAGGCCTCGCGCGAAAGTCTGAACGAACTTCTCGGAATTGATTTGACGAGCAGTTTTCCGCTTGAAGAAATCGCGGCGGTGGGTCCTCTTCAATTCGATTTGGACGCGCTGGTCACCGCGGCCTATGAAAACCGCACAGATTTGCGCATGTCGGAGCTTTCCGCCGGGATCGCCGACGATGCAGTACGAGTCGTCTATAGCAGCTATCTGCCTACGGTGACCGCGGGGATTACTTTCTCGCGCTCGGAGCAATCCGGTGCGAGTGAAGCATTCACGCTGTCGCCGCGCAGTCGCAATACTTCCTATTCTCTGTCTGCGTATTGGCCGCTCTTTGACGGGCTAAACCGAGAGCGCTCCGTCGTTTCGGCGCGTATCGCCCGAGACCAGGCGCGTGAGAGCCAGCGGGCGTTGCGCCTCAGCATCGAAAAGGCCGTTCGAGACGGCTACTACAATTTGCAGAAAGTCTTTGACCAGAGCCTTGTCACGGAACGAAATCGCGATTTGGCCGAAAAAACTCTGCAACTTGAGCGCGAACGCTATCGCCTTGGTGCGACATCGCAGCTCAATTTGCGCAGCGCCCAGCTAACCTACGCTCAGGCGGAAACGCAGAATCTCTCAAAGATTCTCGAATATCACAGCCAACTCATCGCGTTGGAGTTGGCGGTCGGGAAGAGACTCAGATAGACCCCCCTTCCGTCCCCCCATAAAATGGGGGGAGACTCGAAATTCCCCCCTGCTCTGGAATGCGCCCCTCGGTTTGGACAGGGGTGGGGGGATAGGGAGGGTAAATTTCAAAGAGAGAATTCCAAGCAGCCGCTATTTTCTCTCTCCACTCTCCTTCTTCCACCGAGCTTCCCACGCCTCGGGTTGGCCTTTCAGGTGCTTGTCGAACCATTCGAGCATCATTTCGCGGTGGGCGATGTAGTTCTCGAAGTTCCCCGCGATGCCGTGATCTTCGCCGGGAAAACGGACATAGGCCACCTCTTTTCCCTGCACTTTCAGCGCTGTGAACATCTGCTCTGACTCCAGCGCCGGTACATTCGTGTCGTCCACGCCATGCAATAGGAGCAGCGGCGTTTTGATTTTGTCGGCGTGGAAGAGCGGAGATTTGTCCACGAAAACATCCCGGCGATTCCACGGATAGCTGCGCGCGAGCGCGATGTCCCCATAAGTATATCCCCAGATTCCCCCTCCCCAGTAGCTCGCAATATTGCTGATGCCATACATGGACACGGCGCTGGCGAAGAGGTCCGTTTTCGTGACTAAGTCCATCGTAGAGAAGCCGCCGTAACTCCCTCCATACGCCCCGAGTCGCTCCGAGTCAATAAACGGCTTCTCTTTGATAAGCTTCTGCGTGCCTTCGATGACATCGCGCGTCGAGAGTTCGCCCCAGTCGTTCACATGGCTGTCCGCGAAATCCTGCCCGAAACCAACCGCTCCCACAGGGGTCAGCGCGTAGACGACATACCCATTGGCCGCCCACCAATGGAAGGCGAAATAGAAGTTCTCCTCTTGAGGTGAAACGCCGCCATAGAAATAAACAATCGCGGGCCATTTCTTTTCGGGCGAGAAATGCTGCGGATAGTAAATCAGTCCGTCAATCGAGATTCCGTCCGAGTTAGTGAAATTCCACCTTTCCCATTTGGCAAGCTCGATTTGTTCCATGAGCCTGGCCGTTGGATTGGCAAGCTCCGAATGTTGCTGTTTCGAGAAATCGTAGATGTATGCTGCCGGAGGCAGGTCAGGCGAACTTGCCGTGAAAGCAAACCGACTCCCGCCGTCTGCCAGCTCGAGGCTTTCAACATACGAGAACGGGAGATGCACTTCTTTGAATTCGATTTTCCCGAGGGGATCAACTTTGTAGACCTTGGCGAGTCCGCGGACGAACGCGACGAAATAGAGATGTTTGTCATGGGGATTCCAATGGAGGCCGCTTCCTTCGTCCATCGTGAAAAGAGCATCTTTCGAGAGATTCGTTGTTTTCTTCTGGTCAATATCGAGGAGATAAAGATCTACCTCGCTTACATTGTGGATTACAGTTTCGTCTTTTTTGGTCAAATGACTGGCCGCCGTATAGACGACATATTTCCCACCCGGCAGCCAAGTGAGATTCAGTGGTCGCGTTTCAAAGGCAATGGGCTGAGTCAACAGTAGATTTGCCTCGCCCGATGAGAGGTCGAGGAGCCAGAATTCTGTGGAGAAATACGGCCGTTCATCTATGGCAAGACGCCGCGTGAAAATAAGCTTGTCTCCTTCATAAGAAAGACCGAATTCATCCACCGCAAATTCGCCGAGACCCGTCAGACCGTGGGTCGCTCCATTTTCCAGCGAGGCAACAAATACGGCTCGCGTATCCGTCCAATCCGTCAGGCGCTCTTCCAATTCGGTCAAAAGCGAGTAGGTCGCGCCGGCCTCTTTTTTTTCTTCATCCATCGAGTAGAAAAGAAACTTCCTGTCGGGAGATGGGATGCAATTGCCCAGACCTTTCATGGGTTTCAGGACTTGTCGGATGTCCGCTTTTTCAAAGTCAAAGGTCCATATCGAAGTTCCCTCCTCTTCCGCCACGCGAAAGGCAAGTCGTTTTCCATTTGGCAGAAAGAATGGCGCGCTCAAATTCGCCGCCATTTCGATTGTCTGATTCAATTTCCGAGTCTGAACATCAAACACTTCGATTTTGGAGTGACGCTTGAAGTCCTTGTCACGATGACTGAGAAAGAGAGCCGCCAAGCTTCCGTCCGGCGATAGCGCAAGTTGTGAGACTCTGTCGAAGAGGGCGATGTCCTTGAAATAGGTGGGCGTGCGACGCGGAGTCGTGGACTGCAAAAGCGTCTCGATCGCTTTGATAGATGCCTTCGCTCTCCAGGCAAAAGGCGTCGTGTCTGCGACCGCCGTTGCCACAATCATCAGCAGATGTTTGCCACGATGCAAGGCATGCTTTGCGGAGAGCTCGATGACCGTTTCGCTATCAGGTACCGTCGCCTTCGCCACGAAAGAGCCGTCAATGTAAAGGGCAAAGGGATGGGCGCTTTCTGCTTCAATTGCAATCTCTTCCCAACGAGACAGCTCAAAATAGGTTGCCGCATAAGCAAGATAGAGCTGACTTTGACGAGCCTTTGAAGGCGAGAGAGTGAGATGACCCTCCGCAACCTTCCTTTCCGTCCAGATGAGTGTAGTGCCCGGATACCAATCGAGAGACTGCCCGGCCTCTGGCAATGATTTGTCGTAATCCATGAGCAACATTTCCAATGCCTGCACTTCACGACTATTCGCAGTGTCTGAAAACGCCCGTTCAGGCACCCTTGCAGGGCCTGCCACAAGCCAATCGGTCAGCAGGGTTTCCACGGACGCTTCATCTTCTGCGCGGGCTGCGGTGATTGCAGCGACCACCATAAGGGCAATGAGGACGGTGTAACGCATGCAGAGGCGATTGAT
>DYHQ01000145.1 GCA_020724065.1 Candidatus Puniceispirillum sp. | reverse complement strand
GGGGAACGGCTATCTTCTGCCTGCCGGACCTCTGCGCGAACCGGCGAGCGCCTTAGAGAGAACTGATATTATCGTTGGGGTGGGAGTCGCAGAAAACGGAATGGAGGCCGCGAAAGAACTCGCCAATAGATATCACAAGCCGTTCTATGAAGCCTACTTGGGCCCCGGAAAACCGGTGAGACTCTCGTCGGGTGATTCAGGTGCGGTTCCGAAGAAAGTGGTGCTCGTTTCAGGGATTGCGCGCGATCAAAGGTTCTATTATACGGCGCTGGAGGCGGGATTTCAGCCGTGCGAGCATTGCCACTTCCGCGACCATCACGCTTTTTCTCAAAGAGACATGTTACATGTTCAAGAGGTTGCGCGCAGAGTCGGAGCAGAAGCGATACTGACAACGGCGAAGGATGCCATCCGCCTCGCGGGTCTCGCAGTTGAGCTGCCTTTATGGGTTTTGCCCGTGGAATTCTGCTGGAAGAAACCTGAAGAGATCGCGCAGATATTCGAGAGAGTCCTAATTCCGGGCGGATCAGGAGATCCGCCTCGGCGAAACCGATAGAGGGGATCTGTCTCGGCAAGACCGATAAAACGGTGATTTGATGCTTTTGGAAGAGCGCCGCGCCACTATTTCCGCACGGCTTTGCAGAGAACGGACTGATAATCGTTGAACAGGATGTCTTTGGGTTCCTCGGCGATTCGCGGCAGCTCGTACACTTCCTGATCCCCTCGGATATTCAGACGGACTGTGGCGCGCTTTCGATTCTTGAATTCCACACTCACGGGCACAGGCATTCGGAATTCGTCTGAAACCCCTTCCTGACGGACACGCACAATGACTTTCCAGAAGTCGCCGTCCTTTTCCTTCGTGTAATTCCAGTAATAAGTCGGAATATCCGCGCCATAGACCCATTGGTCGAAGAACCATTGGAAGGATTCTCCCGTCATCTCTTCCAAAGTTTCCCGGAAGTCCTCGGTGTTCGCCTTCTGACCTTCGAAGCGACGATAGAATTCACGCAGCACCGCCTTGAATTTGTCTTCGTTCATCGTTTTGAAATCAATCAAGAGGTTGCGCAGCATGTGGAGAATCCATGCTCCTTTTTCATAAGTCAGTCGAAAATAGTCGCCCCGAGTTTCACTGGTTGAGGCGCGCCACCCAAGCCAGAGACTGCCTGTCGTGGGACCTTTTCCAAAGAGATAGTTCCGGGCATCCAGAATATCGTCTTGAGCTTTTTCAAGTCGTCGGAAAAAGAGCTTGTTTCCCTCCGCCAGTTGCAGATACTGCCAAGCGGAATACTCCGCGAAACCCTCCGAAAGCCATTGATCGTGGTAACTTTCCCAACGGATGCCTTCTCCCCACCATTGGTGAGCGACCTCGTGGGCGCGAAAGGCCCGATTGACTCCCCAGTCGTCACTCACGGCAAAGGTCAACCACGAAAGTTGAATGAATCCCAGAAATCCCTGTCCGTGTCCGCCAAGAATTTCCGTCACATAAATATGCTCTGTCGGGCAAGGGCCAAATAGCGCGGTAAAAAATTGCAGTGCACCCGTCACCTCGTCCGCGACCTCTCGCCCCATATTGCTCCCGATGGACACCCCTTGCGATTGAAGATAATGCTTGATTTCAGGTGACGCGACATCCGTCTGGCAGAGTGTGATTGTCGGCAATCCTTCCTTCACAATCTGTGTTGACCGCATCTCGCCAATCGAGAACCGCATCCCCGCCGCAGCCCTCTCGCTTGTCCAGTGCGCTCGTTTCATCCCCTTATCTTCGGTTTCCTGAATCTTCCTCCCGTTAGCAACCAGATCATAATAGTTCGGATACTCGAAGGTGACATCGAAATCCGCATAGCGCAAATAACCACTTATCGGGTACCAGTCGAGTTGCGGATCAAGATGGAAGTGCCCATAGGAGCGTTCCAATGCCTTTCCCTGAATCTCGAAACTCCAACTGACATCGCTCTCCGACGAAAGAGGTTCCGAGGAAATCAGGCAGAGTTCGTCATCCCATTCACCGGAATGCTTCTTCCGCCACACCTCAATCGGAGTCCCTCTTTCATTTGAAAACGAAAGGACCTCCATCTCTGGGTGAAGCTGCAGAGCAATCAATCTCGTTTCCGGTCGCGTCCCTTTGAGCCACAGCGTTCCCCGGATGTGCATTCCCCCTTGCTCGCCGATCACCACGGTCATCGCATACTTGGAGATCACGACATCAGCCGAATCATCATAGAAGGGAATTTGTGCAACCGTCTGACTTCCCGGATGAAAGGATGAAAGCATCTGCAAATCGTCAAGAGCTCCGACGGGATTGAGCAACTTCACCGGTTCGGCATCTTGACCATCATAAAGATAGATTAGTTCTCCCAAGTTCTCGGAGACGATTCGTGCGCAAAAAATTGGAGGCGAATTATCCTGGAGAAAAGCTCTCGCAATCTTGGGCGCAATCGCCGTATTGGCCGGGCGGTTCCATTCATCCTGAGCGTCGGCCATCAGCTCTCTGCATGATTTTCGCTCGCGGATTTCGCGGATGCCGAGTCCGGCAACAAGCTGCTCTCCCACTTCCGGCGAGAATCGAAGGACAAGACCGTTGCAGGAAGTCTTGACTTCCTCCGCTTTCAGTACCCGCTTCAGAATGTCCTTTTCGGGCAGGAGCTTCGGGGCAAAAGAGAACTCTCCCGGGCCACAGATGAGCGCTCCTGTCGGCTTGCCTCGGACGACCGTCAACCATTGAAGGGTGCCTTTCGAATGAATCCACTGCGATCCATGCCATTGAATTGTCAGCGAATCGAATTCAAAAACCGGCCCTGCCACCTCAAACTCGTTTATCGAGTCTATCAGAGCCACCGATTGCGCTCGCACAGACCTCAACGAGGCAAGAACAAGAAGAAGGATGAGAGAAAGTGAGCACGCGCTCACCCATGTTGGATACTGTCGGCCAAGAAAGAGTGATCCACTATTGATTGGCTTCATACGCCTCCCTTAAGAAGCTCACTATGGCACTGCACTCTCTACAGTCCGTCGAGGATTTCTCGAATCCGACGCACCAAAGCGTCTATGGTGTAAGGTTTCTGGATAAAGCCCTGAGCCCCGGCTTCCAGGAGTTTTTGGGCTGATTCGTCCAGAGTGTATCCGGTAGAGATGAGAACCTTCATATCAGGCCTCAGGGCGGCAAGACGAGGATAAGCTTCCGTCCCGGCAAGCCGCGGCATGCTGAGATCGAGAAGCACCAGGTGGATCGTCCCGTCATAATTTTGTGCGAGCTTGATAGCTTCTTCCCCGCTGGTTGCCAGGAGAATTTGATAGCCAAACCGCTGAAGGATTCGCTCCGTGATGGTCAAAATGGACGGCTCGTCGTCAATCACCAAAATCGTTTCGTTGCCACGAAATACGCTCGGCTTTGGCCTCTCTATCTTCTCCAATTTTTTTTCGGTAGCAGGAAGATAGATGGTAAAAGTGGTGCCTCTACCGACTTCACTTTCAACAGTGACGCTGCCGCCATGATGGGTGACGATTCCATGGATCGCCGCCAGGCCCAATCCACGGCCGACGAATTTTGTCGTGAAGAATGGTTCAAAAATGCGTGCCAGCGTCGCTTTGTCCATTCCATGCCCTGTGTCACGAATCGTCAAGCTGACATAGGAGCCGGGTGCAAGTCCTTTGGGAAGCTTGCGACTTTTCTTTTCGAACCGGATTCTTCGAGTGCAAGAAACAATCCGACCGCCTTCAGGCATCGCTTCGATCGCATTCATGAACAGATTCATGACGACTTGATGCATTTGAGTCGGATCGGCCAAAATATTCGGCAGGGACTGCTCAAGATTCAGTTCGAGACGAACATTGGGCGCAATGAGATGCTCGCAGAATCGCACCGTGTCGCGAACAATCTCATTGAGATTCAGGACCTGCGGTTCATACTTTCCTTCTCGAGCGTAGGCCAGAAGCTGCCGCGCAAGCCCTCCCGCGCGTGAAGCGCTCTCTTCAATGACTGACAAGGATTTGCCCGCCGGATGACTGCTCTCGAACTCCTTGCGCAAGAGAGATGCATGGCCCACGATGGTTGCCATGAGGTTGTTGAAATCGTGGGCAATTCCTCCGGCCAGAGTGGCGATGCTTTCCATCTTCTGCGCCTGATAAAGCTGCTCTTGCAGTCGCTTCTGTTCCGTGATGTCACGACTGACCACTTGCACACGGCGTTCACCTCCAATGTGGATGAGAGCCAAGGAGCTTTGGATATCTAATGTGCGGCCATCAACAGTTGAGACTTTGGTCTCGTAAAGGACACACTCACCCGCTATCAAGCGATTGATGATATTGGGTAAATCCTGAATTGTCTCTTCGGCCAAGAACTCGGTAAATTTCTTTGCCAGCAACGTCTGTCTATCGGCTCCCATAAGTCTGCACGCCGCCGAATTGAGCTCCAAGATGTTGCCATCCAAGTCCTCGATAAACATGGCGTCTGCAAGTTGCTCGAACATCGTGCGATGGCGCGCTTCACTCTCCGTGAGAGCCTCTTCGGCCCTTTTGCGCTCGGTGATATCCTCCCCCGAACTGAGCGTACCCACAATGCGGCAAGTCTCATCCCTCAGTACGGTATTATGCCACGCGATAATTCTTTCGTCGCCATTTTTTGTCAAGGTCGGATTCTCGAAATATTCCACAGGCTCGATTTCTCCGGCGACCAACCTCCGGAAAACACTTTCGACATCCTTGCGAAGTCCTTCGGGCAAACAAGTGTCAAACCAGTTCCGTCCAAGGAGTTCTCGTTCTTCATATCCCAGGACTTTGCAGCCCATTTTGTTCATGAGAGTGATATCGCCGGCCGTATCCAGTGCCACGAAGATGACTCCTGCCAAATCAAGATAGCTTTGGGCCAGGTCTCTTTGAACACGCACCGCCTCCTCGGCTCGCTTACGGTCCGTGATATCCACATCCATGCAGAAGACTTCACTTACGGCCCCGCGTTCAAAGACGGGAAACATGGCCGAGTAAACCCAACGCTCCTCGCCTGACCGTGTCCGAACGGGCCATTCCCGAGGCTCTCTGGCTTTGCCACTGTCCCAGATTTCGTTCAAAATTTGCTCGAACTCTTGCACCGCTTCGCCTGAGAGGAGAATATCCTGAAGGCGTTTCCCAACGGCTTCCGCAGCGGTGAAACCGTAAAGCTGCCTGCACGCGGCGTTCCAATGGTGAATAACACCATCTCGGTCGAAACCCTGAATCGCAACCAAGGGAGTGTTCTCGATGACCGCCTCGAATCGCGATAACGCTTCCTTGACGAGCTCTTCGGCCCGCTTCTGTTCAGTAATGTCTCTAACAATGCTGACAATCGTATGGACTCTGCCCTCTCTGAATTCCGGTGACCACGAATGAGAAATCCATTTGACGGCTCCCGCCTTGGTTCGAATGCGGTATTCAAAACCCAAACCACTCTCCCCCATCAAAACGCGGTAGTGAACCTCTTTCACTTTCACCAGGTCATCGGGATAAATGATCCAAGGCTGCTTTCCTACTAAGTCTTCGGGAGCCCACCCCAGTACATCCGAGCAGGCCGGACTTAGGTAAGAGATGATGCCGTCAGGTTGAGTGAGCATAATCACATCGTGGCCGTGCTCGACGATTCTCTTATATTTCTCTTCGCTCACCCGCAGCGTGTCGGCAATCTGTTTGCACTCAGTAGAATTACGGAACACCAGAATGGCACCGCGAACTTTCTCTTCATCATCTCGCAATGGAGCGCAGCTACCGCAAATCGCGATTTGTGTTCCATCTTTTACAATGAGTAGTGAATGAATTCCCAAACTTCCGGCAATACCTCGTTCGAGCGCTGCTGCCACGGGATCCTCGGCTTGCCCAGCGGTTTTGTCCTTCGCGAGAATGAATACATCGTGCAGAGGTCTGCC
>DYHQ01000144.1 GCA_020724065.1 Candidatus Puniceispirillum sp. | reverse complement strand
TCGGAACAGCGCGGTATGTTGCAGGGAATTATCCCATTTATTCTCTACCTCTTGCCTGTTCTCTTTGGAGCGCTGGCGGATCGCTTCGGCTACAAGAAGACATTCATCATCGCGTATTCGGTCCTTGTGCCGACCTATTATCTCTTGGGGCAATTCACCTCGTTTGCTGGTTTCTTCATGGCCTTTCTCTTTGTTGCAGTGGGCGCGGCGATTTTCAAACCGGTCGTGGTCGGCACCGTGGCGCGGACGACAGACGAAACGAACGCCTCGATGGGCTTTGGCATTTTCTATATGATGGTGAATGTCGGCGGATTCATTGGGCCGATGGTGGCGGGATTTGTGCGCGTGCGCTACGGATGGAATTTCGTTTTTCTCGCATCGTCATTCTGGATAGCCTGCAATTTCATCTGGCTTTTGCTCTTCTACAAAGAGCCGACTACCGAAGCGGGCACGAAGGAAGCGCGCACCATCAAGCAAGTACTTGGGGGGCTGGTTGAAGTCCTGGGCAATGGACGCTTCTTCATTATGATTTTCGGCATCCTGCTCATGCTCATGGTCGCCGGGGGTCGCTTCACCTGGACGGCAATGGGGCTCATTACCGTCGGTTGGATTGGCCTAAATCTTCTGATAGACCTTTGGTTCAGAAGTCGTCAGAAGGAGGGGCATGTGCTGCGAGGTCTCGGCCAACCGATGAAGATGGGCAATTGGCCGTTTGCGCTTTACCTGCTGATTCTTTCGGGTTTTTGGACATCCTTCAATCAGATATTTATCACGGCGCCCGAATACATCCGCGACTTCGTTGAGACTCGAGATATGATTGTTTGGACGAAAAACGCGTGCAATGCTATCGGCAAACCGGAGTGGGGTGAATCCATTGTTGGCGTCATGGCATCGGTGAGCGAAGAACAAGTGGCGTGGCAATTGGGACACTATGTCACGGAGAAAGCCACGACTGTGCCGCATCGAATCAAGGCTCTTGAAGACGGCACCTATATTTCCGCGTACGATACGGTATCCAAAGTGATCAATGTTCGGCGAGGAAATCCGGTGGCATTAGGACTTAAACCGGATACTGTGACGCCGTTTGCAAAGGAGCTCTACCATTTCATTGTTCGCATTCCGCCGGAAGTCTTGGCGCGCAAGCTCAATAGCATGCGTCTGGAGACTTTCATGGCGGACAGCAGTCGCTTGGCGGATTTCGCGCGGCATCTGCAAATGTCGTCGTCATTGACCGAGCAAGGCATGGACACTCTGGTCGCGCGTTTCGTCCATCGGGAGTTCCAGGCGCGTTATCCTGTCCCGGCGGGAAGTTTGGAATCTCTGCAAGATCTCGCCCAAGATTATTCCACGATTTTCCACGAAGAGGAGCTTGGCCAAGTAGAATCTTATTTGGTGAAAAAAGGCAAATCGTTGAACACGGCTCAGCTCACCTATCTCTTTGGAGGGTTGGTCTATCCGTCGCCGGTGAAATTGACGGAAGTTACGCATGCTCTTGCGGATGAATATCGGCAGGTTCACCCCGAATACATGGTGAACTTCGATGCAGGTGCGATTGTCGTGTTCCAAGTGCTGATTTCCTTCCTTATCGGATTTCTGCCGCCGCTAACGGCAATGGTGATTGGCATTGTCGTGGCGGCGATTGGCATTGGCATGTGCGCTTTCTTCACAACCGGATGGCCAGTCGTCCTTGCGATTGTGATTTTCGCATTCGGGGAAATGATGGCGTCGCCCAAGAGCCAAGAATATGTCGGTCGCATTGCGCCCGCGCAGAAAGTCGCCATGTTCATGGGGTACTACTTCTGGACGGTTGCGCTCGGGAATATTTTCGGCGGCAGACTCTCCGGCGAGCTCTACGGAACACTCGCACGCGACATGAATCGGCCCGACATCATGTGGATTATCTTTGGCGTTTTGGGACTTGTGACGGCGGTGGTCCTTGTTGGCTATGATTGGCTCGTCATTCGCCGCCACGAAAAAGAAGGCAAAGAACATCCGATGAGCCGGACGATGGAGAATTAGTCGTCTCGGCGAATTGCATGGAGCCCGTCCGTGACCCGCTCGTTTGGATTTTCAGGAGACAAAGCATAAATCATTCACAGAAGGAGTACATCATGCGCAAATTCTTTTTCCAGTTCGCCATGGTCGTATGTGCGACATTTGTCGTCCTTACCGTGGCACTCGCTCAGCAGAGTGAAAGACAGCCTTCGCCTGAAGAGATGCAGAAAATGATGGCCGAGTACATGAAAATCGGCGCTCCTGGCCCCGAACATGCGAAACTCGCCACATGGGCCGGCGACTGGACCACACAAGGCAAGATGTGGATGAGTCCCGATGCGCAGCCAACGGACATGGCTCCGGGAACTCACAAGGCTGAAATGATCCTCGGCGGTCGTTTCCTTCAAATGAGGGTGACAGGCGACTGGATGGGCACGCCAATGGACGGTATGGGCATCATGGGATTCGACAATTTCAAACGCGTCTATCAAATGATCTGGATTGACAACACGGCAACGCCCATCTATTTCGCGAGCGGCACGGCCGATCCCTCTGGCAAAGTCATCACGCTCATGGGCAAAGTGGATGACCCCGTGAAAGGCGAGAAAGACAAGGACACGAAATGGGTCTGTCGCTTCGAGAGTGACACGAAGATTATCTTTGAAATGTGGGACTCCATCGGCGAAGGCAAGTTCTACAAATCCTTCGAGACCGTCTATACGAAGAAGTGATCTGAAATACCGACAACGCGAGTGTGACAACTGTCGCCGCTGTGGGTCTCCAGACCCGCAATGGTGTCCTGTTGTGAATTATGGCCCATTCTTATACACCAGGATTGCGTGTTGCTGAGTATGCGGTGATTACCAGAGAGCGGCGCTTGCCGCTGAAGGGTGAAGTGCTTGTCCAAATCGGCGACAAGCTTTCCGCGGAAACCGTTGTTGCCAAGACCGAGCTTCCCGGTGCCGTGCATCCTGTCAATGCAGTGAACATTTTGAATATCTCGCCGCAGGAACTCGAAGAATGCTTGGCGGTGAGAATAGGCGACGCGGTTAAAAGAGAGCAGATTGTCGCCTCGTCCAAATTGTTCCTCGGGCTTTTCAAATCGCAGGTTCGAGCGCCCGTGGACGGTGTCTTCGAGTCCTTCTCGAAAATCACCGGCCAGATGATCTTTCGCGAACCTCCGATTCCGGTTACGGTAGATGCCTATTTGGATGGAATCGTGACGCAGGTTTTTCCCGAAGAAGGAATCGAAATTCAATCGCGCGGCACTTTCATTCAAGGCATTTTCGGTGTCGGCGGCGAAACCCACGGCACAGTGAAAATGGTTTGCGCGTCCTCCGAAGAAATCTTGGACGAAAGCAAAATCCCGAGCAATTGTCGCGGCAGCATTCTGGTCGGCGGAGCACTCCTGACATTAGGAGCTATCGAAAAAGCGAAGCGACTCGGCGCGAAAGCGATTGTCGTCGGCGGTTTTTCCAGCCAAGATTTGCGGCGTTTGTTAGGCTACGATTTGGGCGTGGCAATTACCGGGAGCGAAAGTATTGGCATCACGCTCATTTTGACCGAAGGCTTCGGCCAAATTGCGATGGCGCGCAGGGCTTTCGACCTTCTGGCGAAGAACGAAGGCAAGAAAGCATCCTGCAGCGGAGCGACGCAAATCCGCGCGGGTGTCATTCGACCCGAAATTATCATCGCGCAGCAAGACGTTGCTATTTCTGTGGAAACCGAACATGAACCAAAGGGTCTCGAAATTGGCAGTATCGTGCGAGTCATTCGTGAGCCGTATTTCGGCAAACTTGGCCGCGTGACTTCATTGCCCACTGAGCTTGCTGTGCTCGAAACCGAAGCGAAAGTGCGCGTCTTAGAGGTCGAATTCGACGACGGCACGCGTGTTCTTCTCCCTCGCGCGAATGTGGAGATGATTGAGGGATAGTCAAAATCGCAAAGATAAGAATATGTGCTTGAGTCAGATCCTAACGAATTTGGCAATCAATCTATTTGCCGGAATCCTGATTTTTCTCTTCGGTCTTTTTTGGCCTATAATTCCGAAATCATTTCGGCAATTTCTTCTCAGACGCTTCTGGGGAAAAGGGGTGTTAGGGCAAAGCCTCGGGATAACTTACGGAACATTGAAAGACTCTCGGCTCTGCGAGCAAGATATCAGCCCTTACATGGACGCAAAATCGCCTCGTTATTTTAGATACGTCAAAACCTATCATGATGGCAGAGCAATCGCGCTCGTGGGTCCGTGGGGCTATATAGTCTCCGAGTGTGAGATTCGGTCCGCTTCCTATATTATCAATGCGGTCAGCACTTATCGGAAGCTGCCCGTCGCGGTTCTGAGCGATACAACCGCGTTCGAGAGTCTTGACCGAACATTCGTCGCCTTAGGTAGCGGTTCGTCTAATGAAATATCTGACCTAATCTTGCGCGCGCCCGGCAATGAGTTCCTAGAGTTTGGACAGCAGGGGACTACAATACTTGACAAAAAGACTGGTAGAGAATTCGTGGGTTTTAAAGAACCTGTTAGAAGGGATTATGGCATTATTTTGAAACTCCCGAATTTGCGATTTCCCGGCCACTTTTTCTTTCTGTGTGCTGGCTTGGGTGAGTGGGGAACCTCCGGGGCCACATGGTATCTTGCGACAAAATGGCGAGACTTGCTTAGAAAATTCGGCAACAATCCTTTCGGTGTCGTCGTGGAAGTGGAAATCGGAGTCGACAATAGTGCGGTTCAGGTTTTTCCCGAATAGCGGAACCGACACTACCTTCGTCGCGATACGTTTATGAGTTGTCCAAACGGCCATTGCGGTTCTGGAGACCCACAACGGCGAGAGATTCTCAAGAATGAAGAAGCTCTCTCGATTTATCGTTCCGCTCGTTTTAGTAAACGCTGTTTTCGCCCAGGAGCCGGAAATCGGCCGCGTGATTGACTGCCCGACGGCGGCGACGCTGAAGCATGGCGAGCTTGTGGCAAAAGTGCATTTATTTACAGGCGGAGGATTGTGTGTTGGGGGCGAAACTGGCGTTCTGCCGAATTTGAATGTCGGCCTCTACTATGGTGCGAACAACCTCATTGGCAATAGCGAAATCCGTTGGTTCAAATATCCGGGCGTCTCGGTTTCTTATCGTCTTTCGGAGGCGGATCAGTGGTACCCGGCTGTGAGCGCAGGGCTAACGACGCAAGGTGAAGGGCCTTACTTCGACCCGGGACCGCGCAAGTATGAACGATTCATCACGAAAGCGAAAGGATTCTGGGTCGCGGCGTCAAATTTATTCGAGGTGGATTACATCGGAATCGTGGGGACGCATATCGGCGTGAATTTGAACCCATTTGAAAACTCGGATGACCGCGATTTGTCCTTCTACTTGGGACTTAACAAAGAATTTTGGAAGGGGCTTGAAGGAATGACGGAATATGACATCGCCACGAATGACAACAGCTCGCGCGCATTGGGTCGCGCGCGAGGCTATTGGAATGTAGGGCTGCGGTGGCGAGCCTTCGAGCCTTTCACCGTAGAAATCATCCTGCGCGACCTTCTGACCAATAACAAACTCAACTCCACTCCTTCCCGCGAACTGCGCCTCTCTTATCAAGTTCCGCTTTAGAGCCGGCGCACTTCACACTTGCTTCATAGGTTGACACATTGCAGGTCTGGAGAACCACAACGGCGAAGAGTCATTGCAGAGCCGCGTCAATCTCAATCCGTACTTCCTCATTCGTCTCTCTGTTTCTCATTCGCTTTAACAACTGCTGCCCATTCCCACCAATTCGTCCCAAAGCCCATGCGGCATGAGCTCGAACGAGCGGCTCTTTATCTCTTATCAAGATTTCCAGAGGCTCCAAGGCATCTTCTGCACCCCAGTTTCCGAGCGCAACCGCCACATTGCGCAATAGTCCTCGTCGCTTCGTGCGCAG
>DYHQ01000143.1 GCA_020724065.1 Candidatus Puniceispirillum sp. | reverse complement strand
TCGGCTAACTTCCAAATAAATAATTTTCAAGGATAAACATTGAGACAGCTGTGGTCACAGACCTGCCCCTACAATATATCATTTTAAGGACGGTTCTGAAAAAAAGGTCGCCGCCACGGTTGATACAAGAGAAACGAGAAAATAATCACGACGACCGTTCCGATGAAAATATAGCTCGCTGAAACATCAAGATAAATGAGCTTCTCGAGATAATGAGCGATGAAGGAACCGCTGTAACCTGTCGCATCTTGCTGCTGGCGCCGCAGCCAAACTTCCAAATGCGTGAGTGGACAGAGCCAACTGAAAGATTGGAGCAGGATGGAAAAAATGAGCGAAGCCAAATGCAACAATCGAACGGTCAGCCATCGCCTGCCCGGAATTGCTCCAAAGATAATGAATAAAATCCAGAGCAGATGAACGGCGACAATAATATCGGTTGTGATTCGATAGAACATCAGGTGTGTTCGTCACTTGACAAGCTGAATCTTCTGCACTCGCACCTGCCCTGCCGCTTCAAGTCGAACGAAATACATGCCCGAGGGTAACCGGTTCGGTTGCCAAGATATGCGATGCCATCCGGGCGTTTGTGTTGGACAGTGAATCTCATCCACTCGACGCCCAAGTATGTCGAAAATCGTCAGAGTCACCGGCGTATTTAAAGGGAGATGATAGGCGATTTGCGCGACCTCGTTAAAAGGATTCGGCCAAGCGTTCAGCGCAACGGATGGCTCTTGCGATTTCCATTTCGCAATGTCTGTTGACGAAGTCTGCCATTCGAAGAAGGTTTGCGTTCCATAATTCGGGCCGATGACTTCCACTGACCACGAAGCGGTTCCCGCTGCAATTGCGGCGCGCGTTTCTCCATGCACCTCGGGCCAAACAAAAACAAACTTGATGGTCTGATGCGCGGGATTAGGCCACTGTGAACTCTGATAAAACACCGGATAGAAAGTGAGCGTCCCCGGTGGGTGATGGTCTTCGATGGAAGTCGCGCGCAGCTTCACCGTCTGCAATTCCTCCCAGCCGGACGCGGGCGCCGTCGAATCGTAATCATAGTGCTGAAGGAAGTCTTCAATCGAATATTCAGCGAGAAGCTCAAAAGTATTGAAGATGCGCAGGTGAAGCGCGAGAAATGAAAAACTGCGCGCGGGGACATGTAAATCGAAATGCGCTTCGAGTCCGTTTTGTGCGTTCACAAAAAGGGATTCACCATCGGCAAAATAGCTGCTATCAACATCGTGCGGGCCGCTGTCGGGCTCAGCATTGTAATAGGGCAAATCGTGCGCCGGATGAACCCAAATGCGATTGCTGCCGGACCACGGATAGGAAAGAAGCCCATCGTAGCGTGCGAAATGGAGATGGTAGCCGTAGTTGCCGCCGGTGTTGCCCACATAACCAATGAGCTCCCCCTCTGAAACCGGCCCTTCCGCGTGTCCGACATCGTCCATGTGCGCATAGAACGAATCAAACGATTCGTCATGACTCACCCACAAAGTATTTCCATACCCAGAAAACCACCGGCGATCTTCAACTTGACCGGCAAAAGGAGCGTGGATCGGCGTTTGGTGTGGCGCGCCAATATCGAGACCCGCGTGAAAATCGTAAGCACCGGATGAGCGTGCGCGAGGACCAAAGGGGTCGGTGAGTTTTGGTGGGCTTATGGTGGGATTTCCACCCAAAGGCCATCGCGCTGCCTGCGCAGCACTGACGGCAACAAACAGGACGAAAAGCAAATGTAGGGCATGCTTCATGTCATTCTGCCCGCTTGAAGAACCTACAGATTCGCGCGGAGGAATCAGGCAAGGTCGAATAGAGCGTGCAAAGCTGTCCATCAAAGCTCAAAGCGCCGCCTATCTCGAGCGGTTCGCAGTCCGTAATGGCTTTCCCAGAATCCAAGTGTACCTGGACTGAAAGCTGCCTACCAAGAACGATAAAGCCCTCATCATTGCGCAAAAAGCCTTGAATGGGAAAGAGTCGTTCGCGCTGCTGAACATTCAGCGTGTCCGATGCGATGAGCGCTCCCGTTGTGGCATTGCGATATTCAATATCCTTCCCCGCGAAGATAAGAGCGAGGTTTTGCCCATGAAGGAAGCCTGACACCTGACTGGATTGGCGATGAGCACGGATTCGCCAAAGCTCTTGACCCGAGTTTGTCAATGCGATCATCTCCCGCGCTTGATTGCCGACGGCATCCACACCCTCTTTCACAAGCACGAACTTGTCGTCGCCACACACGATATCCGCAAAGAAAGTCACGAAACTGCCAGTTTCCGTGTCGGAGAAGAGAATCGTGCCATCCTTGGCCGTCAATGCAAACGCGGGATAGCAGAGTGCCGGATGCGGTGTTTCGCTCAGATGATGCAGCGGCCGATACCACCAAACGGCTTCACCCGAGGCGAGGGTTTTTTTGCTCCATTTTGCACCAGTGCATTCAAGCACAAGGGCCATGGCAGGCGCTTGTGAGGATTGAGCCTCAGGCCAATCGAAGATCGCCCAAGTGACACTCCATCCTTTGGCGTCAGGCAATACGGTCAATTGCGACAATGGATCCAGCGGTTCCCGGAATCGCTGCATGCCGCTGCGATCAAAAACGAATCCCAGGACAGATTCATCCTCCCATGCGCACGCGGCCACGAGTTCGCCGTCCACCGAACTTGAGAGCGAGATGAAAATGGGGAATTCCAAATCGCGCTGCCAAGCAACTCCCGCGGCCTCGTCCCAGCGCACAAGATCCAAAGACCCGTTCGGATTGCGGGCGACCAAATAGGCTCCCCAACCTTGCTCAGGGATGACGAATCGAGTTGTGCAGCCTTGCCCGCAGCGGAACGGCGCTGCGGCCTCGATTGGTCCGAGGACTTGGGCTTCATCAATTTCACTCCACCCGCAGGGGCGTGCAATCTGAGCCAAGTCTGCACCTTCGCTGGCAACGACGCCAAAGCATAGCATTTGGCCCAGAACAACACTGGATATCAGAGATTTCAGCATGTCAGGTTCTCTTCTCGACTATAATATGCGAAACGCTCTTAATAAGTCAAATCACTTCGGCCGAGCCAGGTTCGCGGGCGTGGCCGGAACCTTTCTCGTCGTGGCGGCGAGGCCCGCCTTGGCATGTAGGGGCACGGCGCGCCATGCCCCTACTTCACCAATAACATCTTCCTCGTCTGCACAAATCCCACCGCGTTCATCCGGCAGAAATAAAGGCCGGAAGGGAGACTGCTCGCGTTCCACGCGATTGTGTGCGAACCGGCAAGCTGGTGCCTATCGAAGAGCGTCGCTACTCTTTGACCAAGCAGATTGAACATCGTCAAACTCACTTTGCCCGCGCTGGGCACATCGTAGCGAATCATTGTTGTGGAGTTGAATGGGTTCGGCCAGTTCGGATAAAGGGCGTAAGTCGTCGGCAGCAGGATGGCAGGCGGCTCGGCTGCGCTTTGATGATAGTAGAATGCGCCAATATCCGCAATCGTGCTGTCGGGATCGAGCGGCAAGGTCGGAGCTCCCGCATCAATGCACGGCGACTCATCCATAAGATGAAAATCTCCTATTGCTGTGTCCACGAACATCGGATTCAGGAAAATGTTGAAAAAGGCATCGCACGAATCGCCATTGGCGTTGGTCGTCGCAAGCTCACCAAGCCCAGCAGGACCATTTGATGGGTCATTATTCCAGAACATGATGTTCCCGCCACTGTTGCCAAAGACATCACAATAATTGAATTGACTCATTTCACTATTGTAGAAGAAAACACCTGGACTGTTGGAAAAGGCGATAACGGTACTATTGAAAATGACTGACGACTGCCAACAATAGACTACAGCAGGATAATTATAATATGACAAATTGCCCTGGAAGCTGCAATTCGTGAAAGTCGGCGATGACAACGCGCAAGACGTTCCACCACCGTCAAACCATCCCAGATTATCCGCAATCGTACATTCAATGAAGGTTGGAGAAGACAAATGGCAACCTATTCCACCGCCGCGATCTGCCCAGTTGCCTGTTATTTTGCATTTTGTGAAGATTGGATGAGAGGCTGAATCTACGACATAGACTCCGCCGCCTACTCCGAAGCCCATTTCATCGGTTGCTGCATTCCCGCTTATGAGGCAATTCTCAAAAGCCGGCGAACAGGCATTACAGACTACGCCACCACCCCAAGTTGCGGTGTTGTTCACGATAGTGCAACTTGCAAAGGTAGGCGAAGAACGCAAGCAGTAAATGGCACCGCCGGCATATTCCGGCCAATCGACATAGCCTCTGTTCATATGACAGTGGCTGAGACGGCAGCCGGAACTGCCGGGACCCTCAAACCGCAAGCCGCGCCAACGGTAGGGGTTGACCAAGGTGTCGGTAGTGAAGACAATCAAATCCCTCTCCGTTCCCTCGGCTAAGAGCGTGCCGTAAATTCGGAAAGGGTAGCCGCCGTCGAAAGTGAAGGTTGTGCCCGGTAGGAGACGCAATGTGTCAATAGATTCCACTGAAATCGTATCTACGATATGGTAAACACCCGGCCCCAGCATCCCGCTCAGCGGCCCCGAAAGCTGGCCGACGCTCGCCTGTGCAAGTGACAGGAACAGGGATAGAGTCAAAACATACCGCATACCCACCCCTTTTGTTGATGACGGATCACTTTTCAACACTTAAGATAACGACTTTTTAGGTTCTTATCAATCGGCCGATGCCAAGCAAAAGAGAGAGGGAAGCTGCCTGCCAAGAGCTCCTCTCTTCGCAAGTTCTCCTAACAGTTCGAGCTCATGGAGAGTGCATAAGAATCTGCAGTTAGCGCCCAGTTGCAGAAGTAGGTTGACAACTTGCCTGGGATTTCCTATCTTGGGTCATGTTGGAACCGCAGGCACCCTTGGAGCATTCGCGGGAAAGCAGAACCGCGTGCAAATTTGGATGCCTTCCAGCGAGCCGGAGTTCGCGACCAAAGCGCTGGAGGAAATCGGAGACTGCGGGTCTGCCCCACAGGAAGGTCATGACCCGGAAGCCTGCGCCGCGCTGTGTGTAGTGGAGGAATTGGGGATGGCCAGCGAGGGCAAGGGAAGACACTGTGGTGGGGAATCGGTCGTCTGTGCGAAGACAAAGAGAAGATCCGCCATATCGGCGGCTGGACCTAATTGATACTCCACCTTCTCCGGAGAGAAAACTCGTGATATTTTGTCAGAATAGGAACAATCGGTTTTGGAGAGAACAAACACGGTAGGTGATGGTATGAGACGAATCGTCAAGACAAAGCAATCAAAGGCCAGAACACGCAGACCAGAAGTCCATGTAGGACTGTCCGCTGCGGAGCTGTGCAAATGCACTCTTGTGTTGGCCCTTTTTGCTTTTGTTCTGGGATGCGACAAAGAGACAGATGAACAACCCGCGGAGACGGTTTTGCACCCGGAATGCACAAAACCACCGCACGAGCGGGTTGATGCTCACACGCCCGAGACCCTGGTAACCGATTGGGGACAGCCAGTGCGTTTGGGGGAACCGATCAATTCTACTTGTCCTCAAGATGCCATCGAGATTTCCCGCGATGGGCAATATCTATACTTCTATTTCACGAAGGACCTTTTTGAGAATCTGTCTCCTGAGGATATTTTTTCGTATTTGAACGGCACGTATGTTGCGCATCGGATTGGCGGACCCGCTGATTTTGACGAGCCTGTGTTCTATGATTTGGGCAAGGGCATCACGGAGTCTCTGGACGGTGAACTCAGCTTCACTCCCGACGGCAGCACGGTGTATTTTCACTCGCTGCGTGCAACCAATACGGGCTATCAGCAAAATCCCCCTACTGACGATTATCTCGATATTTATGTTGCAGACATCACCAACGGAGAACCTGGACCGGGTCGCAATCTCGGATCTCCAGTGAACTCCATCTATCCCGATGGCGAACACGCGATTCATCCGGACGGAGTGACATTGTATTTTGCATCTGAGAGG
>DYHQ01000142.1 GCA_020724065.1 Candidatus Puniceispirillum sp. | reverse complement strand
AAATAATTTTCAAGGATAAACATTGAGACAGCTGTGGTGTGTCACCCGCCCGGCGCGGAAAAATCTACACCATCTTCGCGAGCAAATCAATGCAGCGGCAGGAATAGCCCCACTCGTTGTCGTACCAGCCGAGGACTTTCACCATGCGCTTCTGCATCAGCATCGTCGAAGCGGCGTCGAAAATGCACGAATGTGGATTGCCGATGATGTCGGTCGAAACAATCGGGTCTTCGGTGTATTCGAGAATGCCCTTGAGCGGACCGTCAGCGGCCTTTTTCATCGCAGCATTTATTTCCTCGATGGTTATATCTTTCTTCACCATCGCCACGAAGTCCGTAATCGAGCCATCTATCACGGGTACCCGCAGGGACAGGCCATCGAGCTTGCCTTTCAGCTCCGGAATGACTTTGCCAACGGTTCGCGCGGCGCCGGTGGTCGTTGGAATAATGTTGTTGGCTGCGGTGCGTGCCCGGCGAAGGTCGCTGTGAGGCATATCGAGGACACGCTGGTCGTTGGTGAAGGCGTGCACCGTCGTCATCAGTCCGTATTCGATGCCGAAATTGTCGAGCAAGACTTTCACCATCGGCGCAAGGCAATTCGTTGTGCACGACGCATTCGAGATGAGCTTGTGTTCAGGCTTTATCAAATGGTCGTTCACGCCCATGACGATGATGCCGTCAATTTCGTCTTTTGGCGGGACGGTTAGAAGCACCTTTTTCGCGCCTGCGCGAAGATGCGCTTCGAGACCCTCGCGCTTCTGGAAAACTTTGACGCCTGTGGATTCGACCACGATATCCGCGCCGAATTTCTTCCAATCGAGCTTAGCGGAATCTTTTTCAGCAGTGACCGGAATCGTTTTCCCCGCGACGACGATGGCATCGTCTCTGAGTTCAACCTTGTCGGGGAAGCGGCCGTGAGTCGAATCGTATTTAAGCAAGGTGCCCAAGGTTTTCGCGTCCGTCAAGTCGTTGACTGCCACAAATTCAAAACGCGGGTCGCGATAAGCGGCTTTGAATACCAGCCGCCCTATCCGCCCGAATCCATTAATCGCAATGCGAGTTGGCATAAGTTATCTCCTGTTTATTGTATTGAAAATTTTTCAACATGACTGCAGCATGTGTCTTGTGGCGCGCTTACAGAAGTTTGCCAAATTCATCCGGCGTGAGTTCTATGTCGCGGAGAATCTTCCGCAGGAGTCCACGACCGATATCGCGGCCAGGGTGAATTGGGACTGTGGTTCGTCGTCCATCGGCATGAACATAGCGAACATGACTCGTTCCTCCGAGGGTGCGACGCCGAAAACCCAAGCGTTCCAGAGCGGAAATGAGGTCTTTGGCCGAAATGGTGGGAAGTCTGTCTACGCTCATGTTGCTATACAGCAATCTCAACTGTCTTTATGCCGATGACTTCAGGATAGCGGGGCTCGATAGGCTTGTTTTCCTCCTTGAGTTCCAGCAAACACATTCGGATGACCTCGCGGACATTCTCAATGGCTTCCTCGAAAGTTGCCCCCTGCGTATAACAGCCTTGCAAGGCGGGACACTCCGCTACATAGAGTCCATCCTCATCTTGCTCAATGACTACTTGAAAACGATAGGTTGGCATAGTTGCTCCTATTTCTATCCGAAGAAGATCTCCGCAATCCCGTAGAGGCGCATGTCCACTTTTTTATTTTCGAGAATCGCTTTTTCGATGTCGAGAAGGACGATGTCTTCCGAGCGCAGCGCGACCATTTTGCCGAACTGCCCTTCCGCGATCGCGTCCACCGCGCGAACGCCGAAACGCGTGGCCAGGATGCGGTCGTAAGCCGTCGGCGAACCGCCGCGCTGAATATGTCCTAAGATGGTGACGCGCGTTTCGATTCCCGAGCGTTTCTCGATTTCGTGGCCGAGGACTTGTCCGATGCCACCCAAGCGCACATTGCCGAATTCATCCGTGCCTTCGCCCGCCAAGACGAGCTCGCCATCGGTTGGTACAGCTCCTTCCGCGACGACAAGAATGGAAAATTTCTTCTGCTTGTGTCGTTTTTTCAGAGTGTCGCACACTTTGTTCAAATCAAAAGGCACTTCAGGAATCAGAATCATGTCCGCGCCCCCCGCGATGCCGGACATCACCGCAATCCATCCCGAATGTCGCCCCATGACTTCGACCACCATCACGCGGTGATGAGACTCGGCGGTGGTGTGCAATCGGTCAATCGCCTCCGTGACAATCGTGACGGCGGTGTTGAAACCAAAAGTGAAATCGGTGCCGAGGATGTCGTTGTCTATCGTCTTGGGAATACCGACGACTTTCACTCCGCGATTAAAGAGCTCGAGGGCCACATGCAGCGTATCGTTTCCGCCAACAGCGCACAAGGCGTCAATTTCATAGCGCTGCATGTTGTCCATCAGGCGGCGGACATCATCTTTGTTTTTCATGGGATTCGTGCGCGATGTGCCCAAAATCGTGCCGCCTCGATGGAGAATACCGGATACGGCGTATAGCCCTAAGGGCTCGACATCGCCGTCAATCATGCCCTTCCAGCCATTCCGGACACCCAGCACATCATATTCGTAGGTGACAATCGAACGCCGGACGACGGCGCGTATTACAGCATTGAGACCCGGGCAGTCACCTCCACCTGTCAGAACTCCGATACGCATAGTAGAAACCTTTTCGACTTTTAATCTTTTATTATATAACTATTTCGATAAAAAGTCAAGGCGACACAACGAATTCGTTCCATAGGAACAAAATTCTCCGGCAGGCCAGACAGAAGAGGCAGGGAGTTTTCTTCACAAAAGAGACGAGGAGAGCACACGGAGACCAGGATTTATTTCAAGAGAATGCACCGCTTGGCGACCGAGTGGTCTCCTGCGTGTATGTGGTAGAAATAGACTCCGGATGCGTTGCCGTTCGGCCGCCAAACGATGGAGTAAAGACCGGCGTTTTGCTGCCCATTCGTCAGAGTCTCAACATGCCGGCCCAAGATATCGCAGATGGTGATGCGAACATTGGACGCTTTCGGCAGAGTGTACTGAATAATCGTGGACACATTAAAAGGACTTGGGTAATTTTGGCAACACAGAGAGAATTCTGAAATATTCCTTTTCTCATTTTTGAAGTCTGAGCTTGCTTGCAAGACTGAATCGAGGAAGGCAACTGAAATCGGAAAACGCTCCGGCAGGCGGTCAACATGACCGCCAACGAACGATTGGAATTCGTAGGCCAAGCCTCGTGCGTCAAGCGTTTCAGCGAAGGCCAAATTTGCAGGATAATTACCCGCCTCATCCTGTAACCCGCAATCGAAATAAATCGCTTGCGTCGCCACACCAGGGGGCAACGGGGGATTGCACGCGGGATAATGGGACAGCCATTTCGCGCGAATGGAATCCACGCGATTCCCATCATTGTACAAAATGAAGTCCACGAAATGGGGAGGATTCTGCAAATTAGGCGAATAGGCTGCAGCCATAGCGAAGGCACCGCGAGTGAAAAAGCCTGCGTTCGGATCGTAAGGCTCTGAACCGCCGTTTTCTGTCAGGATCTGGCAAACCCAGAAGCTGTCAGGATCAAGACTGACTCTGCCGCAATGAGACGCCCACGCACGATAGAGGTCTGGATGCTTGAGACCCAATTTCATCGCTCCAATACCGCCCATCGAATGACCCATAATCGCTCGTTTGTCGTGCACGGCCAATGTGCGGTAGGCGGTATCAATGTAGTTCACCAAATCCTGGGTAACGTAATCTTCAACGGCGCCATTGAGCTCGGAATTCGTGTAGAAGCTGCTTTCAAACGGGCCGGCGTTCCCATCCGGTTTCACAACAATGACGGGATGAATGATTTCATTGCTGATGAGAGAATCCAATATGTCTATCAGGAATTCGTAACTGTTTTGATCATTACCGCTGCCATGCAGGAAGCAAATTACCGGATGGCGCGCCGAGTCGTCGTCATAGCCCTCCGGCAAGTAGACATCCACCAATCGGATTTCTCCAAGAGCATCGCTGTAAAGGCTATCATCTACGACTCTTCCTTGACCGTACCCTCGGATACCACACAGGAGAAGCCCGAGCAGGCAGGCAAATTTCAAGAGTTTCATATCCACCTCAGGAAAAGGGGCGATTTGGAGGACATAGCCTATCCCCTTCTCTGGGCAGCCAATTTCATGCCAAGGCATCGGCGGCAAACCAAGAGGGCGGATTCAGACGCCTTGAAAGGGGCGATAGCATTTCGTTCTTCGGGGGCGGATGCCGTAGGAGGGAGAGGAGCGCAGGGAAAAGAAGATGCCGGTGGCATACCCGATGGCGTCTTCGCCAAACCGATCTTTCACTTCATCGCACGCTTGCGAGAGAATCACCAGTCGGGTGTGAGGCGAGAAGAAATCCAATTGCCGAAGTCGCAAATCCGGCATCAAATCGGACACACTGACTCCAACGAGGCGCACAGGCCGACGGTCAAAGCATTCCTGAAAAAGCGTGCGCGCAATGGAAAAAATTTCCGTTTCGTGTTGGAGATAGTCTTTCAGTTTGCGCCCGTGAAATCGAGTCTCAAAACCGTGAAAACGGAGTTTCAAAGTGACCACTCTCCCCGCCATTTTCGCTTCCCGTAGTCGCCGAGCCACGCGCTCGCACAAGAGATGCAACCTCCCCAAGAGTAACGCCGGTTCCGTCAGATCTCTGTCGAAAGTGTGTTCGTGGCCCATAGATTTCTCGTCGGGGCGCTCGTTCGGAGTCAGCACCGCGTCGTCTCCCTGACCCAACGCGATTTTCTGCAAGTCATCGCCCCATTTTCCGAAAACGCGGCGCAACATGTCCATGGGAAAAGCGGCGAGCTGGCCCGCTGTCCGAATCCCCAAACGCCCCAGCGCTTCCGTCGTCGCTCGGCCAATCCCGTGCAGCTCGCCGACCGGAAGGTCATGAAAGACCTCAGCCACATGCTCCGGCGGAAGATAGGTAAACCCGTCTGGCTTGTTCATCCCGCTGGCGATTTTTGCAACCAGCCGGTTTGCGCCCGCACCGATGGTTACGGTGAGACCTTCGACTTCGCGAATTCGATTCTTGATTCTCATCGCGAGCGACTTGACCTCGTCCGGCGTCTTCACCAAATCCGTAACATCCAGAAAAGCCTCGTCCACTGAAACAGGCTCGACGCGCTCGGTGAACTCCCAAAGCAATCGAAAGACCCTCTCGGCCATATTCACATACTTGTCAATGTTGGGATGCACGAAAACCGCATGCGGACACAGGCGATGAGCTTCCATCGCCGACATCCCCGCGCGAATCCCGTAGCGGCGGGCCTCATACGACGATGTCGCCACGATTCCACGCCCGCCCGGCTCGCCGCCCACAATTACCGGCTTTCCGCGCAAATGCGGATGATGCAGCAGCTCCACCGCCACGAAAAACTGATCCATGTCCATGCAGAAGATAATCCTCGTGCTCATGGCTTCACCCGACCAGCGAGACTTTTTCGATGGTCCATTCGTAAGTGGATTGATTGTAGGTCAGTTCAAAGATATCTGGCCCGTCCGACATCACCGCAAAATGATGGAAACGGGTCTCGCCTTCATCCGTGTTCCAGCCGCCGTTGACCTGACTGACCGGGTACGCTCGCCCTTTCCAGCGAAATTTAAGAGGCGAGAGTTTGCCTTTTCGGAACAGGGCGATGACCTCGATGGGTTCGTGGATTTCTTCGACTCGCATCGGAATTGAACATTCGTTCAAATTCTGGGCCAAAAATCTCCCGCCAAAGCGGGAAATTGAACATCCGTTCAATCCTAATATACGCGAGAAAAACGGCTTTGTCAAGAGAATTCTTCGTGGTCAAGAAGCTCGCCGAGGCATCCCCGCGAAAGCGAGGACTGATCTGCCCGAAATCCTTTTCCGCCGAGGCGTCTCTCCAGAGGCGCCCGGAAAGAAAAACGTCGCCGTGGTGGGGTGTGTCACCACAGCTGTCTCAATGTTTGTCGTTAAAAAATAGTCGCTTGAAC
>DYHQ01000141.1 GCA_020724065.1 Candidatus Puniceispirillum sp. | reverse complement strand
CCCCGCAAGCAGGGGACCATGAGGAGTAAGCACATCCCCGTCTGGCGAAGACGCGTTTAGGGTGGCAGAGCGTCGTCGCTCTCGGTCGAAAGTCGCCCTTCGGCATCGCGCGAGAGCCGCACAAGGAGCTGCTCGGCTTTCGACAGCTTCTCCTCACAGAAGCGCAAAAGCCGCTGCCCTTTCTCGAAAGCCGACAGCGATTCTTCTAAAGGCACCTCGCCGCTCTCGAGCTTTGCAACGAGACTCTCGAGCTCGCGCAGAGCATCCTCAAAGCTCTCGGGAGTTTTCTCCATATTTTCAGGAAAAAGCGATGGCCCCCGATTCAATCGGGGGTTGATCATTCAGGATCCGAGTAAGGCTGGATAGTTTTCACACCCGCGTCGAGCTCGCCACGACCGAGGCGAATGTGAAGGATTTCATCTATGCGCGTCGCGCTCGCATCGCGAAGAATCGAACCGTCAGGCCGCGTGACAATGGAAAATCCGCGCGCCAGCACCACATGCGGATGATGCGCGCGCAAAAGGTTTTGAATGTGCACGAGTTTCTGTCGTGCCGCTTGAGTCAGTCGTGTCGCCGCGCTTTGCAGCCTTGTCTCCAACTCATCGAGTCGTTGCCTGTGGCCACGCACGAGGTCAACCGGTCTGCGCAGCGCCCAGTGCGCCGCCAGATGCGACAGCCGTCCTTTAGCCGATGTAAGGGTTTCAAACACGCGCCGCGAAATCCGCTGACGAAGAGCCAGAAGCTCTGCTGCGATTTCTTCTCGGTCAGGCAAGATGATTTCCATCGCCGCGCTGGGCGTGGGCGCGCGCAAGTCAGCGACGAAATCGGAAATCGTGAAATCTACTTCGTGCCCGACAGCGGAAACGACCGGAGTTTTCGAGGCGAAAATCGCTCGCGCGACGATTTCCTCATTGAATGCCCACAAGTCCTCGAGCGACCCTCCGCCCCGCCCCACGACAATCACATCCACTTTCCCGAAGGCGTTCAAATCTTTTAAGGCAGCAGCGATTTCGGCAGCCGCGCCTTCGCCTTGAACGCGCGCAGGAGCCAGCACGAGCACCGCCGCGGGCCAACGCTTGGCGGCAACCGTTCGCACATCCTGCAGCGCCGCGCCGTCGGGCGAAGTTACGATCCCGATTCGCTTGGGAAATGGCGGCAGAGCTTTTTTTCGCGCCGTGTCAAAGAGACCTTCGGCGGCGAGGCGCGCTTTCAGCGCTTCAAATGCAATCTGCAGCTCGCCTAATCCTGCAGGCCGCAAGAGCAGCACATCGAGCTGGTATCGGCCGCCCGCTTCATAGACGGAAAGGCTCCCCCAGGCCAGCACTTTCATCCCATCAATGGGAGCGAAAGTCAATGCCGCCGCGCGCCCGCGCCACATGACGGCGGAAAGCTGCGCGAGCGAATCCTTTAGCGTGAAATAATGGTGGCCGGAGCTATGGCGCTTGTACCCCGATATTTCACCTTCGACCCAAAGAACCGGAAAGGATTCTTCGAGCAGACCCTTAATCTCGCGCGTCAGCTCGCTGACTTGATAGACTTTCTGCGCGTGCAATGGGGATTCTATCGATTGGCTGTTTTTGGGCGGGTCACAGACACCGCCCCTACACCTATCGCCGCGATAACAGCGGGCGCACACACCGGTGCGCCCCTACAGCACGACAGGGCCTTGCCATCGCGGTGTCGGCTGCTTGCAGTTGACCCAATTTCCTGGGGCGGGTCACAGAGCCGCACCTACAGAACATTTCCGCCGAGGTGGATGTGTCATCCGCCCGGAGTTTTCCGCCGAGGCGGGTCGCCTGACCCGCCCGGAACGAAACTTATTAACGGTCAGTTCCTATCTGATTTTCTTCTTATGACGGTTCTTGCGTAGTCTTTTCTTCCGTTTGTGCGTGGACATCTTATGACGCTTCCGCTTCTTTCCACAAGGCAAATTTGGTTCTCCTTTCCGCGGCTCCGGATACCGAAGCCAGCCCCTTAATTGTGACAATCTATCTTCAGAAAAATCGTTCCCCAAGCTCGAGCATGGCGGCGACCAGTGATTACCCAAGGTAGAATGGCGGCTGAAGCAACCGAACCCGCGACATTCACTTCGCAGCGGCGCACCGCATATGCACTCCACGGCTGTCAGTGCTTGCCGCTTACTCCTGTGGCGCCTGCAACCTTTTGCGGAATTCGGCGGCGGGCGTGAATACCGGCACCGTCCGCTCTGGAAGATTCAACTCGTGGGCCCCGTCGGGAGTTCGCAGAAAACGGCCTTTGCGTCGCACCGGTTTCCAAATCCCGAAACGCCGCAACTCCACGCGCTGCCCCGAAGCGACTGCTTCCATAACGAGACTCATGAAACCGTCCACGACCGCCTGAACCTCCGGCTTTGCCAGCCCGATTCCGCTGGCAAGCTGGTCAACCAAGTCTTGCTTCGTCATTGTGCCCTCCACGATGCCTCCTTAGAATGGCTCCCGCGCCGGGAGATTTCACCCCGCGCAGAGAGCCGTCGTGGCGGGTCTTTCACCCGCTCGAAATCGTGACCCTTCAGCCGCAAGTTGCGGCTATGTTCCCTTGCTCTTATGTCGCAAACGAATTGGTCTCAATCGAGGTTTCCGTGGCGAGGTGCTGCGCCATAGGCTGGTCAATGCATGCCTTGGCTACTCTGGCTGAACGCGTAGCCTCTGTCCAGGGTAGATAAAATCGCCGCCTGACAGGTTGTTCCAGCGCAGGATTTCCGCCGCTTGCCGGCCGTAGTGCGCAGCAATCTTTGAGACCGTCTCTCCGCGGCGCACGGTATGGTAAAGCGGGATCGTATCTGCGCGCGCGGTTGACTCGACGCTTGGAGAGGATACATGCACCACAAGTTTCTGGCCGGGCTGGACGAGGTTGCGGTTTCGTATGTGATTCCACGCACAGAGTTCATCCACGGAGACGCCCAAGAGCCGACCAATCTGGCTCAAGCTTTGGCCCTGTTGAACCGTGTAGGTGATGAGATTGTCGGGCGCTGAGACTCTGGTCGGCGCAACCGGAGGCGGCGAGACCTGCCTCACCGGCGCAATCGGAACATGGACAATTTGCCCTGCGCGGAGTCGTTTGGGTCGGACCGATGCGTTTTCGGGGAGCGCCAGTATATCAGCAACAGTCGTGTTGTATTTTCCGGCGATTTGTGACAGCGTTTCGCCTCGCCGAACGCGATGTTCGGTCGCATCCGCCAATCGCGTTTCCGGACGCAAAGTCCCAAGCGCCGCTGCCACCCCGGGCGACGCCCCGAGTGGAAGCCGCACCATCACGGAATCGTAGGGCGAGTACGTCGCTCCATGCAGAAATTCAGGATTCAGTTCAACGACCTCGTCCACAGAGATTCCCGCCGAGCGCGCAATATCACTGAGCCGATAGGCTCCCTTGACCCAAACCGTTTGGCACGACCAAGGTCTTTCTTTCGGCATTGGAGGAAAGCCGTATTTCTGAGGATTCTCGCAAATCATGCGGGCAGCGAGATAGGTCGGTATATAGTTGCGTGTCTGTTTTGGCAGGCGCTTCAGTTGCCAGAAATTATGGGTGTTGTAGCGACGAGTCTCTCGCTCAATGCGTTTTTCCCCACAGTTATAAGCGGCCATGGCTAAGTACCAATCGCCAAATTCCTCATAGAGCTTACGCAAATAGCGACAAGCGGCATAGGTCTCTTTTTCGACATGCCGCCTCTCATCGTAATAACGACCTACCTGTAGGCCATAGATGCGACCCGTGCTGGCGATAAACTGCCAGATCCCCGACGCTCGCGCGCGAGAGTAGGCTTTGTACTTCAGACCCGATTCGATCATCGCCAGGAACAGGAGTTCATCCGGCATCCCCTCTTCACGAAGAATTGGTCGAAGGCGCGGAAAAACTTCCGCCGTGCGGGACATCCATGCAATCATCACCTTGCGACCACGGCCTTGAAAGAATCGAATCGCTGCCTCGACATGCTCGTTATGAACCACCGGAACCGGGGGCAGCATGGAAATCGGCCGAATCGGTTGAATCGGTGGGGCCACTACAATTTCCGTGTCAGGCGCACTCTGGCTCTCTCTCTTGGTCTCGGGCTCTTCAAAGAGATCACCCGGCACATCTGATTCGCCTCTCGGCCCAGGTTCCACCTCCGTCAAAACCGCTTGTGTTCCCGCGGTCGTCGGCAGTTCCTTCAAGCCACCAAGAAATTTGTCATAGCTGGTTTGTACCTTGCGCTGCACTGCGAGCACATGCTTCATTGAAATATCAATGGCCCCCAAGTCTATGGCGCAGAGGTACTGCAGACTGAGTTCATAGTAGTAAGCAGCACTGTCTATGTGAGCCGCTTTCTCTTCCTTCTGAGCTCGACTGAAAGCACGGCGGGCGCGAGACCATTTCTGGCGCTCGCTCAACTCCGAGGCCCAGTCGGGCATCCCTGTAGCGGCCGCCTCCACCGCCTGGCTTTCAGACGGCTGTGACGGCGAGGCATCGGGTGGATTAGCTCCGCTCTTCGTCGGGGCAGCGAAACCGGTACGGGCCAAGAACAAGAGGAAACCCAAGCCAAAAACAAGCATAATAGCTTTATTATCAAATAGTTGCCGCCGTGATGGCGATATAAAATATTCCACTTCTCCGTCCTCCTTACTGGCCGGAATCCGGTGCAATCTTGACAATCACAAGGCGATGATTTAATATAGAAATATACTCATATTTTTTTAGAGAATCAATAGAAAAAAGCAGCAATTTCGGTCTGTCTCGAAATGTTGAGATCGGTAGCGAAGTGGGGGAAAATCGGGAAAATGATGTGCGAAGGCTCCGTGTTAACTTGCGATTATCGGTAAAAGGACTTATATTTTTGGTTCGGCAAGAATTTCAACATGCAAAATCAGATGGATTCCGCTCTGCGCGGACGGCTCGCGGAAGTTCAAGATCGAATCGCAAAAGCCGCAGAAAAAGCCAACCGCGATCCTGCTGCCATTACCTTGGTGGCTATTACTAAGACATTCCCGTTGGATTTCGCTCGCAAAGCCTATGCCTTGGGAGTGCGCCATTTCGGCGAAAATCGCGTACAGGAAGGCATTGAAAAATGGCAAGATAACCGGCCGTTTTGGCCAAATTCAATGGAAACGCTCCACCTTGTAGGTCACCTGCAACGCAACAAAGTGCGCAGGGCCGTGCAACTTTTCGACCGCATTGATTCCGTGGACAGCCTGGAGCTTGCCGAGGACATCTCCCGAATTTCCGGCGAACTTGGCCGCACGACAGACATCCTCATTGAGGTCAACACATCCGGCGAGCAGCAGAAATACGGAATCCATCCCGCCTACACCGCAGAGTTCGCCTCTGAGATCCTTGAGCTGCCGAATTTGAAGTTGCTCGGTCTAATGACTGTAGGCCCTCTGACAAATGACAATTCACTGATTGCCGAGACATACAGCCTTCTGAGATGGCTTAGCGCCGACCTGTACTCGGTAGATTTGTTGAGCGGAGATGTGCTGTCAATGGGTATGAGCAATGACTTTGAAATCGCCATCGCTGAAGGAGCAACCGAAATCCGACTCGGAACCGCCCTTTTTGGGACAAGGAGCCAAGCATGAAGCTTTCCCCGATTGATATTTCCAAGCAAGATTTTGCGCATTCGCTGCGCGGCTATAATCCGGCAGAGGTGCGCGCCTTTTTGGAAAAAGTGGCCGATGAATTGGCCGAGCTTGACGCCGAACGAGCACAGCTTTTCCAGCAAGGCATCAAGCTTGAAACCCAGCTTGAGAGCTATAAACAAATGGAGAAAGCGTTGCGAGACGGCCTTCTCGCGGCACAGAAAGCCCTCGAAGAAGCGCAGGAAAGCACGAAACGCGAGCGCGAATTGATGCTGCGAGAAGCCCAAGCCGAAGCTGAACAGATTATCTATGAAGCCAAGCGCAAAGTTCAAGCGGCGCACGATGCGCTTCATGACTTGACTTCTCAGCGCGACGCCTACATCAAACGCTTGCGGTTCCTTCTCAGCTCACAGCAAG
>DYHQ01000140.1 GCA_020724065.1 Candidatus Puniceispirillum sp. | reverse complement strand
GAATGAGACTATCGGCGAGAACCAGCTCCAGCATCGAGAAACTGAAAAGCGACAGGAAAGCGAAGTAGCGACTGTACCGTATGTCGCCCTTCATGTAGCCCACGCTGTAGAGATGGACGAGAGACGAGACAACCGTCACGACCATCAGCATCACCATGCACATGTTGTCCAAGTTGATGCCGATGTGAATGGCAAACGGCCCGAGTTCAATCCATCGAGCGCTCCACTGATAGGCCAGATGCGGATCTCCGCTGACCAACATCCGGGTGACGAACAGATAGATGGAAATGGCCAAGCCGGCGAAAATGGCCGACAAGCTTACCCAATCTCCTCCGCGCGGGAGTCGCTTCCCCACGAAAATCTGAATCGCAAACGCGGCCAGAGGCAGAAGAAGGACAATTATCGCAAGGAGAATCTCAATCGGCATGAGTACTTCACATATCCAACATTATGAAAACGACGATCTCTTATCCAGAAATCAATGACCTGAGAGGACGGCCTCCAAACCTCGCAAGCAACTTATCCAAGTGGCGCGCGGTGTGAGAAAGGCCCAGATAATGCCGAAAGCGTGCCGTCCGAGAAATCGTTCGGACTCGTGGCTGGTCAGGGTCAATTTCCCACGGGTGGAGATAGAAAACAAAAGGCCGTCCCTCTCGCAATATTTTCTGCACCCCAGCTCGAAAGAGTCCACTGGGAAGAATCCGAAAATAGCCTCCGCCTCCCCAAGGCAAGTGCCGCCCCGCTACTGGCAACGATGAAACCAAGATCTCGTGCAGCCCACATTCCCACTGAAAAAGCCATTTTCCCTTTACGTCCGGCGGAACCGGGGTGTATCGGTCGTGGGCTACCGTGGGGAAAAGACTCGAGCTATAGAGGAATCCTTCTTTGACCAAGATCTCGGGAATCCATGGCGGATAGTTGAAACTGGGGGCCCGAAATCCCGCGATTCCTTTTCCCACAATTCCTTCCAAAATGTCTCGAGCACGGCACAAATCTTCTCGGAAAAGGCGTGGCCCCAAGCGACTGGGTAATTGATGAGCGTATCCATGGCACGCAATTTCATGACCTGCCGCCGCAATCCGTGACACCAAATCCGGTTCTCTCTCAGCAATGCATCCCAGCACAAAGAAAGTCGCCTTAGCTTGATGTTTTGCAAGAATCTCCAAAACGCGTTCAATCGGCTCAGCCAAGCGCAGGTCGAGCGCATCCCAGCTCTCTGGGGGAAACGCAGGCCGCAAATTTTCAACCTGAAACCAGGCTTCAAGGTCAAAGCTGGCGAATACTCCGGCATTCACTGCAAATCCTTGCCGTCAATCGGGTTGAGTAAAGCACCTCTGGAAAAGACCGCTCAAATCTGCACAGGGGGCAGAACTGCTCTTCTCGCAGGGTTTCTGTTGCACGCCATCGCTGATCTCTTTGGCGTTGTCAGAGATGTCAGGCCAAAGGCTTTCGTTCCGTTCGTCTCCAAATCACCTGTCGGGCTCCCCCCAGCCAGTTGAAAAAGCCGAGAAGAAAGGCGATATTGAGAATCGTGAAGTGATAGAATAAGATGATCCCGGGGAGGTGAATGCCGCAACGATTCAGCAGGCCGCCCAATGCGGCTATTGCATACCACAGGACTTGCAGGCATAGAACGGCTCGGTAGAAAAAAATATGTAGCAGCGCAAGACTCCCAATCAGCATCGCCAACATAAGGAAAGGCGATATCCATCGCAAGATCTTGTGGGAAAAAAAAGTGTATGCGGTCGCCCCGTAACGGGGATGTATCATGTAGCCCATCTTCGCCAGGGTTTGGAAGTTGCCTATCCCGATGCGGACACGGCGATGGAATTCCTCGCCAATAGAAGCTCCCGTTTCTTCAAATGCAAGGGCTGCCGGTTCAAAAATAACGCGCTTCCCTTGTTCAACTGTGCGCAACAGCTGAAACATGTCGTCGTGCCGCCCATCGAGATGAAAGGGAGTAAACAGCTCCCCACGGATGGCATAGAGAGGGCCATATGTGCCGGTAGTTCCGCCCAGGTTGCTCTCGAGGGTCTTGAGGAGATTCTCGTATTTTCGATAGAGGCCTTCCCCTCGTACTTCCTGAATTCCTGAGGGCGCGACCATGCTTGTATGGCCGGATACAGCCCCCACAGAAGGGTTCCCGAAATGTCTCACAAGTTTCCGAACCGCCACGGTGTCAATGAATGCATTGGCATCTGTGAAAACAAAAATTTCACCGCGCGCTTCTTTGGCTAAGCGATTCAATACCCCCACTTTTCCCGCGCGCTGCTCCATCTCGAAAAAGCGAATCCGAGAGTTCGCATGGGATTTTGCGATCTCCGCCGTTCGGTCTGTCGAGCAATCCGACCCAACCAAAACCTCCAGCTTCTCCGCGGGATAATCCAACGCTAGGCAATTTTCTATCTTGGCACCGATGTGGGTTTCTTCGTTGTATGCTGGGATCAAGATAGAAACCGACGGCCACTCGACTGGGTCGTCCGGCGGTGGCGGCGACTTTCGTGCAAGGAGAAGCAGACTCAGCGGATAGAAAATATAGGTGTGCAGAAGGCCCAACAGTCCCGTCCAGAAGAGAATTCCTCCAATCACCTCAAACACTCTCTATCCTCTTAGGCTGTCCGCCAGATCGACATCAATCGAACGGATCTGACGATAGAAATTGAGAATAATCGCGAGCGCCACGGCAGCCTCGGAAGCAGCCACAACAATGATAAAAAGCGCCGCCAATTGTCCATCGAGATTTCCTGCAACAAACCGGGTGAAAGCCACGAAATTCAAACCCGCGCCGTTCAGAATCAGCTCAACACCCATCAGAATCTTCACCAGATTCTTGCTTGTGAGAACGGCCAGCAGTCCAAGAACGAAGAGAAGGACTCCTATGGCCAGATAAATCATCAGACTATTCATGGTAACCTCTCCGAGGGCGTGCAAGCCAAACGGCCCCGATGAGCGCCACCAAGAGCAGCATTGAAGCCATCTCAAAGGGTACAAGATATTGCGTCAGCATCGAAACTCCAATAATCTCCACGGTCGGAGCGTCCGACTGAGACGCAATTCTCCAAGGAGTTCCGACCACGACGGCGATGAGCGCGGCTGCAAACACTGCCGCCAGCAGGACCGACCCAATTCGCTGGTGGGATTGGTCAATGAAGCGCAAATCCATGACGCGTTGCGTCAGCAGCAGTCCAAAGATAATCAGAATCAGAATCCCGCCGACATAAATCAGGATTTGCGTCACCGCCAGAAAATCGGCGAATAGGAAAACATAAAGAGCCGCAACGCCGCAGAAAGTGAACAGCAAGGCAAACGCGCTGTGGAGAATTCGACCTGAAAAGACCACAATTGCCGCGGAAACGACCGTCACGACGGCCGCAATGACGAAAAGGATTTGCGCGAAGAGAGACGGTGTGGGATCCATTAGGATTCGCTCGGTTGTGGTGGAGAAGGATTCATTAGGGTGGTTTCAGGTGCCTTCGGTTTGGCGGCCGCAGCTCTTGCCTTGGCCTCGCGATCCCGCTGTCGAATGGACTCAATTTCTGTCGCACTCAGAATCGTGAAGTGATAAATGAGATTGCGACGGGTGAGTTGCATCGCTTCATAGTCGGGCACGAAGTGAATCGCTCCGGTAGGGCACGGTGGAATGCACAGTCCGCAATAAATGCACTTGGCGTTGTCCACATCAAACTTCAGCACATGAAGGCGTTTCTTGGTCCCATCTTTCGTTGTGCCGAGGTCCTCATCCTGTTGTGCCTTCAATGTCTCAATGGAAATTGCGTCCACGGGACAGGCTCGGGCACACGCACCACATCCCGTGCATTCGCTGTAGGTCATTCCGATGCGCACGCGAGCCCGCTCGGGCATCGTCCACCGCTCATGCGGATACTGAAGCGTGACGGCTGGCTTGAATAAGTGCCCGAAGGTCACGCGCATCCCGATCAGCGTCGTCGAGATTCCTTTCCAAACCTGCTCGAAATAATTCTCTTTCAGCGATGTCCGCATGAGACTCTCTTCTTCAAAACGCCCTCATCGAACCCAAAGCATCCAGAAGGAGACAACCAGAAGATTCACAAATGACACAGGCAAGAACACTTTCCAACACACCCCCATCAGTTGATCCACGCGCAGCCGCGGCAGCGTCCATCGCAACCACATCTGGATGAAGACAAGCGCCATGCACTTCAAAAGAAACCAGATCGGCCCCGGAACGAAGTCGAGGAAAGACAACGGCGCATTCCATCCTCCCAAGAAAAGCGTCACCGCAATCGCCGACACCACAAACATGTTCGCGTATTCCGACAGGAAGAACATCGCGTAGCGCATGCCGGAATACTCCGTGGCATAGCCGGCCACCAGCTCGGATTCTCCTTCCGGAATGTCAAACGGAATTCGATTCACCTCCGCCACACTCGCCCAAAAGTAGACAATGAACGCCATCAATCCAAAGGGAGGGACTCGAAGAAAATTCCAATTCCAGAAGCCTCCTTGTTGCGCTACGGCCAGAGATTGCATCGAAAGCGTTCCCGCGATGATGGCAGGCACGAGCAATGAGAGGCCAATCGGAACTTCGTAGCTGACAATCTGAGCCGCTGAGCGCATAGCCCCATACAGCGACCATTTGTTATTCGATGCCCATCCCGCCATGAGAATGCCGATCACAACAAGAGAGGAAATCGCGATAACATAATAGAGCCCGACATTGAGATCCGCGCCGACAAATTGCGCTCCGAAAGGAATAACCACAAAAGCACCCAAGGTGCCGATGAAAACCATATAGGGTGCCAAACGGAAAAACGGTCGGTCAGCGATGGCCGGAATGATGTCTTCTTTCAGCAAGAGTTTTACTGCATCGGCGATGGTTTGCAGCCAACCCTGAAATCCTCCCGTTTCCATGGGCCCCAAACGGTCTTGCATCCATGCGGAAACCTTGCGCTCAAACCAGACCGCAAACAGCGCAAAAGAAAAGACAAACGCGATAACGCCAACAAGGTAGGCAATGGTCAGCAGCGTCGCAAGCATAAGGTTCCTATGAAATCATATCCACAAGATTAGGTGCGTACCGAGAGATCATAATACCGCTTACCCAGCAGAGTCCGTGGCGCAAACAGCCTCACTAGTTCCGATTTTGATTCTCCTGATTTGATGCGACTGAAAGCTTGACGAAGTATCTCAGCAGCATTCATTTTTGGCTCATTATGATCCTGTACCAAGATGAGACCCTGCAAAGCGCAAAGAAGAAGTTCGGTAGGCAATCCGGCCGTCTGAGCTATTGTTGTCTGGCGGCTCCACTCTGTTTCATTGGGCTCGCGAAAGTAGCGCGGGAGTTGCTCTTGCTCCACAAGCCGCAAGGGATCCGCTCCGGCGCAAATCTGCTCGCATGCTTCCAAAATGGGCAGCCGCAAATCCGGTCGCGCCTCGATTTTCAGTAAAAGGTCATTAAGAAGATCACTGTGACGCGGCGTCAAATCCCGACTGTTCCATCTTACGAGCAGGCGATAAATAGACCAATTCGGCAGAGCAGGATTGCGCTGGCCCACATTCTCGATGACCACCGCATCAGGCTCCGTCTCATAGATGAGATGCCTTCCCACCGTTAGCTTAGCCGTTTGAGCTTTCAAATCCGCGTATCGCATTTTTCCCACTACTATAGGACGAACTCCCAGATCGGTCCTTCCCCTACTTCAGTAGTAGGGGAAGTCAGAAGGGGTGTTTTCCTACCGATCCACTTCTCCCAACACAATATCAATCGAGCCGATAATCGCCACCATATCGGCAATCATTGCTCCGACTCCAATTTCTGGAACAGCCGAGAGCGATGTGAAGCAATTCGAGCGGCACTTCACTCGATAAGGAATCTGTGAGCCATCCGAAATGACATAAAATCCAAGCTCTCCACGCGGCGCTTCGGTGCGCATATAGACTTCGCCTTCGGGAATCTTCTTGAAACTTTTGGGAATGGTTTCCTGAACATTCCCCACAGGTAAACGGTCGAGAGCTTGGCGGATGATT
>DYHQ01000139.1 GCA_020724065.1 Candidatus Puniceispirillum sp. | reverse complement strand
GTAATCGGGATAGCGTGGGATATTCTCCACGCTCAACCGAATCCAATTGACGCCGACAACGGCTCCCGGAACCGCCGCCGCCAGCCCAGCCACAGAGTAGTCGGCAAGACCTCCCCAAAGGTCCGCGTACATCCCTGAGAATTTCAGCCCCTCGACATATCCCAGGCCGCAGGGATTCCAATAGAACGCTGAAGGTTCATCGGCAATGGCTGTGTAGGCTCCCCCCATGGCCACGGCCCGAGCTCCCGCGCCAATCTCGAGAAACTCGCCCACATACCGTGCAGGAAAGGCGGCAGATACCGTGCCAAGAATCAGAGACAGGCAGGTCAGATACTTCAGCATCAGCGCACCTTGGCCATCTTGAGTACCTTTTCGACTCGTTTTCCCCCCTGACTGGCGATGATTCGAGCGAAATAGACCCCGTTGGCGATATCCTCTCCCTCTTTGTCGCGGCCATCCCATGTCAGCGTGCGATAGTTGACCACAGCTCGCTCGGTTTCCTCGAGGGTGTTGATGAGCCGACCCGCCACGGTGTAAATTTTGACTTTAACATACTCATCGGTAAGACCGGTCAGGACATAAACGATTTTGGTCTGCTGGGTGAACGGGTTGGGGTAATTCAAAGCAAAATCAATCCCAAAGACTCCCTCGACCTGGAAAATCGCGCTGTAGGTCGTGTCATTGCCCAGATTGTCGCAGGCATAGACCTCGATGTTATGGTCGCCAACATCAAAGTGAGGTCGAATCAGCGCCACTTGATCGCCGGAGGTTTCGATAGTGTCCGCCCAGCCAACATCGCTGTAGAGCACCGTGTCACTGTCTAAAATGATGCGGAAATGATCCGCTCGCCGGTCAACGCCGTTGGGATCCGAAAGGTAAACGAACATCTGGGGATCCGCGGGTACATACGCCCCCGGGACGAAGCGTTCCCCATTGACGGCAATGTCTATCTGAGGTGGATGACTGTCCGAAGGCCTGAACATCGTAAGAGTTCCCAGATGATTCGTTCGCGCGAAGTATTTGACGCCCCGCTGATAGACGACCCAATTGCCCTCAGGATTTTGGAAACTGTCCCGCACGACTTCGTACGAGACCGTCGGTAATTTCGTCCAATACTCCGATCCGATCCGTCTTTGAAAGATGTACTTGCCTTGAGTATCGGGAGTCGTTGTAGTTCGTTCAAACAGAGAGAGATCAACAACTCCACTCGAGGCCAGGCGATCTGAGCTGTCCGCGAGGGTGACGGTATAGACATAAGGGCGCGTGGTATCCGGCAAAGGGAAAAGCCCTGTTCTGGTGACCAGAAGAGATTCGGCTGCAGTCAGCCATCGTGACGGGGCGTAGACAAGAACACTACTGTCTTGAAGCAAGGATCCCGGAAGTATACGCAGTTCAAGCGTATCGGGAGTGTTCATCTGCCAATATTTATTGTACACCGGGAATTCAAGCGGATTCTCAAAATAGGTGCCCTGCGCGCGGGTGATTGGAAAACGGTCTACCGAGTTCAAGACTCTTGTTCTTCGGTTGTTGTCTTCGTTGCTTTCGGCAATTTGATTAAACGGGTCGATATGAGTATCAAGACGCCATCTTCCGGGCCTTAAATGAAGCGGAATATCCACTGTAAAGGCTTTGCTGAGAGCACAGACACCGCTCATCTCCGCATAGGTCTCGAATGTATCCGTGAAAGTTGGGAAACGATACCCGACAACTTTCATGCGTAGGGTATCTATCGGAAGGGAGTATGAGGGGACGGTTTTCACAAGCGGGACCTGCAAGTATGGATAGGTCTCTCCGAGGAATCTCGGCGCACCATAGGAAAAAGAGTGTGCAATGTCGGGCTTCGTGGCCAAGGGCATCTGGTAGATGAGGGAGCTGTCTATCCCCCCCTCACCATCGTAGGCCACAAAAGCGGCATGATAGGTCGCTCCCTCGACATCATAAGGTCCCAAAGGGATGGGAGTGCGCCACAGATTCGCCGCGACCTCGACCATCGCCATCGTGTCCAGCACCGGCGGACCCTGAGAGGGTGTGAAAACGCCACGGATACGCACCTGGTCAAGTCCCAGGCGATTCACAGCCTTGATCTGAATGTAGAAGGTTGAGTCCGTTGTTATGAAGCTGCTCGGCCAAGGCGAGACATCTTCGAAAGCGGTGGAGTCCAGAAGACTGTCCGAGTAGAATGAAACGCACCCGACTCCGTCTTCTTTGGTTTCGGGATTGCACACATAAATGACATACCGCCCCTCCGGCCAATTGAAGGAGGATGGGATAATCAACGGGGGCGAGTCAAAAAGTTCTGTCGTAATGATCTCTGGCAGCGGGTTTTCTTCGGCCAGCCGAATCTTGCGTCCGTCGTAGGGATTGTACCAAACTTGTACAATATTCGCCTGCCCGACCAATTCAAAAGGAAGGGTGCCACGAACGAAGACGGTGTCCCCTGGCACGACAAAGGTCGTGTCAATCTCGGGTTCAAAAACGGCCTTCGGAATCGCCAACTGGACCCCAGGATCTCCCAGAAGATTCATCAGCACTTGCATCGAATAGGCAGCATCCAGCCCCAGTCGTTCTCCCGAGGATGCAGCCCAGAATTTCGTTTTGCTGGTTTGGACGATTTCTCCCAGGGTTTTCCCCGGCGGAGTGGGCAGAAAATCAAACAAGTACATCTGCATCGAAATGCCGGTGAAAGCCCAACTCACCCCCGTCGAGGCATAGACGCCGATGCCTCCAATAAGGTCTCCATTTGGATTCCGCTGGAAAAGGAAGGCTTCTCCCAGAACTTCGGATTGGTGTCGAGCGTCAAAAACCGCACTGTAACATGTGAAGCTTGTGATAAAAGGGAATTTGCGTCGGTTGAGAAGTTGTCTTTCGGAAGTCACCGTCATGAGTTCATCCCCTGACCATAGACCGCCACCACCATGTCCATTGTAATTGACAATCACCCCCCCTTGACGGAACGCCTCGCGCAAAGCGGTCACACGCTCCGCCGCATCTATGCTATCGGAATAGACACGAGTAAGATTCACATGGTCAGGCATGATCTGGAGGACAGGCTCGCTGAAGTTTTTTGTGAAATTGAAATTATAATCTTTTTTGTCAGCGACAAAGACATAGTTCGAATGCCATGCAGAAGTGTAATCGGAGTTGTCCTCGTAGGTCACCATCTTTTCTGCATAGGTTTCAAGCTCTTCGGAGGTTCGGCACGAAATGCGACCCACCGCGATATCGGGAAAGAGGTCCCATGGCGGACCTGAAACGCATCCAAAAAGCGCATCGGACGACGCCCGGCCGTATTCTCTCGTCATCACATATAAGCTGGGAATGAGATTTCCCCCATAATGAAGGTAATCCTTGACATCATAGCTGCCGTCCCCAATGATACACAAATGAGTGGGCCGGACTGTCCAGTGGTTGTAGGCATAGGCCACAAAATTGCGGATCGCTTCGGGATTCACAATGCCGTCGTTGAATTGCTCATAGATTTCGGTGGGCGCGATCACTTCAACTCCCCCTGAGAAAGTCGCCTGTCGTCGTAGCCGCAACCCCTCGATGGCTGGTTCGGAAAGAAAGGATTCATGAACGAGCATGATGTATTCCGCACCGGAAAGCGTGCGCAAGTCTCGTGTCGAGTATTCGGGCAGAATCGCTGCAGGAGTCTTCGGATAGGCGTCGTCGAACACGATCATCTCATAGGCCTGGGTGGGTGTCATCAGGAACCGCACCGCCCAAGAAGAAGGCTCATTTTCCGGAGAGACCCGGCGAACTTCGGCGTTCGTCAGCCGTGCCATGTCCAATTTCCAAATCTCGATATTGGGCGAGCGGAAGCCGCGAATATCAAACTCAAACGGGACATTTCGTGTCGAATCAAATTGAAAGCGGAGATACCCTCCGGCGGCTCTCATCACCCGTTCATAAGTGACCTCAATCCAGTTGAAGGCCACTTGATCCAAGGCGCCTGACAAACCATCTCCCGTCGCCGACAGCGACAGAATATTGTCGCCATGCCATAGATTCTGGTTGGTAATCCCTGGATTCACCTGATCAGCTACCGTTTCCACAATCACGGCTGCCTGACCTTTCCAAGCTACTTTGTCATCATTTCGTGAGATTCTCCCAACAGACAGCCCTTTGTCGGTGCGTCCATTGAGGTAGAGGATAGCACGATGATAATTGAAAGTGAGTCCCTGCAAGGCCGCACGAATAAGCACTTGGTGGGTGCTGGCCAAGGACTGGGTGTCCGGATAAAAAATATGGACAGGAATGTCTATGGTTCCGAAACCTCGGACCCCGCTCGTATAGAACCAGTGGTCTCGGATAACTCCATAGGGTCCCTCATCACTCAGCAGCGTCGGATAGGGTGGCGGTGCTGCTCCCATGGTGAGCTGGTTATAAGAGCGGTCTTCTTCGTAATGAATCGTGCTTCGCAGATAGAGCACCGGTTCCCCGACATTCGGGAGCCACTCCGCATTCTCTTCTCCCAACCGCCTCCCATAGGGCCCGTTCCAAGACAACCAATAGACATTCTCATCGGACCATGGGTCCTTGTACATCACCTCGGTGGAGCTATAATAGACATATTCGCGGGCCGCGGCATCCCAGTAGTACGATACATTGTCCGGACGACTGTAAGTCTCGCGGTTTTCAATTCCGTAGAATTCAATATAGTCGTGAGAGTCAAATACTCCGTCAACTTCTCCCTGTACAAGAATCGGAATCTCTCTGTCGCGAACCTTGATCTTCATGGTCCGGGGGTCAATCTGCTCGACAGGCACACCTGCGGACGCCAGCATTTCCTGAGAAATGCGATAAACTCCTTCTTCATCAATGAGAATCTTAAATCGCGGCGAGAATTCCTGCTGGATCCCTTGAGCAGGGGTTTCCTGACCCTCTAATTGACGCGTGGGCAGGGCTACAGGCGCAAGGGGACCCAAGATATTTCCGATGAGCGCCGTTTCGTTGGGAGCATCAAAGCGACGATTCAGATACTCTGGCGTTCCCTCCCAATGGGGCAGGAGCAAACGCACGCGAGATCGCCGAGTCCACAAGAGAGTTTGTTTCGACAAATCCAGGCGAACCGGAAAGAATCGCAGTGCCATGAGTCGGTGCCCACGAAAGACTCCGCCCTCACGAAGCTCGACCGCTTGCAGCGGCCAACATCCTTCGATTCGAATGGATTTCGTTTCGTGCTGCTCAGGGATATCCTCTGGCAAAAGATCTCCCATAAGGTCGTCATTCTCAGCTATGACGCGGCGGTCCTCCGACGCCGCGCGAAATTTCGGCAAAGGATGCCGCTCTTCCTCGAGCTGGAGAATCTGCAATTGAATCTCCCCGGGAGGACAATCCACCGGCTGGGCGACCATCGGCAGTAGGGGAAATCCGGATTGATGGACGAACGAGGCTCCCTTGACAGCGAATTGCACGGCTTCGTCTGTCTCCGGATCCCGGCTCACCTCAAAGAACGGAGATTCGAACTCAATGATAATCTCGCGGGCCGTGTACGAAACAAGCCGCGCTTGAGCTCGCTGCGATGCGGAGGTTCGCGGCGCGCGACTCGGCGACGGCGATGCCACATGTCTCCCCGCCAAGCCTAAGACCGCCAGACAAAGGACAAAAAGAGTTAGAGCAATCGTGCGTCGCCGACGATGAACCATAATGCGCGTATCTTCAATAAAAACAAAAATTCGCCAAGGCGTTTTGGCCTTCCTCAACCGAGATTCCTGTGCGCTGCGGATTCATGAAACGAGGCGCGGAAATTGTGGCTCTCAGAAGAAGAAAAACGCTTTAGCGAACGGTCAATCAATCACTCCATTTCCCTGTCGCGCAAAATAGGAAACTTTTTCCAATTTGTCAAGTGAGCCGTCGCGCGCTTCCGTTTCTCTCCTCGCGGAATTGCCTCCACCTTTTTGGCCCTCGGGCGTGCAACGAAGAAGGCCGCAAGCATTGCGCCAGTTTTCTGCCTTGCCTCCAAACACAATCTTTAGTATATTATGACGCAAAGCAGTCTGAGAGCACCGTGCATCTTGAACTTGACATAGGCCATGCGCTTGGCGCGCCGG
>DYHQ01000138.1 GCA_020724065.1 Candidatus Puniceispirillum sp. | reverse complement strand
AACTAAAATCTTTCCCAGGCCCAATTTCTCTACATGGCAACGAACAAACTCTCGAATCATCATATCAGACCAATTAATTGAAAAAAAGGAACTTAACACGGATTTGGAGAACTCTGAAGACCCAAAGAGCAATTGAGCGGGCGGGCTCAAGAGGCGTTCGTCGCCCACGCTCTCTGAGGCCTGTCTCGTCGGGGCGACAGATGAACGAGCCCCGAACAAGAAAAAAACGGACGCCTCAGATGGGGCGTCCGCTATGGACCAAAAGTTTTTCGAGGCGACTCAGTTTTTCAACACTCCCAGCTCCTTGCCGACTTTTGTGAAAGCGGCGATGGCACGGTCGAGGTGTTGTTTTTCGTGGGCGGCGGAAATTTGAACCCGGATACGCGCCTGTCCCTTCGCCACGACCGGATAGAAAAAGCCAATGACATAGATTCCTTCATCGAGAAGGCGTGCCGCAAACTTTTGAGCCAGAGGTGCGTCATAGAGCATAATCGGCACAATCGGATGGACTCCGGGCTTGATCTCAAAGCCGGCCGCGGTCATTTTGTCGCGGAAATACTTGGTGCTGCTCTCGAGTTTGTCACGCAGCGCGGTTGTCTCGGAGAGCAACTCAATCACTTTTCGCGCGGCGACCACAATGGGGGGCGGCATTGTATTCGAGAAGAGATAAGGCCGCGAGCGTTGGCGGAGAAAATCTACGATTTCCTTGCGACCGGAAGTGAAACCTCCCGCCGCGCCTCCCAATGCTTTGCCCAAAGTGGAAGTGATGATGTCCACACGACCCATGACCCCGCAATGTTCATGGGTGCCCTTGCCATGCTTCCCCATGAATCCCGTGGCATGGCTATCATCCACCATGACGAGGCTGTTGTATTTCTCGGCCAGGTCGCAGATTTCAGGGAGTTTCGCCACATCACCATCCATCGAGAAGACGCCGTCTGTTCCTATGATGCGAAAGCGGGCGCCGGACGCTTCCTGCAGCTTCGCTTCCAAATCCTTCATGTCCGCATGGGCGAAGATATAGCGATTCGCTTTGGAGAGGCGGATGCCGTCAATAATGGAGGCATGATTCAGAGCGTCCGTGATAATGGCATCTTCCGCTCCCATCAGCGTCTCAAATAGTCCGCCATTGGCGTCAAAGCAGGAGCTGTAGAGAATCGTATCTTCCGTGCCGAGAAATTTCGTGATGGCGTCTTCAAGGTCTTTGTGCACTCGCTGTGTCCCGCAGATGAATCGAACCGACGACATGCCATAACCCCATTTGTTCAGGGCTTCCTGTGCGGCTCGAACGAGCTCAGGGTGGTTTCCCAGTCCCAGGTAGTTGTTGGCGCAGAAATTGAGCACTTCCCCTTGTTTCACCTTGATTTCGGCCCCCTGTGGCGAGAGAATAATCCGTTCGTCTTTGTAGAGGCCAGCTTCTTTCACGCCCGCCAGTTCCTGAAGCAAGTGGTTCTTGAGAGTTCCATACATGGTTGATTTCCTTAGTTAATTTATCGCAATCTTACAGGTAGAATCACCATTTGAATGCCGTGGAAGAGCAGGCGGCGTTGGATGGAAAGCGCGGTTTCGTCGTGGAGTAGGCGATTCCAGAGTGTGTCGCGCCAGAAGAGAAGGCGGGCCGCAAAAAAGACACTATTGCCGTAGTCACGGACGATTTGCTGACATGCTTTCTCCATTTCGTCCAGATAGTCAATCGCGACCGCCATGCGCCCTTCGGCTTTCAATCCGTAACTGCGAGCGAGTTTTACATAGCGCTCGACCTCGGTTGCGGTCGCTTTTTTTAATTCTTCCAGTTCACTGATACCTTTGAAATGGCCTGAATCAACGGTTCCGACGGAAAGAAAAATGTACTGTTTGAAGCGAAAGGCGAAGAGCCTCTGGATACTCAACAGGACATGCACTCCAACGCCACTGAAGCGCGAGACAAGAAGCACGGCGGTTGGATCTCTTGCATCTAATTTCTGCGAGCGAATGGGCTCGTCGCCCATCGGAATCTGCTGCAGAATCTCATCGAGTTGCCTTAGCTTTCGGCGCACTTCCTCATAGTGTCGGTGGATCATGAGGCACAAGGTGACGAGACCGCCGGTAACCACGATCATGAGCCAGCCGCCTTTGAAGAATTTCAAAGAGATCGTGATAATCAGGGTCACGGCAGCAACCACGAAGCTGATCGCATTGATCGAGAACCGCCGTTTCCAATGTTGCAGGGATTTGCGTTGGGCAAGCCACATCCGCGCCATGCCGAGCTGCGAGAGCGTGAAGGTGATGAACACATTGATGGCATAGAGCGTAATCAGGATGCGGACATTGCCCTGCGCGTAGAAAATGAGCGCGACCGAGCCCAGGCCCATCAAGAGAATCCCATTTTGTGCGACGAGCCGCTCGGATAAATGTCCGAATCGGTGGGGCACCCACGAATCCTGGGCCATGTTGGCCAACACCCGCGGCCCGTCAATAAATCCCGTTTGCGCCGCGACGAAGAGAATGAGTGCTTCACTGATGAGCGTGATCCAAACAATCGCTTCACCCGCTGGCCAACCGCTCACAGTCCACGAACCAATCATCTGGAAAAAGAGCACGGCATTCAACGTTTTGCCTGACGCCGGCCTGCTCGAGTAAAACAAGTAGTTAAGGAGCAAGGCGGCAGCCATAAAGGCGAGAGAGACCGCCATTAGGGCCATGGTTCGTTTGCCGGTCTGCACCCGCGGCTCTTTGAGCACGAGCATGCTGTTGGAAACGGCCTCAATACCCGTGAGCGTGCCCGCTCCCATACTGTAAGCGCGCATGAGCAGGACCAAAACGAAAAATACCCCGAATTCACGGACGGTGTCAACGCTGCTGAAAACCACCTTTTCGCTGACGACCGTCACATCCGTCATGTGGACCGCGAGGCCATAGAACAAAAGCGCAAAATGGGCGATGACAAAGACCATGAAGATCGGCAACAGTGCGAGGACCGATTCCTTGACGCCGCGAAGATTCAGTATGATCAAGAAAGCGACTCCGAGCACAGCACATGGCACACGAAGAAAATGATATTTTGCAGGCAGTAGACTGAAAACCGCGTCTGCTCCGGCAACAACGGATACGGCGACCGTTAAAACATAGTCAATGACGAGTGCGGAACCTGCAACGACGCCTGCCCGCGGACCGAGGAGTTTGGAGGCCACGACATAGCCGCCGCCGCCGGAAGGGAATTGTTCAATAACGAGCGAATATCCGGCTGAAATAATTAGGACGGTTCCCGCGATGATGATGGCGAGGAAAGGGGCGAGAAATGGGAAGTCATGGAGAGCGAGAAAGGCTTCTTCGGGACCGTAGCATGCCGATGAAAGCCCGTCTGCTCAAACACCCACCCAGGCGAAGAAGGCGATCAGTGAGATCTTGTGAAAGATCTGAGAGTCGAAAGGATTTCGTGCCCGACCGATAATGGCCTGTTTGATGCGTGAAGGCCATCTCCCCGCGGGGATTTCACCGGACAAATCTTCGTCTTCACCCGGCGCCATTCCCTGGGGTCGGTCGTTCGTACGGAAATGCCGTGGGGCATCTCGTGAATCATTGCGCGGATTCATAGTCGGGCACATTCCGCCCAGGGATTGGCGCTATCCGTAGAGCTTCCCCTGCTGATGTCGCGCGGTCAGTTTCTCAATCATGTCGCGGGTCATCGCGTCGAGGTTGTAGCTGGGTTGCCACCCCCACTCATTTCGCGCCGCCGAATCGTCTATCGAATTGGGCCAGGAATCAGCGATAGCTTGCCGGAAATCCGGCTTGTATTCGACCACGAATTCGGGAATATATTTCTTGATCGAAGCCGCGAGTTCGCCCGCACTGAAACTCATCGCCGCGAGATTGTAGTCCGCATGGTGCTTCAACTTGGACGGATCGGCTTCCGCTAAATCCATGGTGGCCTTAATGCAATCCGGCATATACATCATCGGCAGCGCCGTATCTTCCCGAACAAAACAAGTGTACCGCTTCTGCTCAACCGCTTTGTAATAGATTTCGACCGCATAATCCGTGGTGCCGCCGCCCGGCAGCGTTTCGCTGGAGATGATGCCGGGGTAACGCAGGCCGCGCACATCCAGGCCGAAGCGGCGAAAGTAGTAATCGCCAAGCAATTCCCCAGCGACTTTGGTGACTCCATACATGGTCGTGGGTTTCAGAACGGTTTCTTGGGGCGTATTATTGAGCGGAATCCCCGGCCCGAAGACCGCAATAGAGCTCGGGATGATCAGGCGGGTCATATTGTACTTGAGGCCGAGCTCGAGGATGTTGTAGAGTCCGTTCATGTTGACATCCCAACAAAGCTGCGGATTCTTTTCGCCAACCGCCGAAAGAATGGCCGCCATGTGAAAGACCGTATCAATGTTATGTTTCTTGACCATTTCTTCGACGGAGTCCATGTCGGACACATTAATAAAATAGAACGGACCTGAGCGAAGCAGCGCGTCGGAGGGTTTCGTCTTGCGTCCCGTCGCGATAACATTCTCCGCTCCGTAGCGTTCACGCAAGGCCAGTGTCAGCTCCGAGCCAATCTGACCCACCGAGCCGGTCACAAGAATTTTCTTAATCGTTTTTGCCATGGATTTCCTCTGGAGGCTCTATTCTTCGACTACTTTGGGAAGTTTCACAAAAAAGTACGGGCGGTTTTGATTTGATATGGATGTATCCTTGAAATCCTGAAGCGGGGAGCCGGGAGGCAAAGAACCGGATTCGTATCCAGGTGAACCTGCATACGGTGTCCGGAGAAGCGCGGCCAAAATGTAATAAACGCTTTCTATATTGTCAAGCGACTAAGAGAGGTATGCTCTGGGGAGGTTGACGGGGCGCAACATGATTTCGGGTCGCTAAAGCTCAAACGGAGGTGTGCCGATAATTAAGATGAAACAATCCAGTCATAAGGACACACCATGGAATTCGAGAATTTCACTTGCCCCAATCCTGATTGCCCAGACTTCAATAGTCATCATGTCGGCAACATCGCTCTTTACACACAATACGGGCGCAAGCAAGTGCGGCTGCTTATCTGCAAAACCTGCAACAAGACCTTCAGCGAATTGAAGGGAACCCCCTTCTGGGACAGTCGGCTCAATTGGGAGACGATTGCGAGCATCTACCAAACCCTGTTAGACGGAAAGGGCATCCGGGCAACGGCAAGGCTTTTCGGTCTATCGAAGAACACGGTGAAGCGTTATCTTCGTCTGGCGAAGCGGGACCCGGCGACCGTTGAAGCTTTTCTTTTGGAACGAGGGATGCTGAACGATGGCCAGCATAATCTGCGCGATCTGGCCGAGCGATTCGACTCGGGTCCGGGGCGCTTCAGTTATGGTGGCGACCCGGTGCCGACTTTGGCCAGGAGCCTGTCCGAAGCTTGACAATCGCAGGCGTAATTGCTAAATTTGTCAAGCTTCGGGGCGTAGCGCAGTCCGGTAGCGCATCTGCTTTGGGAGCAGAGGGTCGCTGGTTCAAATCCAGTCGCCCCGACGAGGCTGTTCCATCCCGCCGAATTGCGGCGGGATTTTTTTGCGTGGGTCCAAGCAGGTGGAGGCCGTCCACAGCACAGGTGGCTGCTTAAAACCCGATGCTGCCTTCGCCAAACTTCCGCGGATCGCACGCAATTCATCCTCTGGGGGCCGTAATCTTTCCTCTTGTAAATATTCCACTTCCAGGTCAAGTCAGGACGGCACACGAGTTGCGATTGAGGTAGGATGCACGGCAAGGGCCTGCCAAGACACCTTTTGGGATTTGCGATCGGATGTGTGGGTGAGCCTGAGAAAACGATGGTATTAATGGTGTTAGGGGTGGGTCTCGGACCCCCCGGGGGCATTTGGGCCACGAGAGCCGTCCCCCGGGGCTACGCCGTGCGCTGCATACTTCTGAAATCTCTTTCATAGTAGCGACGGACCATAATGTCCGAGCCATGCAAGTCCGGTTGTCGGCGGGGAACCGGACTTTTGATTTTCACGCTTTCAGCGCCGCGGATAAATTGCGCCCACCGTCAAGCAGTTAGAGTAGTGTCACGCCGCTCCGAAGTGGATGCATTGCCTGCCGGATCAAGA
>DYHQ01000017.1 GCA_020724065.1 Candidatus Puniceispirillum sp. | reverse complement strand
CGGCGCAGGCTTTGAGGCGAGCCTTGGAGACCGACCCTGTGTCGGCCTTCGGCGGTATTGTCGCACTCACGAGACCACTGGATAAGGAAACCGCGGGAATTCTGGGAGACATTTTCTTGGAAGTCGTCCTTGCGCCGAGTGGCAGCGAGGAAGCCTTGACGGAGTTCGCCAAGAAAAAATCACTTCGTGTCTTGACCTACGATTCTGAAGTGTTGTACAAAGCCGGAAACGGCAAAGACTTGAGGAGCGTCTGGGGAGGATTTCTGAGACAAGAGAGCGATGAGGGCTTTCCGGAGCTTTCCAACTTGCAGGTCGTAACGAAACGGGCACCGACACCGAATGAAATGGAAGCGCTCGAGCTCGCGTGGCGAGTATGCAAGCATGTGCGGTCGAATGCGATTGTCTTTGCTGATGCGGTTCATACACTGGGAATCGGCGCGGGGCAGATGTCTCGCGTTGACAGCGTGGAAATCGCTGTGCGCAAGGCAACGAAAGCGGGTCTTTCCTTGATTGGCTCGGCATGTGCCAGTGATGCGTTCTTTCCTTTTCGCGACGGATTGGATGCCGCCGCTCGCGCAGGGGCGACCGCGGTGATTCAACCCGGCGGGAGCGTGCGCGACGCGGAGGTCATCGAAGCGGCAAATGAGCAGAATGTGGCGATGGTATTCACGGGACGAAGACATTTTCGGCATTAGTATTTCAAGCAAAGGAGTCCTCACAAATGGCCAAGTTTGCAAATACACTCTTTTATGGCGACAATCTTCCCATTCTGCGAAAGCACTTTCCCGATCAATCGGTGGATCTCATATATCTTGATCCGCCATTTAATTCGAATCGGGACTATAATGTGTTGTTTCGTGAGGCAAGTGGGGAAGAGGCGCCGGCGCAAATAAAGGCATTTACTGACACTTTTCGATGGAGCGCAGACAAGTATCGGGAATTTGTTGAATCCCAGCCGCCCTCCGGGGTCTTGAAGCTGATTGATGGATTTGTCGAGACGCTTGGAAGAAACGATGTCACTGCATATCTGGTAGAGATGGCACCGCGGTTGGTGGAGTTGCACCGAGTTCTTAAACCAACCGGCAGTCTGTATCTCCATTGCGATCCGACCGCAAGTTCGTATCTTCGGTTACTACTCGATAGAATTTTTTCACCGAAATGTTTCAAGAATGAAATAGTGTGGCACTATAAACGATGGCCAACAGTTGCCAATCGCTTTCAAAGAATGCATGACATACTTCTCTTTTATGGAAAACAGGATCGAGTGAATTTCAATCTGTTAGTTGGCGAACGGACTGAATCAACACTTCGTCGGTGGAAAAAGCAGAAGATACGAGCTCATTTTGACGAAGAGGGGAGGCGCATTCCTTCGGAGGGTCTTCCCGAGGAATCCGAAGGTGTTCCCCTGGACGATGTCTGGGACATACCAATCATTGCTCCATCTGCCAGAGAGCGGCTCGGCTACCCCACCCAAAAGCCTCTTGCACTGTTGGAGCGAATAGTTAGCGCGTCGTCGAATCCGGGTGATATCGTGCTCGACCCGTTTTGCGGTTGTGGCACTGCAATAGTTGCTGCACAGAAGTTGAGCAGAAAATGGATCGGAATAGATATTACTCATTTGGCTATTGCGCTTATCAAATATCGGCTTGCGGATTCGTTCGATATCTTTGCACGCAAGAACTACAAAGTTGTGGGGGAGCCGGTCACGATCAGTGAAGCACGCGCATTGGCCAACGATGATCGTGATGAGTTCCAAAAATGGGCAGTGGGACTGGTAGATCGTGCGAGGCTTGCTCAAGAAAAGAAGGGTGCGGACAAAGGAATTGACGGTGTTTTCTATTTCATTGATGACCCTAAGAGACCGGCAAATAAGGTAGTGCTGCAGGTAAGAAGCGGACATGTTACTGTTTCACAGATAAGAGATTTGTGCGGAGTCTTTCAACGGGAAAAGGCAGCCTTTGGGCTTTTCATAACTCTGGAGAATCCCACCTCATCTATGAGAAAAGAAGCCGAGACCGTTCGTTTCTATGATTCCTCGGACGGTCGAAAATATCCCCGTTTGCAAATAAGAACAATCGGAGAACTCCTGAAGGGCGAAAACTTTGATCTACCTCCATATGTCAGGAAAAGTGGAGTGAAAAGAGCGGGAAGGGTAGGAAAACCCCAGAATGAGAATGAGACTCTGAAGCTTTAAGTGAGTCAAGGATGCCCGCTTGGCCAAAGGGAGTGCCAGCGCCGTTGTTCATACGGCCGGCGAACAAAGTGAGATTCGGGGGGAAAGACTATCTTGTGCGGAGAGACATACACGGTGCGATTTATCATATCATTGGCCGCGTTCAGCGCAAACTCCCGACTTTGCGCGATGCGGTCATGGCTGTAACAAACAAGAAGCCGATTGCGCAGTGGGGAAATCAATATCTGTTATATGTGCATGTGGATGCCGAGGACCAACCCTTGATTCTTGAGACCTTGTGGACAATGGATGAGAAGCGCGGCATCCGGCGTCCTGATTTGTCGAAGGGTATTCAGCTTAGTGAAGACTACTGAAGGTTCTGTTCATGAATCGCTGCCGACATAGAAAAGGTCTGCTTGATTTCCGATTCCGGGCGCGTGTGTGGATCCGCCTCGGCGAGAATTCGGTTTGTCACTTTTGCCTTTGAGGTTTCTATGCCCTTTTCATTTTGGAACTGGCTTTCGAATGACATTGCGATTGACTTAGGCACCTGCAATACCCTGGTCTATGTAAAAGGGCGCGGGATTTTGGTGCGTGAGCCTTCAACGGTCGCCGTGCGTAAACCCGACCACCGAATTGTCGCCATCGGCACGGCAGCGCGAGAAATGATGGGCAAAACTCATCGGGACATCGAGGTGATCCGACCGATGCGCGACGGGGTCATTGACGACGATGAAGTCGCCGAGATGATGATCCGCGCTTTCATTCGGAAGGTGCAGAAGAATCGCCTGATGAGGCCGCGCGTGATTGTGTGTGTGCCTTCGGGTGTAACGAAATCCGAAAAACGCATCATTCGGGATTCGGCGGAACATGCCGGGGCGCGCGAGGTGCACTTGATTGCGGAACCTATGGCGGCGGCGTTGGGAGTTGGACTTCCTGTGACGGATCCGGTCGGTTCGATGGTGATTGATGTCGGAGGAGGCACGACGGAAATCGCGGTGATTTCTCTTTCGGGAATTGTCACCGATACCTCGGTGCGTGTCGGCGGCGACGAGATTGACGAGTGCATTGTCCAGTTCATGCGGCGCAGTTATAACCTGCTCATCGGCGAGCGCACGGCCGAAGAGATTAAGATGCGTATTGGAAGCGCCATCGAACTGGAAGAGGAACTCTCGATCGTGGCCAAAGGGCGAGACCTGGTAGCGGGAATCCCGCGAGCCATCGAGATCAACTCGATTGAAATTCGCGAGGCGATTGCGGAGCCGGTTTCGCAGATTGTGGATGCCGTCAAAGTGGCGTTGGAGAAAACGCCGCCGGAACTGGCAGCGGATATTCGCGATCGCGGCATTATTCTGACGGGCGGGGGAGCTCTGCTTCGAGGGTTGGAAGCGCGACTCAGGGAAGAAACCAGTTTGCCGGTTGTTCTCGCCGAAGATCCGCTCACTTGCGTCGTGCGCGGGACGGGAAAAGTGCTGGATGATTTTGAGACCTATCAGAGTGTCTTGCTGAAAAGCTAATCGGTCGAGAATCTATGATGCGAGCCCATACGCGCCGACTTGCCTCTGGAGCGGAGTGGATCGTTTTTGCGATTGCCATCGGCGTCTCGCTCATATTTCTTCTCTTTGGGCGCGGGATGGCGCTGAAAATGGCGCGGCAGGAATGGCGCGATTTGGCAGGATTTTGCGCGCGACCTTTTCGGTTCGTGCCGCAGGTGTTCACTTTGTGGCGCGACAATCGAATGCTGCGTGAGCAAGCGATGGAACTGGCCGCCGAGAACAGCCTCCTTCGGGAAGTGGCTCTGGAAAATGAACGCTTGCGGGGAATGCTCGACTTCCGCCAAGTGGCTCCTTGGGCATTGACTCCCGCCGAAGTCATCGGTCATCCTGGACCTGGCATCGGAGGCAGCGTTGTTCTGAATATTGGAGCAAGAAAAGGTGTCGTGGTCAATGCAGCGGTAATGACGCCGCGTGGCCTTGTGGGGAAAGTCGTTGAAGTCGGACCCTACACTTGCCTTGTACAGACGATTCAAGGCAAGACCTTTGGCGTTTCGCTCATCATTGAGCGCACCCGAGTTCAGGGGATCTTGAAATGGCTTGAAGGGGATCTATGGATCTTGGATGGCGTGCCGACGGGAACGGATGTGCGCATTGGTGATGTGGCGATGACGACGGGTCAGGGCGGAGTTTTTCCTGCAGGGATTCGCACCGCACTCGTTTCCGAACTTCTTGAGGAATCTGCCGAGCAATTCAAGGATGTGCGGCTCCGGCCTTTGGCCGACCTCCAGGCTCTTGAAGAAGTTTTTGTGCTGATGCCGGAGCCGGAAGAGAGAGAACCGCACAGAACGGGGTCTCGGGCGCGATGATTTGGCTCTCTCGCATCATCGGGGCCTTTCTGCTTCTTCTGATTCAATGTTCACTGGGCGGAATTTTGACGATTGGCGGGGCGAGACCGGACTTGCTCTTGCCTTTCATTATCTATCAGGGACTTCGCTACGGACCAATCGCGGGAACAATTAGCGGGACTCTTTGCGGACTCGCGTTTGATTTGCTTGAGACCGGCCCCACCGGAGTGCGAATGCTCGCGGGGACGCTCGTGGGATTCGGTGTGGGCAAACTTTGGCGTGAAGGTCCGTTCCGGCTGCATTGGCCGTGGGGAACAATGCTTTTGGGCGGAGCGCTTCTTCAACAGGCGATTATCTTCTATTTTCGCTCACGAGAAGTAACTTTGCCTTTTGGTGAGTTGTATTTGCGCTATGGCGCCACGAGTGCCGTCTATACGACGGCGTTGGGGATTATTTGGTTTCTTTCACCTCTCTATAGACCACGATAGCTTATGAGACAGGAAAGCTCTACCGGCGGATGGCAGCGTCCGTGGGCCTTTTTTCTGGTGGTGGGCTTGCTCTCCGTACTGCTACTGGTGCGGCTTGTCTACCTGCAGATTGTTCTCGGAAACGAACTTCGAGACAAGTCGGAGAGCAACCGCATTCGGCTTGTCGAAATTGCGCCGGCACGCGGAGCCATGTTGGATCGTCATGGGCATCTGCTCGTGACGAATCGGCCTGTCTATACTCTCTACGGTGTGCCGGCTGAAATGAAAAAGGATACGGTGGCGGTGGCCAAAATCAGTCAGATTTTGGGCTATGATGTTGAGACTTTTCGCCGAAAAGTCCTCGGCCCTGTGCGCAACTCGTTTCTGGCACACCGTCTGCAAAGGGATCTGAGCTTTCAAGGGCTTTCGCAAATCGAGGAACAGCGCGATATCCTTTCCGGCATCTTTCTGCAAGTCGAACCGAAGCGATATCATCCAACAGAAGTCGCGCCTCATGTGTTGGGTTATGTCGCCGAGGTATCGCAGGAAGAACTGTCGCAATTTCCAGGCTCGAAAGCTGGCGACCTCGTCGGAAAGCGAGGGATAGAGAAGACCTACGACCAAGTTCTTCGTGGTCAAAAAGGCTGGCGTCTGGCGGTGGTTAATGTGTTTGGGCAGGAAGTGGGTGACTTGGAAAAAGGTCCGCGAGTGGCGCCCGTTCCGGGGAAGACATTGCATCTGACATTGGATGCCAAGCTGCAATCGTTGGCCGAATCGCTCTTGGTTGACAAGACAGGGGCCATCGTGGCGATGGAGCCTTCAACGGGTGAGGTGCTGGCGATCGCCAGTTCGCCGACCTATGATCCCAATGTCTTCGCCGGAATGGTTTCGAGCTCGGATTGGGAACGGCTTCTTTCCGATCCTGCCAAACCGATGCTGAATCGAGCCACACAGGGGACCTATCCGTCGGGTTCCGCGATTAAGATGGCGATCCTCGCAGAGGGACTCGAATCGGGAGAGATTCCATTGAACTGGAGCGTCTCTTGCGGAGGCGCCCTGCGGGTGGGCAATCGCTCATTTGCCTGCTGGCGCAAGAAGGGGCATGGGCGCATGGGAGTTTTGGATGCCGTCGAGCAGAGTTGCGATGTCTTCTTTTACACTCTGGGTTTGCGCTTCGGCCCGGACGGCATTCATCGAGCCATGAAGCGATTTCATTTGGGAATGAAGACAGGAATTGATACCGGCAGTGAGCTGGCTGGTGTGGCTCCATCTGTGGAATACTACAATCGTCGTTATGGAGTGGATGGCTGGACGCGCGGCTTCATTCCATCCATCGCCATTGGACAAGGGGAGGTGCTCGTTACACCACTGCAGATGTGCGCTTATATGGCGGCGATTGCGGACGGCCACTTCTGGCGTGAGCCTCACTTGGTTCGAGCAATCGAAGACCCAGCCACAGGGAAAGTGGAAGTGCCGGATAACCATATCGCCGAGCCGGTGGCGGCGCGACCGGAGACGATGGAACTTCTTCGAGAAGCGACACGGCGAGTTGTGATGGGCTCTCATGGAACAGCCCACTCCCTCTGCGATCCCGCGCTTCCTATGGGCGGGAAGACAGGGACTGCGCAGAATCCTCATGGAGAAGACCATGCGTGGTTTGTGGGATATGCGCCCTTTGAGAATCCGCAGATTGCGGTGTGTGTATTGGTGGAGTTTGGGGGCCATGGATCCAGTGCGGCCGCTCCTTTGGCGGGACGGCTCATGAGGGCTTACCTCAACAAAGAACAGCCGACCGGAGTGAAGTTGCTCGCGGCGGCCACCGTGGAGACTCAGGACTGATGCTTGGCAATCTCCGTCCCCCGGATTTGCTGCTTACGCTGGCTGTGTTGGCGCTTGTCGGTGTTGGTCTTCTCGCCATTTATTCCACATCGTTCTCTGCTACGGGAGGTGGGGAACTTGCCAACTTCAAGCGACAAGTGAGCTGGGCAGGAATCGGGCTCGGGGCTCTGTTGATAGCGATGATGTTGCCCACGCGTGCTGTGGAACCACTCGCGTTTGTCTTCTATGGACTCAGCTTATTCCTGCTTCTCCTCGTTTTGGCGATTGGGCGAAGCGAACATGGCGCGACTCGCTGGCTTGTCGTTGGCTCGATGCGTTTTCAACCGTCGGAGTTCGCGAAAGCGGCGCTCTGCATTGGCTTAGCTCGCTTTCTGGCCGACCACCCCAAGGATTTGGCGCGCCCGCGCGTGATTCTAACCGCGCTTCTGTTCGCCATCGTTCCAATGGGCCTTGTGGTCATTCAACCTGATCTGGGCACTTCGGTCATCTTCCCCGTCGTCGGCTTCTGTATGTTGGCCTGGGCGGGAGTGCCGGCGTCATACCTATTGCTCATTGTCATGCCCATTCTTGCCGTAGTGACGAGTTGGAGCACGCATCTGCATGTCGCTTTGCTCATCCTCTGCGTTGCGATACTCTGGCAGCAGCGGTTGCGGTTTCTGCCGCTTGTCACGGGAGCCGGAATCTATCTTGCTGCGGGAGCCGCCGCGCCTCGAATTTGGATGCATTTGCATGACTACCAAAGAAAACGCATTCTCACTTTCCTGAATCCCGAAGCAGACCCCCTGGGCTCAGCCTACCAGATTATTCAGTCTAAAATCGCCATCGGCTCGGGCGGTATCACCGGAAAGGGATTTCTCAAGGGAACACAAACCCAACTCAAGTTTTTGCCGGAACAGCACACCGATTTCATTTTTTCCGCGTGGGGAGAGGAATTCGGTTTTCTTGGAGCGTTTCTTGTTGTGCTTCTTTTCAGCGTGATTATCTTTCGAGGTTTGCAGTTTGCCAGTCGGGCGCACAATCCCTTTAATAGTCTGTTGGCGGCGGGGATTTCCTGCACGGTTGCCTTTCAGGCCTTGACCAATCTGTTTGTGGCCACGGGGTGGTTGCCGGTGACGGGATTGCCCTTGCCATTTATCAGCTATGGCGGCTCATCGCTTTTTGTGTATATGGGCATGATGGGGCTGCTTCTGGGAGTTACGATGCGATGGCGCGAGCATTGAGCACTTGTTGGCTTTTTGGAATGGTTCTTCTCGTTTCTCAAGTCATGGAGGCAACGGCCGCTGGTCTTTTGTGGCCTCTGCCGGAGAGCCACCATCTGACATCGGCCTTTGGCAAGTATCGCCGCAGCCATTTTCACGGCGGAATTGACATCGGAACGAATCGGCGCCAGCTCCCCTGCGTCGCGGTGGATGACGGTTGGGTGGAGCGTGTCGCCGTCACACCGGGTGGATACGGCAGAACGATTTATTTGCGCCTGTCCCACGGACGCACGGCGGTCTATGCCCATCTTTCGCGGTTTGCGCCCGCGGTGGAGTCGCTACTGAGAGAAAAGCAGCTTGAAGCGGGGACCTATCGCATAGATTTCGCCGTTGATTCTCTAATGCTGGCCTTCAGAAGAGGAGAGACGATTGCGTGGACGGGAGCCTCCGGCGTGGGCCCGCCGCACCTTCACTTCGAACTCCGCCACGGTGCAAAGCAAGAAGATCCCTTTCTCGAATACGAGCAACACGATACGCAGCGGCCTGCTGTGGATGGATTGCGGCTCGTTGAGGCATCGAACGAAGTAGAGGCAAAGTATGCACAAGGAAAAGAGATTCGACTCGTGAAGGGGAAAGAGACCCTGAGCGGCAGTTGCAGTGTCTCAGGCGATACGCCGTTTGCGCTGCTTCTGAAAGCGCACGATCCTTTGCCCTACGGGCAGCACCGACCTTGGACGCGGTGCGTGTTGTGGCAAGAGGAGAGGAAGGATACGCTGGCGGACATGCGGCGAGAAAGCATTGACCTTCTTACGCAGAAGACACTCTGGGCCTCTGTGGATTATGTGAGTTGGCGCGATGAGAAGTCGGTTTGGTGGCGAGTCCATGCTGGAAAGATTGGTGAGTTCGTCCCCTTTCGGTCGCTTCAGGATGAAACCGAGAACTTCATCCTTGATGTTTATGACATGGAAGGAAATCGAACTCGCATTCGTCTTCAGCTCCAAAAAGGACAGCGTCAGAAATCGGACAGTGCCGAGCCAAGCCAGAGTATGGCGGGAGTATTGAAGCAAGGACTTCACGGATTTGAGTTGGTCCTGCACACAAACGAGAAGGATCCGCCCCTTGAGCTCGTTCCAACGCAGATGGAAAGCGAAATCGAAGTGCGACCCGACCTCGGCTTCTATTATGGAGCGACTCTGTCGTTTCGACCCGAGAATGGCGACATCGAACGCGGTACTTATCTCTACGAGAGAGTCGGACAAGCGCAGCAGTTTCTCTCAGCGCAATATGACTCAACTGAGAACCGTCTCACGGCGACCATCTCGCACAGCGGCACCTTCGGCGTGGCGCGTGACACGACATCTCCCTCACTCTCTGTTCGAGTGGAAGGAGGAAAGCTCTTTTTCAAAGCGCGAGATGGGCAAACGGGAATGGACAGCCGCCGCATTCGGTGCAGCGTCGATGGGCAAACGGCCATTGCCGAATATGAATCCGAGGAAGGAGGCGGGCCGATTTGGACGCCATTCGCTTTGAAAGTCGGTTCACACGATATCCTACTGCAGGCGGCTGACAAAGTAGGTAATGAGGCTTGTTTGGAAAAGAAAATGATGGTGGCGAAAGGGAAGAAATAGCGTGATTCCGATTCGGGACGAAAACCCCACGCGACGGAAGCCGATCCTGACTGTCGCCTTGATTGCCGCCAATATCGCTGTGTTCATCTACCAGTCAACCCTCGGAACGGACAGGGCGGTTGATTTTGTCATGGACTATGGAGCAATTCCTGCTGTTCTTGTTTTCGATTTCCACGCACTTCCTGCGTTGCCTCAAAGCTGGGTAACTTTGATCACCTCCATGTTTCTTCATGGAGGAATTCTGCATTTGGCAGGCAACATGCTCTACTTGTGGATTTTCGGGAACAACATCGAGGATTATCTGGGTCGCTTTCGGTTTTTGATTTTCTATCTGCTTTCAGGGATTGCGGCCGCGCTGACTCATGCGATCGTTTTCTCGGATTCTCTCGTGCCGATGGTGGGAGCCAGTGGGGCGATTTCGGGCGTTTTGGGTGCTTACCTCGTGACCTATCCCAAGGCACGCGTGGTCGTGCTGGTTTGGTTCATCTTCTTTTTGCGGCTTGTGCGAGTTCCTGCGATTGTCGTTTTGGGTCTCTGGTTCCTCTTGCAGATCCATGGAGGATTTGGAAGTCTGGTAGGGCAGGAGGAAGGAATCGCCTTTTTCGCCCATATCGGAGGCCTCGTCGCCGGAATTTTGCTTGCGCAGCTATTTCACCGCTTTTGAGTTAGGGAGAGCTGTCTATCGAGATGTCCATGCCTGATCTGAAACTCGCCAAAACCTATGACCCCTCAGCCATTGAGGATCGTATCTACCGAAATTGGGAGGAGCGCGGCTACTTCGTTGCGCCGATTGTGTCGGGGCATAAACCTTTTGTCATTATGATACCGCCTCCGAATGTTACAGGCATGCTCACGATGGGGCATGTGCTGAACAATACGCTTCAAGATATTCTCATCCGGTGGCACCGGATGCAGGGTGAAGATACCCTATGGCTTCCGGGCACGGATCATGCGGGTATTGCAACGCAGATTCGAGTTGAAGCGACACTCCTTGCGGAAGAAGGGAAGACAAGGCACGACCTGGGCCGCGACGCGCTGCTCGAACGAATCTGGAAATGGAAAGAGGAATACGGCGGGATTATCCTCCAGCAACTGCGCAAATTGGGTGCGTCTTGCGATTGGTCGCGCGAGCGTTTCACTCTCGACGAGGGACTGGCACGGGCCGTGCGCGAGATATTTGTCAGGCTTTATCGAAAAGGCCTCATTTATCGCGGCAAGCGTATTGTCAATTGGGATCCGGATTCGCAAACGGCTCTCTCGGATGAACAGGTGGAATACCGCGAAGTGGACTCCCACCTGTGGTATCTGAGGTATCCTTTGTCAACAGGCGGCGGCTGTGTTACTGTGGCGACGACACGACCCGAGACGATGCTCGGTGATGCAGCGGTAGCCGTGAGTCCGCGCGATGAGCGGTACCGCGGTTTGGTTGGCCAAAAAGTCCGGTTGCCTTTGTGTCAGCGAGACATTCCCATTATCGCCGATGAGCTTGTGGATCCGGAATTCGGCACGGGCGCGGTGAAAGTGACGCCAGCGCATGACCCGAACGACTTTGAGATGGGCGAGCGGCATCACCTCGCTGTCGTCAGCGTCATCGGTAAGGATGGCCTCATGACCGAGGAAGCTCCATCGAAATATCATCGTATGAAGCGAGAAGAGTGTCGCAAAGTCGTGGTGGCGGATTTGGAAGCGCAGGGGCTCATTGAGAAAATCATTCCCTATCGTCATGCGGTCGGGCACAATGAGCGAACCGGAACTGTAATCGAGCCGTTGCTCTCTGAACAATGGTTTGTAAAGATGAAGCCGCTGGCCGAGCCTGCTATTGACGCGGTGCGCAGCGGAAAGGTGCATTTTCATCCGGCTCACTGGGAAAAAACCTATTTTCATTGGCTCGAGAATGTGCGGGATTGGTGCATCTCGCGCCAAATCTGGTGGGGTCATCGTATTCCCATTTGGACTTGCCGGGATTGCGGCGAGGTGATTGTCGCTACCGATGCACCTGAACGATGTCCGACTTGTTCTTCACAGAGACTGGAGCAAGACCCGGATGTTTTGGACACTTGGTTCAGTTCGTGGCTCTGGCCTTTTTCGACGCTCGGATGGCCGGATGACACGAAAGACCTTCGCCATTTCTATCCGACGGATGTTCTGATTACAGGGCCGGACATTATTTTCTTGTGGGTGGCACGGATGATCATGTCTTCGCTCGAGGTCATGGGAGAAGTGCCCTTTCGAGATGTGTATTATACGGGCATGGTGCGGGACATACGAGGGCGCAAGATGTCGAAATCGCTGGGCAATTCGCCGGATCCGCTGAAAGTCGTCGCAGACTATGGAGCGGATGCGATGCGGTTTACCATTGTCTCTCTGACGCCTCGGGCCGGCGATATTCTCTACGATGATTCCCTATGCGAGATGGGGCGCAATTTCGCGAACAAAATCTGGAACGCGACGCGCTTCATGCTGATGAACTTGGAACAGGCAAAGGATTTTCAATTCGCGTCCATCGAGACATGGAAGCAGCCACCCGATGAGCTTGTGGAGCATTGGATTACTTCCATGTTTTTCTCTACGGTTGAAGCCACGAGGCGCGCGCTCGACGAATTCCGATTCAGCGATGCCGCGAAGACGGTCTATGCGTTTTTCTGGGGTCAGCAATGCGATTGGTATATCGAACTCTGTAAGACTCGTCTTGGGAGCGCCACACCCGAGGAGCGAGGACATATTCTGGCCACAGCCCTTGCCGTCCTTGATGGATCGCTGCGTCTGCTTCATCCCTTCATGCCATTTATCACTGAAGAAATTTGGCAGACTCTCCGATCGCTGTCGTCAAAGGTCTGGCCCACCGAATATCAATCCGAGACTATCATGTTGGCACCGTATCCTCGTCCGCGCCCCGACATGATAGACCGGACCGTCGAAGAGGAATTTGCCATTTTCGAGGCGGTCGTCTCTGCGCTGCGGAATATCCGCGGAGAGCTCGGCATCAAGCCTGACATAAAGATTCGGCCGGTTATTGTAGGAGCCAACGCTGAAAGGCGAGCCTTCATCGAGAACTTGATGGACTATGTCTGCGACCTTTCGCGCTCCGAGAGACTCGCATTTGCAGAAGTGAAGCCGAAAGGGTCGGCTTCAGCCGTGGTGGAGGATTTTGAAATTTTCGTTCCCTTGGGGGGATTGATTGATGTGAAGGCCGAGAAAGGGCGCTTGGCGAAAGAAAGGGAGCGTCTTTCGAGGCTGACTGCTGCGGTGCGCCGGAAACTCGACGACGAGAAATTTTTGGCGCGCGCCCCTTCGGAAGTCGTCGAGCACGAACGCGAAAAAGCACAGGAGATAGAAGCGGCGCTGCGGAAAGTCGAGCGCCACTATGAGGAGATTTGTAGTTTAGCGGAGGAGGGATAAATCATGCGCTGGGCAATTTATAGTCTTATTTTCTTGGCGCAAAGCTTGGCTGTCCTGGCGGCGCCCGAGGTGCTAATCACGATTTACAACCGGGATTTGGCTCTCGTGCGGGATGTGCGCGACATGGAATTCTCCAAAGGTATGGGAGAGGTTTTCTTCCGAGATGTCGCTAATCGAATTGACGCGACCTCGGTGCACTTCCTGGCTCCCGGAGTCCAGATGCTCGAACAGAACTTCGACTATGATCTCGTGAGCAGCGAGAAGCTCCTGCGGAAATACCTCGACCAGCAGGTGCAGCTCGTGATGGAAGACGGAAGCCTTTTCAGCGGGAAGCTGCTCTTTGCTTCATCCGGTGAAGCGGGTGAGATTATGCTTCAGGATGAGCGGGGGCAAGTGCAACTCGTTCGCACCGCAAAAATGCGTGATGTGACTTTCCCTCGTCTTCCGGAGGGATTGATTACGCGCCCCACTCTGCGCTGGCTGGTGGATTCTCCTTCATCGGGAGCGAAACGCACGGAGGTCTCTTATTTGACCGGCGGCGTTGAGTGGCGAGCCGACTATGTGGCAGTTGTGGGCGCGGACGGCAAGTCGCTGAGCCTCTCGGGTTGGGTGACGATCACGAACAACAGCGGCGCGACCTACAAAGACGCGAAAGTGAAATTGATTGCCGGCGAGGTGCACCGCGCGGAAGAACCGCGGCCACTGCGAGCGGTGATGGCGAAGGGAATGGCTTTCGAGGAAGCGGCACCGCAATTTGAAGAGAAGGCTTTCTTCGAGTATCATCTCTACACCTTGGTGCGTCCTTCGACGATAGCCGATAATCAAACGAAACAGCTTTCCCTCTTCCCGCCCGCCGAAGTTGCGGCACGGAAACTCTATGAATATGACTCCCGCCGAGATCCGAAGCGAGTGCGCGTTTCCTTTGAGTTCACGAATTCCAAAGCGGATGGACTGGGAATGCCGCTTCCGGCGGGGCGGGTGCGCGTCTATATGCAGGATGAGGATGGGTCACAGGAATTTGTCGGCGAGGATAATATCGAGCACACGCCGAAGGACGAAAAAGTGCGTGTGGCGGTCGGCAACGCCTTCGATATTGCCGTCGAACGGCGGCAGACGGATGTGCGCCGTATATCAGACCGTGTCAGCGAGGAAGCGTACGAGGTGAAGCTGCGCAATCATAAAACGGAACAAGTCGAGGTTTCCGTGCTCGATTATTTCTGGGGTGACTGGAGAGTCCTCGAAAGCTCCTTACCTTATGAGAAGAAATCGGCTCGCCAAATCGAGTTCAAAGTGAAAGTGAATCCCGATGAAGAGGTGGTGCTGACCTACCGTGTCCGCATCTCCTACTAAAAGACCGGAGCCGCGACCGGCGGTGGAAGGAGAACTGGGGAGAAGCGTCCAATTCCTCACCGGAATCGGGCCGATTCGAGCCGAGGCGTTGGCGAAAATCGGCGTGCGTACCGTCGAAGACCTCATTCACCACTTCCCGCGCGGCTACCTTGATCGCCGCCACATCGTGCCGATAAAGGATGTGCAGCTTACCGAGCGGGAAATCACGATTGTCGGCAAGATTGCGTTTGCAGAACTCGTTCGAGGCCGCCAGAGCCATCGGTTGATTGTGGGCGTCGAAGATGGCACGGGGTATTTGCAGTGCGTCTGGTTTCAGGGTACGAGCTATTGGCAGCGCGCTCTAAAACCGGGTCTTACCGTTGCAGCCAGCGGGGTCGTCCGATACTACGACGGCTACCAGCTTGCTCATCCGGCGATAGATATTCTGAGCGAAGACGATGACGACCGGCTCTATCAAACAGGTCAAATCGTCTCGCTCTATCCCTCGAATCTCTTCCTGCGCAAAGTGGGCCTGGACAGTCGCGCGATTCGCCGATGCATCCACGCGGGATTGGCCCTTGTGCGGCGCGAACTGAAAGACCCTTTTCCAATCGAGTTTCTTCAGGCAGCCCATGTGCCTGAGTATGCTCAAGCCATTGCAGCGATTCATTTCCCGCAAGATGACGACGGGCTTCGAGCGGCTTGGAACCGAATCAAATACGAAGAGCTGTTCTTCTTTCAGCTTTTGTTTGCTCTGAGACGCCGAGCCGTGAGGGCACCGGACCGGGGATTGCCGTTCGAGAAAGTGGGCGACATCACGCGCAAAATCCTTGCGGCTCTTCCTTTCAAATTGACCGAGGGACAGAAGACGGTTCTACATGAGATTCGCCAAGATCTCGAAAGCTTTGTGCCGATGCAGCGGCTTTTGCAGGGGGAGGTTGGCTCAGGCAAAACCACCGTGGCGCTTCTTGCAATGGCGATGGCGGCAGACAGCGGCTATCAATCAGCGTTGATGGCTCCAACCGAACTTCTGGCGCAGCAGCATGCAAACAATTTGCTGCCCATTGTTGAAGCGGCGGGGCTTCAATTGCGCTTGGTGCGAGGAAAGCAGAGTACGCAAGAGCGGCGTGAGATTCTCTCTGCGACTGCCGATGGCGAAGCACAGATTGTGGTCGGAACTCATGCGCTCCTCGAGGAAAAGGTGAAATTCCAGCGGTTGGGTCTTGTCGTCATAGATGAGCAGCATCGCTTCGGAGTTGTGCAGCGAACGCTTCTGCGCGAGAAGGGGCCGATGCCTCATTTGTTGCTCATGACCGCGACTCCGATTCCGCGCACATTGACTCTTTCGCATTTCGGGGACTTGGATGTCTCGATACTGCGGGAATTGCCCGCGGGGAAGAGGCAAGTCAAGACGGTTTTGCGCACAGGTGCCGAGCACGACAAAATCTATCACTTCATTATCGAGACAGCTCAGAAGGGCGATCGCGCTTTCATTCTTTGCCCTCTGGTCGAGGAATCCGAGAAGATTGACACCGAGGCCGCGATTGAATATCATGCTCGCGTTCAAGCGGGCGTCTTTCGAGATTTCAAGGTCGGCCTCCTCCACGGGCGGCAAAAACCCGAGGAGAAGTCGGCAACGCTGACTAAATTCCGCTCAGGAGAAATCAAAATTTTGGTCGCGACACCCGTGGTGGAAGTCGGTGTGGATGTCCCCGACGCCACGGTGATGCTCATTGAAGGTGCCGAGCGCTTTGGCCTATCGCAACTGCATCAGCTTCGAGGGCGCATCGGGCGCAAAGGCCAGCAAGCGTTCTGCATTTTGTTGCCCGGGCCACACATTAGCGAAGAGGCGCAAGTGCGAATGGACGCGATTTGCTCTACCGACGACGGTTTCGAACTTGCGGAACGCGACCTTGCTTTGCGAGGCGGTGGCGAGTTCTTCGGAACGCGGCAGCATGGTGAAATTGAATTGCGCTGGGCCAATCCCGAGCAGGACCAAATGTTGCTTTTCATTGCCCGCGAGCAAGCCTTCTCCCTAATTGAACGAGACCCGCAGCTTCAAACCGTCTCTGAGCTTCGTGCTCATTTCATGCGCCGCCATGCGCATCGTCTGCAGTTCGTCGCCGCGGGGTAGTTGTCCAATACCGTTTCCAAGGCGGTTTGCTTGTTGAGTCATGCGCAGGATTAGTAAGGACGCAGATTTTTCTCATGGATGGGATGCTGATAGTCGGTACCGCCATGGGACAACGCAAAACCTTGGGCAAGCCTTCTTGGAAGTAGCGTTGGGAGTTGCCGCCACAGGGAATCGTGGACTGATGCGAAATGAATCTTCAAGGCAGCAGAATGATTAGTCGGGAAGAACATCAAAAACAAAAGGAAAAGCACTATGCCAAATCCAATCGTGCACTGGGAAATTGCGGCAAAGGACGCCGCGAAAGCGAGGGATTTTTACTCGAAGCTCTTCGGCTGGGATGTCAAAAAATGGGAAGGGCCAATGGAATATTATGGCGTCGAGGCCCAAGGTGAGGGCATCGGCGGGGGGATCTGCAAAGCGGAAGGCTTTCCTAATTATGTGACTATCTATGTGGAGGTGGATGACCTTCAGGCCAGCTTGGACAAGGCGAACAAATTGGGCGGCAAGACGATTGTCCCGCCCACGCCCATTCCCGAAGTTGGCTCTTTTGCGATGCTTGCTGATCCGGATGGGAATGTAATCGGCTTATTCAAGTGATAGGCCGCACTGGCTTGCGATAGGATTCGCCTCGGCGCACTGTTTGCACGCCTCATAGCATCGTCAAAATCTATGAGGTGTGCCATGCGTCTAAGCAGTTCAATATCAAGGAGTTTGGTTCTTCTAATCGCTCTTTTTGTTGGTCAAGTCCTTTTTGGCGCTGAGCAACCGAGGCAAGAAATGCCCTCGGCGCAGCTCGACAGTTGGCTCCAGAAAGGCGACCGAATCCTTAGGGCGACTCAGTGGGAGCCTGAGGAACTTCTGCAAACGGCTCAGAACCTCGCCAGTAGCTCAGTACAGGGTGCGAGCGCTGAGAAAGGATCTGCGGCACTGCTTCTTTCGGCCAAGCTCTATGCCAAAGCGGAGAAATACACAGAGTGCGTCACGAGTTGTTTGCAGCTACTTGATACCTATCCTAAGACCGCGGCCGCGCCCGAGGCCTGCGAGTTGGCCGGGACGGCCATGGCGGACCGTTTAGGCAGAGGCCTGGAGGCCGCCGGGCTCTTTGAAAAGCGAGTACTTGCCTACCCTCAGGAGAAGGAGGCAGACCAGTTTCTGGCTCGCGCTTGCGACCTTTATGAGAAAGCGGGTGATTGGAACCACGCCGCCGATTGCGCTCAGAAATACATAGACAATTGCGGGAATGGCCCTTCGGCGATGAATATGCGACTGAATCTGGCCCACTGCTGGTTGATGCAAGGGAAAACGGAGCGCGCACAGCAAAGCCTCGTTGAAATGGTTCAGCGTTGTCCGAACGAACCTCTGACGGTTGTCGCGCGGCAGACTCTCAGTGAAATCTATGAGAGCAAAGGCGCGACCGCAAAGGCCGACGAGGAACGAAGGCAGGCGTGGGCGTGGTATGAACAGCACTCCAAGTCAGGTGAGAAGCTGAGCGGTGAGGTGCGAAAGGCCGCCGCACAGGCACTGTGGGATCTTCAAACGGGGCAGCGTGCCGAATATCATCGTGCCTGCGCGTTCGTTCCCAATGCGGTTTCCAACGGCAATCCAAAATCACAGGCCAAGGCCCTGATAGACAACTACAGTCGAGTCATGCTCGCGGATGCGGATTTGGTAATGCAAGCCTACATAGCGGAGGGACAAGTGTGTGAGGAATTGGGGAATCTCCTTCTTCAACAGGGATACGTGCGCTATGCCAACGCTCGTGCCGCGCAGGGCGAGCCACCGCACAGAGCGGCCAAGGATGAATATCTTCGCGCGATTGCTTACTATCAGCAGGCATGGGATTACGCTCTTGTGCGCCCACAGACGCCCGAGCTAACCTGGCTTTCCGAACAGGCCGCCGCTCGGGCTGTAGAACTCCGGATTGGCAACGGAGACTTGGCTTTCGCGTGGGCTGCGCAGCTTCGGCGAGGGCTTCCGACATGGACAGGAACGACCCACGCCCTGGAGCAACGCTTCGATGGATTGAACGCGCAAGTCTATCCGGTGCTGATGGAAGGTCTGGCCCTCTATGAAGAAGCTCAAGCGTCGGCGAAGACGATGGGACAAAGCGCGTTGGCTGAAAGGGCGCGATACGGCCTGACGGTTCCTTTTGAGCCATTCGTGGCTGACCTGATTGTGGTTAACCGGAATGCTTGGGAAGCAGCCAAGACAGCAGCGGTTCAGATCGCCGGCAGCGCCAAGATGTCGGGAACAGCAGCGACGGCATCCCCACAGATGGAGCAGCTTGAAGCCGCTTGCCAGCGTTCGCATGCCTTTGCTCAGCAGACGGCGAGCCGTTCCCGCGAAATCTTGATGGCTTTGCGCGAGGCTCACATCTCACCGGAGAGCCAGACTGCATGGGAGAACCGCGTTTTGGACTACTGGAGTGATTACGCGGACTTCTGTCGAGGTATGGCGACGAGATTGGACGGCGTGTGCGGCGAGCTGAAGGCGAACAAGGCCACAAGAACGGATGAGCTGCAACATCGTCTGCACGGTTTGTCACGGCAGTGCGCCTCTAAGGAATCCGAGCAACTCGAATCAGCTTACCGGCTGTGCAAAGAATTGGCCATCACAAGTCCCGCTTCCGAGAAGATCCTTGAGCGTTTGGCGGCCTTGAGTCCGCGGGACTATCGAGGCGAAGCGGAGAGGCAGTACGGCACGCGGCAAAAGCGCTAAGCAGCGCTGACTTACGGAACAAAACCAACAAGAGGCAAGTAGAAAAAGAAAGTAAATACTTGCCGGCGTAAGAGATGGTGGGCCGTCGCTCCCGGCGACGGCCCCTTTTTGTATTAGAATCTGCGGTTGGCAATAGAGAGAAAGGGGTTTATGCGGAGACGAACGCACACCTGTGGTGAGTTGCGCGCCCACGATGCGGGAAAACAGGTTTTCCTAAGCGGTTGGGTGGCGCGCATACGAGATCACGGCGGGTTGCTCTTTCTGGACTTGCGAGACCGATACGGAAAGACACAGGTCGTTATTCGACCCGAGGAAGACTCAGTGCTCTACGAGAAAGCGAGCGGACTCCATGGCGAATGGGTGATTTCGGTGGAAGGGGAAGTCGCTTTGCGTCCACCCGGCGCGGTGAATCGTCAGATATCAACTGGAGAAGTTGAAGTCCATGCCCGCGATATCGAGGTGTTGAACCAATGTCTGCCGCCGCCCTTCCCCGTCGAGGAGGAAGAAATCCATCCCAGCGAAGAGATGCGTTTGCGATACCGCTATTTGGATTTGCGTCGGTCGGAAATGCAGGAGATTTTCGCACTGAGGCATCGAGTTTACGGCATCGCTCGTGAACATCTCACGACGCATGGCTTTCTCGAAATCGAAACGCCGTTCTTGGTGAAGAGCACGCCCGAGGGAGCTCGCGACTACTTGGTGCCCAGTCGTGTGCATCCGGGAAAATTCTACGCCCTGCCTCAATCGCCCCAGATTTACAAGCAAATCCTGATGGTGGCCGGATTTGATCGCTACTTTCAGATTGTGCGTTGCTTTCGTGATGAGGATTTGCGCAGTGACCGCCAGCCTGAGTTCACTCAGGTGGATGTCGAATTGTCTTTTCCCGATATTGACACGATTTTCGGAATCGCGGAATCCCTCTTCTGCAAGATTTTCAAAGCAGCTTGGGATGTGGATTTGCCGTCGCCATTTCCACGCTTCACTTACTCCGAGGTTATGGCCAAATACGGCACGGACAAGCCGGACCTGCGATTCGGAATGCCTCTTGTGGATGTGACGGAGGACTTGCGGGACACGGATTTTCGCATCGTGAAAGAGGCGCTTGAGAAAGACGGCGCGGCCCGCGGAATCTGCGTGAAAGGCGAAGCCGGGCGAACTCGGAAGCAAATTGCTGATTTTGAAGAGGCCGCCAAGAATGCAGGGCTCGGTGGAATTCTTCCCGTGAAGCTAACGACTGAAGGCGTGCAAGGGGCGTTGGCACAGCATCTTTCAGAGGCAACCCTGCGCACCATTACGGAACGGATGGGCGCCCAACAAGGCGACCTTCTGCTTTTCGCCGTCGGCGCGCGCGAGGAGACTCAGAAAGGCTTGGGGGCGCTGAGACTGCATTTGGGTGAGACACTGGGGCTAATTCAGCCGCAGAGTATCTCGATTTTCTGGGTTACCGAGTTTCCTCTCTTCGAGAAGGATCCCGTAACGGGTGACCTTGCATCCGCTCACCATCCTTTCACTGGCTTCTTTGATGAGGATATTGCACTTCTTGATACAAATCCACTTGCCGTGCGTTCGCATGCCTATGATATGGTGGTGAACGGGAGCGAAGTCCTGTCGGGCTCCATTCGTATCAGCAATCCTGAAGTTCAACGCAGAATCTTCTCACTATTGGGCATCAACGACGAAGAGGCGACACGGCGTTTTGGCTTTCTCTTGGAAGCTTTGCGCTACGGAGCGCCTCTGATGGGAGGCTTTGCCGTCGGCTTCGACCGCGTTATTATGGTGCTGACAGGCAAATCCATTCGCGATGTCATCGCATTTCCGAAGACGCTCCTTGCAGCCTCGCTCATGGACGGCTGTCCTTCGGAGGTGGACGAGAAGCTGCTGAAGGACTTATATATTCAGTTTGTTCCTCCGCCGGATGCAAAGTGAATTCAAACCAGGAGGGTGAATGAAAACCATTGCCATTCTCGGGGGCTACGGCCGAGCAGGACAGGCGATTGCGCTCCACCTTGTGAAAGAGACGGATGCGCAGATTCTCATCCTGGGGCGTGACTTGCAGCGTGCACAGGAAGCGGCGAAGAAGTTGAACGCGGGATTGCCTGCTGCGCGCGCTCAGGGGTTTTCTGTCAATGCGCGAGATGGTGAATCCCTCAAGGCGGCTTTGCAGGACGCCGACATTGCTATCAACTGCGTCCGCACAATCGGTTTTGTTGAAACCGTCACAAAAGCAGCGCTCGATGCGAAGACGGACCTGATGGACATCACGCTGAATCCGAGGGAAATTCACAAGGTGTGCCATCGGGTGCATTCCGAAATCCTGGGGCGGGGACGCTGTTTCATTGTGGACGCGGGAATCATCCCCGGAATGCCATCGGCCCTTGTGGGATACGCCGCCGCACGTTTAGGGCCGGTTAGGAAAGTCGCCATTGGAGAGCTGATGCGATTTCGCGAAGGGTCCCGCGAGGAAGTTGCCCAATTCCTCGAAGATCTGCAGAATTTGTCGTGGGGCTTGCGCGTCTATCAACGCGGTACCTGGCGACGACCTCGAGCAAGTAGCAAGAGAAAGATGGACTTCGGGCCTCTCTTTGGCATGCAGGCCTGTTATCCGTACAAACTGTCGGAGCTCGACGGGCTTCCCGAGCGACATAGGCTCGATGAGCTCGGCATGTACTCGGCCGGTTTTGGGCATTGGGTAATTGACACCATATTTGTAGTACTGTTCTTATTGAAGGTTGGTCGCGGCGGAAGAGGCGCCAAGATAGGAGCCGGCCTTCTGGACTGGGCTTGCCGCCGGTTCAGTCGGCCCCCCTTCGGTCTGTGTCTGAAATTGGAGGCCGAGAGTGCCGACGGCCAGAGGCTCGAAGTCATTCTGTCTCACGAGGATGGCTACGAGGCGACCGCGATTCCAGTGGTTTCGTGCCTCCTTCAATGACTTGATGGTTCCGTACGGAAGCCGGGCGTCTGGATGATGGGTCACCTCGCCGAACCGGTGCGTCTCATGGCTGATGTCGCGCGAATGGGCATGCAGGTCACTTCAACACATGCTTAGGCTTAGATTCTGAATCCGCCATTCCTAACTTCACATCGGAAAAGCATTTTGTCCAAAAAATCTCTTGCATTTTTCATAGACTGGCGTATATTGAAGGTATGCGCAAGGCTGTTGCCATAGCGAACCAAAAAGGAGGCGTGGGCAAGACAACGACCGCCATTCACTTGGGCGCGGGCGTTGCTATGGAGGGTAAGTCCGCCCTTCTGATTGACATAGATCCTCAGGGCAACGCCAGCTCGGGTCTTGGCTTTTCGCTCAGAGAAGAGGCGCCGGGCATCTATGATGTTCTTCTAGAGGAGGTGCCGCTGGCGCAAGTCGTGCGACCCACCATAGTAGCGGGGCTTGACATCGTCACCTCGGACACGCGCCTGTTCGGGGCTGAAATTGAACTGGTGCCGCTGATGGCGAGGGAAACCGTGCTGAGTCGTGCTTTGGAGAAGCTGGACAGAGGCTATGAGTTCATCCTGATTGATTGTCCGCCATCGCTGGGGCTCTTGACTCTGAATGCCCTGACGGCATCGCGCTCGATTATTATTCCGATGCAATGCGAATACTACGCACTTGAAGGATTGGCCAGTCTAATGACCACGATCAGACTCGTTCGGGAACGCCTGAATCCCGGCCTCGAAATCGAAGGAATTCTGCTGACGATGTACGATGGCCGCCTGAACCTGTCCAAACAGGTGCGAGACGAGATTGGAGATGTTTTTGGCAGTCGTGTCTTTCGGACTCTGGTCTCGCGCAATGTCCGCCTTTCCGAAACGGCAAGTTTTGGCAAACCGATTTATCTGTATGACCCCAACTCGCGAGGAGCGCAGAATTACCATGAATTGACCATCGAATTTCTCGCCGCGCAGAAAGATGGCGCAGGAGAGATACCGTGAAATCAACCCATCTGGGAAAAGGGCTGCGCGCCCTGATTGCAGAAAGTGAAACCTTGGCTGAAACCGTCGGCCATGTCGCCGAGATCGAGATTGGCCGTATCGAGCCGAACCCATTCCAACCGCGGCAGACCTTCGATGCGCTGGGTATCGAAGAGCTCAAGCAGTCTATCGTCACGAGTGGTCTCTTGCAACCGATTCTTGTGCGGCGCCACGGGGAAAGGTATCAGATAGTTGTTGGAGAGCGTCGCTTGCGCGCATCGCGCGAAGCGGGTCTCGAACGCATCCCCGCGCGCGTTGTCGAGGTCGGCTCCGACCGGGAGATGCTGGAGCTTTCTCTTCTGGAGAATATTCAGCGGGAAGACTTGAATCCCATTGAACTGGGCGAGGCGTTTCGGCGTTTGCAGATTGATTGTCAGATGACGCAAGAGCAAATCGCCGCGCGCGTGGGGAAGAGTCGCACGCATGTGGCCAATATTTTGCGGCTGCTGAAGCTTCCCGATGAAATCAAGTCGAGTCTTCGCAAAGGGGAACTGACTATGGGCCATGCGCGGGCGCTGCTGTCGGCCAAGGATGACAAGACGCGGCTGGCACTGCATCGGCGCTTCTTGGCTACTGCGGTCAGTGTGCGAGCGGCGGAGGAGATGGTTCATTCCCGAGCGGAGTCCTCGCATTCGGGCGTTGCGTCGAAGCCTTCGGAACAGCGCCGTCGCAGCCACTTGGCTCGGATTGAAGACGGGCTGCGCCGTCGGCTTTCGACGCGCGTGAAGATCCGCACTCGTGCCCAGGGAGGGACCATCGAGCTGGACTTCTATTCCGATTCAGACCTTGAAAGATTGGTGGAGTTGATTGAAGGAGAGGTCTGAATTGAAGCGGGGAGATGAGGAGCCCGGCGTGGAGGCTGGGCTTCTGCGCATCTACGGTCGCCGTCCTGTGTTGATGGCTCTTCGGGCGCATCGGGTACACCGGCTTTGGATCGCGCCTCGGGCACATGGAGAAAGCATCCACGAAATAGAGAGTCTGGCTTTGGAGCAGGCTGTCGTTGTGCAAAGGCTTGATGGAAGCCACTTCTCCAAGGAGAGCGGGGAGGTTCATCAAGGTGTAACGGCGACTGCTATTGTGCCTGCACCCCGCCATGATTTTGAAGACTTCATCGTCGAGGTGCTGAACCGAGATGAATTGCCGCTATTTCTTATCTTGGACGGTGTGGAAGATCCGCAGAACTTCGGGGCGATTTTTCGGACGGCCGAATGTGCTGGTGTCAATGGAGTCATTGTCGCCGCCCGGCGTCGTGCTCCGGTTAGCTCTGTCACGGTCAAGGCATCGGCTGGCGCCGTCTTTTCTTTGTCGCTTGTCGAGGTAGGGAATCTGCATCGAGCGGTGCGTTTTCTAAAGGACAACGGGGTTTGGGTCGTGGCGGCCGCAGGCGAGGGAGAGGTCAATTACGGGGATTTTGACTGGCGCAGATCCGTTGCACTCATCGTGGGAGCGGAGGGGAGAGGAGTGTCGCATCTGCTCAAGCAAGCGGCTGATGCGCAAGTCTCCATCCCTCTGCAGGGAGCTGTGGAGTCACTGAATGTGTCGGTGGCGACGGGAGTGTTGCTTTTCGAGTGCGCGCGGCAGAGGCGCGGCGAGGGAAAGCACGGGACAGACGGTTGACAAGTTGAGGGAATTTTCATATATTAAAATATTTAGAATCCAGGTAGGCTCTCTTCTATAAATTACGCGATGAGAAACACTCAGGGTTGGACTCTTCTCATTTTGGGCGAAGGTGATCGCGCAGTCCGCCAGTTTCGGGTTGCGCGGCCCTGGGTTCTTCTCGCCTGTGCAGTTCTTATCGCTTTGATTGTGTATGCGGTCGCCGAGACTTTCCTCTTCTGGGCTGCTGCGGCGAAGGCTCGGCAGGTCGAGCCGCTGATAGCCCAATTGCGAGAGCTGGAAGGCTCGAATCTGCGACTTCAGGAAATTGGGGCAGAGCTGTCGGAACTGAAATCCTTTGAGGGACAGCTTCGACGGGCGCTCCTTGCGCGTTTTCCCGATACTCTGTCGGAAC
>DYHQ01000016.1 GCA_020724065.1 Candidatus Puniceispirillum sp. | reverse complement strand
ACCTATGTCTCGACGCGAATGTCGCAACAATTCTCCCGAAGGCTTTTTACCGCGTACTTGCCAGGAAGACTTGTCGTATCAGCGGCAGGTTTTAGCAATGACCAATTTGCTATCTCGCCTTTGGCAAGATGAGATCTCTCAACTCGCTTTGTTCATGATGTCGAAAAATTCGGCGTTGCTGCGGGTCAAGCGCAGTTTCTCGAGGAGGAATTTCATGGTTTCAGTAGGATTCGAGTGATCGAGGACAGAACGAAGGAGGTAAATGCGCGGGAGAGTGTTTTTCTCTAACAGCAACTCTTCCTTTCGAGTACCCGATTTCTGAATGTCAATCGCTGGGAAAACACGCAAATCGGCCAAGCGGCGATCGAGCACCAGCTCCATATTGCCCGTTCCCTTGAACTCCTCAAAGATGACCTCATCCATCCGCGAGCCGGTATCAATCAGAGCGGTGGCGATGATGGTCAGACTTCCCCCCTCCTCAATATTACGCGCCGCGCCAAAAAATCGCTTGGGTTCATAGAGTGCGTTCGCGTCCACACCTCCGGACAGAATGCGACCCGAGTGGGGAACCACAGCGTTATGCGCGCGAGCCAAACGCGTAATCGAATCCAGAAGAATCACGACATCTTTGCCGCATTCCACCAGACGCTTCGCCTTCTCCATCACCATCATCGCCACTTGAACATGGCGCTCGGCGCGTTCGTCAAAGGTCGAGGAAACCACCTCGCCTTTCACGGAACGCTCCATGTCCGTGACTTCCTCCGGACGCTCATCTATGAGCAACACGATGAGAACGATTTCGGGATGGTTGTGAGTGATGGCATTGGCAATCTTCTGCAAGAGAACGGTTTTGCCTGCGCGTGGAGGCGAGACGATAAGCCCCCGCTGGCCCTTCCCAATCGGAGTGAAGATGTCCATGATGCGCATGGAAAGTTCCGGCGCCTCCGTTTCGAGGTGAATATGCGAATTCGGATAAAGGGGCGTGAGATTGTCAAACAAAACGGTTTCTTTCACGAACTCCGGCTGCAAGAAATTTACCGCCTCCACGCGGAGGAGCGCGAAGAACCTTTCGCCTTCTTTGGGCGGGCGCACTTGACCCGAAACAATATGTCCTGTCCGCAGATTGAATCGCTTGATTTGAGACGGACTGACATACACATCATCGGGGCTGGGCAAATAGCTTGCCTTCGGAGACCGAAGAAAGCCGTATCCGTCGTTCAGGATTTCGAGAACACCGGTAGCGAAAAGTAGACCGTTTTGGGTCGCTTGTTTCTCGAGGACTTTGAAAATGAGGTCGTGTTTGGGGATACCCGAGATTTCACTGATCTCAAGTTGCCGGGCAAGTTTTGTCAACTCGGGCATTTTCAGGGATTGGAGCTCAGCAATGTCCATTTTTTTCTCTACTGGGAATGGTGGGATGAATTCGTGGATACTACAGATTTATGAAGCAAAAACTGTGTCAGAAGAGCGGTTTCAAAAACTGATTTCCAAATGAAAACTTCATCTAATGCGTGAAGAATGAATCACTCGCCGGCCAGCGAGACGAGCCCCACATCGTCCAACGGCTCGCCGAGGAAGCGCGCCCCAATCTCGCGGAATCGGCGGGGTAAATCCGTCAGAAGCACCGTGAGGCGCCCACGATGTGAGCTTGCCGAAGCCATCTGGTTCTCTCTCAAGAGGGTTGCAAGGACCTCCGCCGTTTCAATTCCCGAATCAATCAAGATAACATCTTTGCCAACAACCTTCTGGATTACCGGCGTCAAAAATGGATAGTGTGTGCAGCCAAGAATCAGTGTATCAGTCCCGGCAGAGACGAAAGTATCCAGGTAGCGATGAGCGATCGCCTCAGCAATCGGGCCGTCCAGCAGTCCTTCCTCCGCCAGAGGAACGAAAAATGGACAGGCGACTGAGATCACATCGAGGGCTGGATTCTGACGATGCAGAGCTTGAGAATAAGCATTGCTTTCGATGGTCGCAAGCGTTCCGATAACGCCGATACATCCGTTCTTGGTCATGCGAACCGCTCCCGCGACTCCAGGTTCGATGACACCAATCACCGGCACAGAGAGCGAGGTACTCAGGCTTGGGAGCGCAATCGCTGAAACCGTGTTGCATGCAACAACCAGCACCTTGATGTCCCGATGGAGCAGAAAATCGGCGATTTGGTGCGCGAAACGCATCACGGTCTGTTCGCTCTTCGTTCCATAGGGAAGGCGGGCCGTATCGCCGAAGTAGATGAGATCTTCCGCAGGCAATTGGTGATGGATAGCTCGCGCCACCGTCAGCCCACCTATGCCTGAATCGAAAATTCCAAGGGGACGGGAATTGGACATTTGGAAAATAGTAGAATTTCTTGCCTTGCTTAGATTGCGGGCCGATTCAGCGCAGAGCTTCCGTTTCAAGCTGTGATTTCAATTGCAGAATCGAGCGAGCAAGGGCATCCGCAACCTTCTGGCGTCCGCGCTTGCTCGCGAGGAATTTTTCATCGTCCGGATTGGAAAGAAAACCCGTTTCAAAGAGAATCGCGGGCATGGAGGCCCCGATCAAAACATAGAAACCCGCCTGATCAACCCATCGCTGCGACAGCGGCGTGCTCCGCACCACTTCCTTGAGAGCCAGACTGGCGAAATGTTCACTATCCTTCAAATATTGGCTGGTCGCCATCGTAAGTAAAATGTAGTTCTCGTCCGTGAGATCCTGATATTGGCCGGCGTTTTCCTCGAGCTGAACGACGGAATTCTCGGAAACAGCAACCTCGACAGCACTCTCGGTTCGGGCCGGACTCAAGAAATAGGCTTCGGTTCCGCGGGCGCTGCGAATTCTCGAGGAATTGCAGTGAATCGAAATGAACAAATCGCCGCGATTGGCATTGGCAAATGTCGTGCGCTCATCCAAACGGACGAAGCGGTCATCATAGCGGGTCAGCTTTGTCGTGAGCCCCTTGTTCAGCAAAATCTTCGCCAACTGCCTTGAAATATCCAAGACCACATCCTTTTCCCGCAAGCCGCTTGCTCCCACGCAACCGACATCCTTCCCCCCGTGCCCAGGGTCAATGATGACCGTTCCCATCGTCCAGACGGAAGGGGAAACCGGCGGTGCAGGCAGGCGCGATTCATCCTTTGTTCCCCGAGCAGAGGGAACCTCTGTTTTCGTTTCAACGACTTTCCGGATACGAAGCGAGCCGTCTTGCGGATGTAGATAGAGGAACTCGGAAGGAATGGCTTGGAACAACCCGGATAGCGGCACCCAGAGCACGCCATCCCACTCCTGGGGAATAGCAGGGAACTGGCGGCAGTTGCTGTTCAGAAAATAGAACGAATTGCCACGCCGAGCACGAAGGACCAGAGTATCTAAAGACAGGACTTCGATGCCCGCTTCGTTTCTTAGGAGCCAACCCGCCTTATCCGCAATAGCAGACAAAGGAACGAATCGCTCATCGCCGCGCTCCAAATAGGGCACTCGCCCCAAGGGAGCGCCTTGTTCATCAGCCAACAGGAGCGAACTCGCCCCTGCAGGAATGGCGGCGCACAGCAAGCATGCAAGAGCAATTACAGCTCTAATCATAGGCTCCTCGTTCCTTTGCTCAGGACAGACTCACCAAGAGTTCGGCATCCGATTCGCATTCATTTCTCCTTTTAGAAGGAGCGGGACGACCCGCAAGGATTCGGTCACACAGAAATCGAGCAGGGCGCGAGCGCGCGCCCAAGGGCTGGGCAGATGCTTGCGCAAAAGGATTCTCAGGCTGCGCCACTTGCTCCGAAGTTTCGCAGGCGCCAAATTCCCTCCCATCGCCGCAGAGACCTTATGCCACATTTTTGCTGCAGGTACATAGTAGATTCCGAAACCGGATGCTTTTGCCCGCAGACAAAAATCCACATCCTCGTTGTAGAGCCCCAGATTCTCGTCCAGCAGTCCAATCTCATCAAAGACTTCACGCGGCACAAAAAGCGCACAACCCGTTGCCCAGTCCGTCGGTTCCCTGTTGTCATATTGGCCATTGTCCTTCTCGCGGATGCCGCGGTGCGCAAAATGCGCCCGCCGAATATTGGCGATGCCACCCGCAAACCAAAGCACATCGGGGCGCGAAGCATAGTAGATCTTGGGCGCCAGAATCGCCCGCGGGAGCTCGCTACCCACATGAACAAGGTGAGCCAAGAAATCCAGAGCGACGGTAGTGTCATTGTTCAGAAGCAGAATCGAAGCATGCCCGTCCGCAAGCGCTCGCCGGATGCCCACATTATTTCCGCCCGCATAGAGCAGATTCTTCTCATTGTGGATGAGAATAATCGAGTCCTGAAATTCAGCGGCAATCGCATCGGCTGTTCCATCGGATGAGCCGTTGTCCACTACATAGATGATCGCTTGTGCGTCTTGCAGCTTTCGGAGACTCTTCAAGCACTCGCGGGTGTCTTGAAGGCCGTTGTAAGTGAGAACAATAATGGCGACGCGCTCTTGCATGGAGTCTTATGATTTGGGAATCAGGCGGATGACACCCCCGCCACGGCAGCCGCTGCGATCAGGTCTATTAGAGAGCTCTCAGACTTCGGGAAATCCCGTGAAGACATTGTTGTTCAGCATGGGCGGGGTGCCGCAATCTCACTGTTACTCTGAGACCTGTAAGCACCGCCGCCATGCCTACCAAGTCATTTCCCCTTGGAGAGCAAACTGCCAATCCCAGCCATATTCCCCGTGAGTCGTTTGGTCGGTGCGCGTTGCCTTTGCTCCTGCCTGAAAGTGACCCCAGCGACGGGAAAGCATGACCATTTTCCGACTGCCGTCTCCATAGAAAGAGACCAACGGATAGCTGCCGGGAAATTGATTTTCATAAACTGTGAGAGTCGCCTTGTCACTCGATATATGGAAGACTGTCAGGCGCGCCAGCCATGACCAGACAGGCCGTCTCTGTCCAACTTGAACAAAGCTCAAAGTGCCGACGCCACTGTTTCCGTCAGCGCCTGTCGCGCGTCGAATCTGTGTGCGCAGGCGCAGGTCAAGGCCAGATAGAATTCCAAGGTCCAAGCGCCCACCGATGATTCGTATCTGATCGCTTGGCCCCTCAGCGCCTCCGGCTTCCTGCTCACCTCGCTCGCCGCGAACCTCCATCGAAAAGTTGCGCAGGCTTGCCCGCCATCGCGCTTCCACTTCACTTGAGGCTCGTGAAAGCGAAGATGTCGCCGTGCGAAAGGGCGTCTGCGACGAAGCAGCACGAAGCGTCAGCAGATGATTTGCCAAGGTCAGTCGAAAGAGCGTTCCGACAGTCTGCCTGTTCTGGAAAGGAGCTCCAAATTCATCCCAGCCACGGGAACGGGGATTCTGAAAATTGGCGTCAGCATGCGTGGCAAAAAGAGCGAAAGCGACCGGCCCATCATGCAGGCTTAAGGCAGACTGAAATGCCTTGCCACCGGGCTCAGAAGCGGCCAATTCGGCAACGAGAGAAAGCTTCCTGTGATTCAGTGAAAAATCCAGCGAGCCGACGCGCAGAACGCTCCCTGACAAGGGTTGGGGGACCTCAGGCGTAGCCACGGGTGTCAGGCCTGGTTCGAATCGCGCCAGTAGCCCTTGAGCTCCAACACCCAGCATCCCGCGCGACGCCGAGACCGAGAAACCGCCCAAATCCTCCCGGACTTGCCCGTCACGTGCTTTAGAAAGCTCGTCCGCCGAAATAGTCTGCCAAGAAAGCTGCGTCGGACAGCCCTCTTCAATGACCGCCGCGAGGTCAAGGGAACTCAGAAGCACCGAGAACCTCAGGCCACGCGACGCATCCTGCAGGGCGGCCCCGCGAAAAAATCCCAAGGGCGATGCCGTTGGTGCACATCGAAGGCCCCGCGCCTCCGGCACACTGGCTCGCACGGCATCTCGTATCCACCCATTCTGTCCCAGAGGGGACGAGAATACGAGACCAGTGCCGAAATCAGCTTGATAGTCACCGACGAACAGTCTCGATGAAGGCCATCGAAATTCCATCCCAATCGAAGTGAAATGAGAAAGAACGGGCGAATTCGCTGGATGTCGGGCTAACACAAACCCTTGAGCACCTGAGATTGAATGAAAGCGTGCGCGTGACTCGCCATAGATGTCTTCGGCCGAAAGGGGTGCCTCTCCTCCCCACTGTCCGGCTGCAATGATGCGGGCATGCCCAAAAAATGGATTCTTGGGAGCCTGCCCGATGATGACCGCCTGCCGAAACAATTCTATTTCATCGTGGGAAAGTTCGGGCAGATTCTCGATTTGTGAGAAGTCCCGAAACCCGCCGAGGCGGCTTCGCTCGCGAAGAATCGCCGAAGCCGCTTCCGCGCCAAGCCATGACAAGGACAGGAGATCAGCCCGGGTCGCTTGGTTTAAATCGAGAGGGACCGCCAATTGTTCCTCGACCGATAGGGACCTGTCTGCTGCCTCTGTGTCTCCCTCCAGATAGTCTTCCAGAGTTGAACCGGCTACCAACGCAAAGTCAAAGAACAAGAAAAGCAATAGGAGAGCCGTCACCGCCAGTCCACTTCAAGCCCCAGTTCATGCGAAGGGCCAAGGTCGGGATGCAAATCGCCCGCATAGTGAAAACGCCAGCGTGACACCCGCACTGTGAATCCGGCGGAGGGGCGAACGGGTTCTGCACGGGTTCCTATTCTCAAAGAGAGGGCCGGTAAGACGGGTGCTTCAGCACCAAGGCGGTACTCCGTAGGAAATCGCGGCTCCTCGACAACATCAAAGGCGAAAGTGCCGCGAGGCAATCTAAGGGCGATGCCGAGATGCAACGACTCAGGCATTCGCGCGTTCCAACCTCCGAATCGAGCCCGGGGGAAATTGCGCCAACACGCGGCGGCACTGAGCTCCGGAATCGGGCGGCAACATATACCGAGAGAAATGCCGTAAGCTGCTGCATCGCCGTAGTGGCGAATAGCGACCTGGTTTGCCGATGCCTGGCACCCGACAGATACCAGTGAAGAAAACGACTTCGCCAAAGAAACACCGATAGTCGTCTCGCGATACAGCTCACCTCCAAACTGATGAACTTCGAGCGCGGCCGCCCATCGCCGTAGAGCGAATTCGCTGGCCAGATGAAGGCGCGTCAGCTCGGGCAAGTCAAAGAGCCGCTGCCACGCCAATCCTATCAATGGAAGTCCGTCGCTTAGCAATGCAGGGTTTCGACTGGCGCACCAGGCATCCCCGGAGAGTGCCACGCCGGCTCCAGCCAATCCCGTTGCCCGCGGACCGCAGCAGTCTTTCTCGAAGGCAGCGAACGCGGAGTCGGCCAACCCAATGAAGCATAGCACCACACTCCAGGTTGTGAACCGGTTCGCCGCTTGATTTTTGACGAAAAATTCGATAATATTGTTATGGTAATTAAGGATAACCGATATGAAAGCTGGACGCAGGGACAGAAGCAAACATCTCCATCAGGGTAAGCAGGTCGTGAAGGGTCTTCATTTCTATCTGCTACTGGCGCTTTGCATTATGGTGACTCCATTGCTCGCCGTCGGCCAAAGGCTTGTTCCCGAGGTGCAACTCAATGTGGACAAAATGTCCCAGGAAGCTCAGGGCAAGCTGCAAAATCTACAACAAAAACTGCAAGAGTATATTGAGCGGAAGAAGTGGGCCGATGACGACTATCGCTATGACCTGAAGGTGCGTATCAACATCTATTTCACGGATTATGCTCCGGGCCCCCCGGAAGACAAATACAAGGCGAGTATTACGGTGACAAATCTATCCGACGCCAATGCCTATTTCGAGGATCGTCGTTGGGATTTCAGTCTGCGACAAGGCTACCAATTTCAGGAGAATGAATATAATCCTTTGACTTCTGTTATTGAGTTTTATATTTGGATGATCTATGGTTTGGAATTCGATAAGCTGGCAAAACTCGGTGGCCGCCCCTATTACGACAAGGCCCGGGATATTTACCTACAGAGCAATCGCTCTTTTTTCGTCTTCGGATGGGACAAACGGAATGATCTGCTGCGCGAACAAGTCGGCACGGACAACACGATCACTCGCGAAATGCGCTTTTTCTGGGATACGGGCATGTATTATTACGAGATGAACGATTACAAGAAGGCGAAAGATTACCTATATTATGCCTTGGTGAAATTGGAGAAGGTACCCGCTGAAGTCCAAAGCCAATTCTTAGATGCGTCCTACCAGAAACTTGGGGAAGCCTTGGTCCGGGTGGGATATTCTGATGGTATCAAAATACTCAAGCGCATCGATCCCGGCCGTGCAACCGCGTATGACCGGATCCTGGCGGAAAGTGGGAAGCCGTAATAATATATTCATTTTCGGGGAGTTTGTCAAGTTCTTAAAACATGGACGAGCACGGACATAGCGAAGCCCTTCGTCAGCTTCCCGTGTTCAAGTTCCCTGCTTCAACATTGTTGTTCGCACTCTGCTGAAACCCTCCCAATAGGATTGTCCGGCCCCAAGTGCCATATCGCGGATCCCTGCTCAGCAAGATGACCTGATTGCGTTGTGAAAAACGCGCCAATAGCTCCCGCACACGGGTCAAATGTTCCGCATCCAAGCGACCGAAGGGATCGTCGAAAACGAGAGGCAATTCGGATATTTCCAATTTCTCAATCATGGCGAGCCGCAGAGCAAACATCACAAGGTCGTGTAAACCGCCCGAGAGTTTTTCGACAGGCAGTGTGCGTTGCGCCGCATTCACGATGCTCAGGCCGTTCGGCTCCCAAATAATCTCCTGAATCCTCCCTTCTGTCAGTGGTCTCAATAGGGTGGCCGCTGCATTCAAAATCTCGCCGGGAAACCCCTCGGTGCAATCCGCAATCTCGGCGTCAATTCGTGCCATCACATGCTCAAGCTCTTCTCGCTCTCTTTGCATCTCAAGGAGTCTTTGACGACGCTGATCCGCTTCTGCCGCCAGAGACTCCGGTGAACCCTCGATTGCGAACCCTGTTTCCTCAAGCGTTACCGGCAGTTCTCGCTTCATCTGCTCCATGTGGGCGATTTCTGACTCACGGCGACTTATCTCCTCTTCAAGGCTCTCCAAATCAGGCAATCTCTCGGTCTCGGCGCCCGCTGTCTCCGCTTGGAGCGGATTCATTTCTGCTTTTAGGATTTGCTCTCGACAACCCAGTTCATCCAAAGTGGGATGCGCAGAAAGCTCATCCCGGACAGCGCGCAGCTCGGTGCGCAGGTTCACCATCTGTTGCCACTGCTCCCATAGAGATGATAGATTCCCTCCTCCCAACTGGGCTGCATTCTGACTCAGCATCTCCTCAAATTGTGCCTCCAATTCTGCCCTCTCACGAAGGAGAGGTGCAAAGACATCCACTTCCAGTTCCGATTGAAGCTTCTGCTCCGCATGGGAGAAGTTCTCGATTTCCCGGTAATACCGTTCTTGCAGAGGATGCCCTTCGGCTTCACGGCCTTCGACCTCCGCCAATTCGGCATCAAGCTGCGCCGTTTCGAGGAATTTCTCGCCGTGAGGTTTGTACTCGGCGAGGCTTGTCAAAATTGGCTCGAGATCTTCCTCCAATTGCGCGCAGGCTTCAGCATGACGCACGACGTGCTCTGGAACCGTGTTGCGTAGCTTTTCAGGGAGGGTGGCCGTCAAGGTGGCGATTTCCGTCTCTATCGCTTTGAGAGATGGAAGCGCTGCCGCTTCCGCTTCGCAGGAGATCAAGTCATTCCGAATCGCCTGTAATTTCACCTTCTGGTTTTCGTAGTTCTGGAGGGTTCTCAGAGCCGAGGCAAGGTCGGGGTAGTTGAGCACGGGTTTCAGCTTCTGTTCTGATTCATCTTTGACATCCAGGACTCTCTTCCACTGGTTTCTCAGCATGTCAAGTTCCGCCTTCAGTCTTTTTTCGATGCGAGGCGGAAAGGCAAGTCGCCTTCCAAAGACAAGAAGAGAAACGCCACTGACCATCAGAGCCAAGAAAAGCCCCAACGCCCAATCGGCCATTACGATGCCTACACCGAGGCCAAGAAGCGCGGTCAGGAATGCGAGGCCTCCAGCAGCGGTCAGATGCGGATGGCGGCGAAACTGAGCCAGTTGGTGCTGCATTCTCGTAATTTGACGCTCGGAATCTTTCAACTCACTGCGGGCGCGAAAGAGTCTGGGCAGAAGCTCCGCGGCCGCGACCGGCAGATTATCGAAGCCGGGAAACCCAAGCTCGCAGCTTTGAACTTGCAGTCTCTCTCTTTCATACAACGCCAACCATTTCTCTTCGCAACTCTCTCGCTGCTGAGCGAGCTTCTGGCGTGTCGTATGAAGCTCGAGGAGGCGCCGGCTGTTGTCCAACAGCTCCCGACTCCGGATGCACGCGCCGCCAAGTGCCTCGCTCAGAAGACGAAGCTTCAGATCCCTTTTTTCCTCCAGCTCAAGGCGCGCTTGATGCAGAGACTTAAGCCGAGCCCGAGTCTGCAGGACTTGGGCACGGTTTTCCTCAGCAGACGAAAACTGGTTCTGTCGCTCGGCTTCACAGCACTTCCGCTTTTCGCGGATGGCTGCAAGCTCGGACTCTTTTCGTCCTCGTTCTTCGGCCGCTTTCTCAATCGTAGTGGACAGCGCTTGCTGTTTCTCATGCAATGCGACAAGTGCAGCCAAGCTGTCGCCGAAATCCTCAGGCAATCCCCTGAACGGGACATAGCTCTCTTCGAAGCGACTTAGCAGATCCACATGGCGTTCCCGCAATTTCTCGACAACCGCGCGCTCCTGAGCCACTTCAGCCAACCAACTTATCAGAATCGTGAGTCGCTCAGTCAAATTCTTCCGGTACATAAGGCGGCTTAGCTGCTGCTGCTGTTTTCGAAGCTCTCCGGCGTGCTCGCGGAGTTCTTCGTCGAGAGACTGGCGTTTGGCCTTGTTCTCTTCGATCTGCGACAATGCTCGCGCAAAACTCTTCAAACGCTCCTCAATTTGGTCGAGTTCAGCTTTTCCATCCGCAAGCAGAACTGAAATCCGTTGCCGTTCTTCTTGCGCATGTTTGTGAGCCAGTTTCAAAGGCTGAAGAACGGCTTCCGCCAGATTCGTCAACAGCGTCTGGTTGAATTCGACTCCAATACGCCCATCCGCAACCAAGAAGGTTTGCGACAGAAGCGCCTCATCCAGAGTAAACCACAAAGGCAATTCGGCATCGCTTTCGTCCTCACCAGCTCCATTCAAATCTGATGTTTTCAAATCCGCATGGCCGTTCGCAAGGAGGGTTCTGACCTTCCTTGTCCTCCCTTGGAAGTCCGCCTCGATTGCGACAATTCCGTGATTTGTCTCGACCTCCAGATGAGCCGTGTCGAATTCCACATGCCAAGTTGAGGCGAACTCGCCTCTCCATGTCAGAAGACTTTGCAACATTCGAACAAACAGAGTCTTGCCACTCCCATTTCCACCCAAGATGACGACAAGGTCAGTATCCTGGAAATCAAGGAGATAGGATGGCAATTCGTTATTAGAAGGCAGGGTACTCAGCAGGAACTTGCGCAATCTGGCCATTGAAAAGATCCATACGACACTACAACATATTTAATATAATATAAGAAGAAAGAATGAAAACATCAATACTCCGGTTCCTGACGCAACGAGTTGGGCGAAAAGGCGTAGGTTGCGATTGGACGAGTTTTTTGCTAAATTGGTTCGATACAAATCTCATCCGCTGTTTCGGAGAGAAATCCAAGCAAGGAGGTCTTATGAGCCCAAGGAATTGCTTCGCCTGTTTACTGGGACTTCTGTGTGTTTGGGAAATCGGCGCCGCTCAGGATTATTTGCGTCTCAAGAATGGACAGGTCGCCCGCGGAGCCATTGTGCGAACGGACTCGGCGACCGTCTTCATGGCTGAATGGGAGGAACGGCACCTACCGCTGCCCCGTCTGCAGGTTTTCACCAAGAAAGAAATCCAGAGTATTTGGTTTCAACGCCCTCCACAGGCTGAACAGAAGGCGATGTATCGCCCCCATGAACGCGGGTATGAATTCGGAGGGGGCATCGCTTTTCAGAGCATGAAGGATGAAGACTTCTCGCGCAGGATGCTGCAACTGTCTCTGATGGGAGGCTATACGGTTTTCCCTGCGATCGGCATCGAAGGTGAAGGCGATTTCACTTTTCCTCACGGTGAACGGGAGGATACGACTTGGAATGAGTTGCAGACCGGATATCATGTAGCCATCAATGTTCTCGTGCACCCCGTTGAGTTGCGCGGGTTCATTCCTTTCGCTCTCATCGGAGGCGGAACAGCCCTGGCTATCCCCGCCGGCCGCACGATTCTCACAACGAACCACGACCAGCGAAACCTTCTAAATTTTGGAGTGGGACTCAAATTTGGGCAAGGTGGAATCGGATGCCGGTTGGAGTACCGATACCTGCTCTATTCGTGGACACCAGACGAAGCCGTTAACGAACAACGGGTCGAGCCCCGGGAAGCTTTCTGTCACCTTGTTCGCGCAGGTCTTTTCTTCTATCGTTAGCTTGTCTAATTCATACATGAAGGACTCAATAACATGATGATAAGAATGAGTTTTGGATTGTTGGGCTGCTTGGCTGCTATTGCCGTCGTTTTGGCTGCAGGCCCTTATGATGTGCCCGGGAATGTTGATGTGACAGATGTGCAGAATGCGCCCGTCGCGCACTCACAGACTTGGCAGGAGCTCTCGTCGAATCTGCTGCGCGGATGGATTGGACTCTGGCATCCAGACTATGGCACTCCTTTGACAACTTTTGGTCCTCCTCTCGGCCTGGTGTCTCCTCAGGCCGACGACGCGACTCGGCAAGCCCAAGCCCATGATTTCCTGCTTCAGATGGCCACGCTCTTCGGGGAACCGACGGTGCAATTGGAGCTCGTCAAGAGCGACTACGTGTTAGCAAAATGGAAAGGGCTTTTCCAAGAAGAGCGACAAGGAATGCCGGTTCTTGGCAGTCGCGCTGAGGTGACGCTGAATCACTGCGGCGAGGTCATGCGCTGGGGAATACGCACTTATTCCAATTGGCCCGAACTCTCTGCGTCGCGGCTCTCATTGACGCAGGCCGTTGTAAGCCTTCAAGGCAAAATCGGGCAGCCCGATTGGTTTGTGGATGAGGACAACTCCTTTGCCGCGTTCTTCCCCGACCATGTTTTACATGGTTTGCGTCCTGTCTGGGATGTGAGGCTCGTGGGACAGGCACCACATGCTCGATGGGAAGGCATCGTGGATGCCACAACGGGTGAAGTTTTGCTCGACTGGCCGGGGATTCAAAACGATGAAGTGTCTGGCACCGTCGAAGGACAATTCTGGTATCCTTACAATTCAAGCCCGGTGGATTCCGCGGCCTATACGATGGAAACGATTTCCATCAATGGCAATGAAGTTACATCCGATATGGAGGGGGACTTCTCCCGCGAAATCAGCGGAAATGCTTCGCTCGTTGCCTGGTTGCGCGGGCCGTATGTTGCTGTTCGGAATGATGACGCTCCCCCCGCCCACCTTGACTTGGAACTCAGCCCTCCCTTCTCCCCTTTCGTTTGGACATGGACCACCGAGGACGCGACTCGGCCTGAGATGAATGGGTTCTACCACACTCGATTCATCCATAGCTGGTATAAAGAGATTGACCCGGGATTCACGAGTCTTGATTATTCGATGCCTGTGGTCGTCAACTACGGAACCAACTATGAGAATGCCTTTTGGAACGGGTATGGGTGCTACTACGGAAGCGGAGGTGGCAACTATGAGAATTTCGTCATGTATTGCGATGTCGTCTATCATGAATACACCCACGGAGTGACTCAGGAAATGTACTCCGGCGTTTGGTTGCCGTATGAGGGACAGCCCGGCGCGATGAACGAAGCGTGGTCGGACTATATTCCCTGCACCATCACGGATGAGCCGCTGATAGGCGAAGGCGGACTTGTCGGTGGAAACCCTTTGCGCTATTTGCGGAACCTATACAACGACATGCACTTTCCGGAGAGTTGGCAGGGCGAGGTGCATCGCGATAGTCGGTTCATTTCGGGTTCGCTTTGGCGCATTCGCTTGGCTTTGGGAGCGGACATCGCCGACTCCCTGGCGCACTTTTCCCGCTACGGACATGCAACAGACTTCCTGAGCTATCTGGTCGAAGTGCTCGAGACAGATGACAACGATGGTGATCTCTCCAATGGCACACCGCACGCCGAAACGATTTACAGTTGTTTCGGTCATCATGGTATTGGTCCGGGCGTAGATCCCAATCTCGTTTTGGAAAATGTCCGATGGTATGAGACGGGCGAAGGAGGAAGTGTTGGCGACGGAGACGGCTGGCCGGAGCCGGACGAACGACTGGAACTGACTTTTCAAGTCTTCAATGATGTCATCCTTTACCCACCCCCCGCACAGAATGTGTCTATGGCGCTGCACTGGAATGATCCCGACCTGACCGTCACCGGAGGCCAACAGAATCTGGGGGATCTTGGGCCGGGACAGGCGGTCAGCGCCACTCCGATTCTCATTGACATCGCCCCCAATGCGCAAGATCACTGGGCAAAGATAACCGTCACGATTTCAGCCGAAAACACCAGCGAGGTTTTTGAACGGGATATCCAATTCAGCGTGGGAAAGCCCAAGATACTCCTTGTCAAGGATGATCCGACGAGCGATGTCGAATCCTTCGTGGAGAACACGATGCTCGGCATGAATGTCATCTTTGACCAGATTTCTCTTGAGGAACACCAAGAGCTTCCGGACACCATCTTGCCGGAGCCCGGTGTCGTCTTGTGGCTCTCCGGGAATGCAAGGACGGGGATTCTGGCAACCAACGACCAGTACCTGCTCACGGATTATTTGAGCCGTGGCAATCGGGTCATCCTTTCCGGCCAGGACATCATTGATGAATTGGCTGGCGGTCCATTCGCGCAGAATGTCCTCGAAATGGGGATCGCTCAGGACAGTGTGCGGATGACTTCGGTTCGGCCAGCGGAGGGTAGTCCATTTCTGCTCGAGAATTGGTTCCTTTTGGTCGGTTCGGCGGGAGCCTCCAACCAAGTCCGCTCGTCAGTTCTCACTCCGCTGGGGAATAACGCCACGATCTGCGGCTACGGGCGGTACGGAACTCAAGGAATTGCAGGTGTGGATTTCTATGGGGGGCGGGGAATCGTCTTTGGATTTGGGATCGAAGCGATTTCCGGGATGGACACCTCGGAGTCTTTGGAGATCTTGCTGAGCGAGCTCTTCTATCGCTGGGCTCAAGATATTCTGCCAGCCGAGCCTCACCAGCCGGAAGTGGCACTGCCAACCGTAGTGACTCTCGGGCCGGCATTTCCAAATCCTTTCAATGCTGTCGTGCAATTGCCCTATCAGATTCCCGCGGGATATGAGGCTGATTTGATTGTCTTCGACATTCTCGGTCGAGAAGTGGAGCGCATCGCACTCCCACTTAGTGATGGCACCGCCGTTTGGAAAGCGGAAACTGCCACCGGCCTCTATTTCGCTCAGATTCGCTGGTCAACAGGCGCTTCTCCCATCGTGAAACTCGTCCTGCTGAAGTAGGAAAGCAGAAGATTCCGCAGATCAGTTGCCACTGGCCTCACTCGAGGTCAGTGGCTTTCTTTTTCAAGCTTCATTCGCACCTGATTGCGTTTGCTTCCAGCGAAGATAGGCCCCCGCCAGAACAAAAGAGCCCGCGATCACAATGAGGTCGAAGCCTTTTCGGGAGCGCATGCGGTCAAAGGTGGCAGTTTCATTTTCAACAATTTCTGCACTGACCCCCGCAGACAAGGCAAAAGCTGCCAAATCTGAGGGGGAACGCGAGCGAGGATGCGATAGTCTCGAGAAAATAGCTTCGCTGACGCAGGGCAGCACATAGTCTAAACAGGAACGATGGTCTTTTTGTTCAAGCATGCCGCAAATCAGCAGGATTCTCTTCCCGCGGAATCTCGCTTTCAAAAAATCCGCCAGCACTCGAAATGAAGCGGGATTATGCGCGACATCCAGAAGAATCGGCGGCGTGCCAGGCAACAGATCTTGGCGCCCCGGCAAGACGACTCGGCTAAGTCGGTGCCGAACTTTCGCTTCTTCAAGATGGATTCCGAACTTCTCCAACAGAAGCGCCACGCAAAGCGCTGTGGCGGCATTGTCCTGCTGGTGACCGCCCCATACGCGAAGATGCAACCGTTCAAATCGTCTCTCGCCCCGGTGCCAATAGTCCCAGAAGCCGTGATTTCTGTCGCGCCAGTTGAAATCCCTGCCCAAGATTATTGCGCGACTGCGGCGCTCCGCGGCTATTCGGCGGAGCATTCCTTCTACGCTCGGCTTCTGCCTGCCAATGACAACCGGGCAGTACGGCTTGATGATTCCTGCCTTATTGCGAGTAATTTGAACAAGACTTTTTCCCAGAATCTCGGTGTGGTCGTAGTCTATCGGCGCTTGAACGCTGAGCGTCGGCGTGAGAATGTTGGTGCAATCATAAGTACCGCCCAATCCAACTTCCACCAAGGCAACCTCGCCCTTCAAATGAAACAGCGACCACAAATAGAGCAAGAAAGTCGTTTCAAAATAGGTCAAGGGGCTGCCCTGAGCTTGCGAAAGCTCCAACATTGGATACAGAGCATTGAAACCTTTGACCCAACTCGTTTCGCTCACGGACTTGCCGGAAACGCGGATCCGCTCTCGAACGGAAGTCAGATGGGGACTCATGAAACTGACAACGCGCTTCTCTGGTGCCAGCAGAGCTTCAAGATAGAGAAGAATCGAACCCTTCCCTTTTGTTCCCGCGACATGAATTGTTATGGGGGGGGCTTTCCAAAGATTGGCCGCTTTGATTGCTCGAGTCAAGCGCTGAAAATCCGGCTTGCCACGAGCGCGCGGCATCGGATGACCTCGCTCATAGTCAACGAGCTGATTCAAGTATTCCTCAGTCTGGCCGAAGTTCGAAAACATCTTTCATATCTCGTTGCAGTTTTCGATGTCATAACATACTAAAACCGAGAGACATCTACAAATGACAAAAAAACAAACCGGACAGGCCCGAGTCTTCTGACCATGGGCTTTGTCCGGCTGTTTCGGATCGTCGCGGAGAGGCGATCCCTATCCAAGAAATGAGTTCGTTGTCAGTCCCGGAGAGGCATGCTGGGTCGTTTTACCTTCAGTCGGCCGAGTGTTTGTCCTTTAGCCGAGAAGGACGAAATAGATTTCGAACCCAGCGACATAGCAACTTCAACCGAGAAGTCATGCCCTCAGAACTTGTTCTTTCCCGCTTTATGAGCGAAGAGAACCCGAGGAAAGGGAGATGACTTTGGTCCGTCATTTCCTCCGACTTGGGCTCGACGCGTCGCATGAATAACGCTCAGATTTTTTGTGCCCTGCGATATTTTCCCTTGATTCTTTCAGGCAAAAATAGTATATTTAGTATGGGAACACCACTCCAAAATCGTTTGGACCCTTTGTGCATCGTGCAAGTCTTCCGGTTGCAAAGTGCAAGGAGCGACATATGGCAAATTTTGACGAGACGATGAGCAACAGCCGAATCTTCCTCACCTACAGCCTGGCGATGACCATGCTCGGCAAGTCCGCCCAAATTCTTGCCGAACGGGGAGCCGATCCGAAGGCCATGAGCTTTATCACAACGGGGATAGAGCTCTTGGCGAAGCAGTTGCGCGACTATGCTGATCAAAAAGATTTGGAGGAAAGTGCCGAGGCCGAATTGACTAAGCTTTGTAAACTCCTCGACATTCGCCGCGCCTAAGCATTGGCGAAGGCTTCACACTCCGCCCCATCCGAGAAACCCCACGCAGAAGCCGAGACAACCTCTCGGCTTTTGTTATAGCATGCTTAAGAGCGCTGCATCTTTCGCAGCTTTCTCTCCATCTGATGGAGCACCTTCTGAGCGACCTTGTTGGGAGTCGTGCGTCCATTCTCCCAGCGATTCACCGTGGCGAAGGTGACTCCGATTTCGTGAGCGAAGTTCTCCTGTGTCAGGTTGAGACTGAGGCGCAATTCGCGAATTCGGTCCGGATTGAAATCACTCGGCACACTCAAACGCCGATGACCATAAGTCCGAGGAAATGATTCCGCCATGTTCGGATTCCCCTTGGATTTGGGATTAGGATGTATTTCTCGAATTTCTCACAAAGCGACAATTGAACGGTGCGGCTGACTCCCTTTTTCCCCTCGGAGCAGGCTTTGAAAAGCCTCTATGCTTCGTGCTATAAAATAAGCAAGGGCTGTGCCACAGCAAATCGGTCGAGAGACAGGTGTCTCTCTCTCAATTAAATACTTGGTTTTTCCGATATTCGAGGCTCAGACGCTTTGGCAGATGGAGGGAATTGGGGGGAAAGAATTGCCTGTGAGAAAGAAAATCCAGGCTATGTGAGCCTGGAGCAGATGCTTTGGCAACCGAGAGAAAGAACTCTATCGCAGCCGTTTGCGCTTGGTCAGGTACTGGAACAGAGCCGTGTCGTAGGGGATGGAAGTATCAAGCAGGTTGTAGTCAACCAGTTGCTCGCGGCAGCCGCGTTTCAATGTATCAATGAACTGCCGCAGCAAGGAGCGATAGTCTCGGCGGATATGCCAAGGCTGAGTGGGCATCTCCTCCTCGGTTTCCAAGTCAATGAATTTGGCATCACTTCTGAATGCGAAGCTGCGTTCCATCGGATCAAGAATGTGAAATGCGAGGACTTCATGTCCATCATGACGAAAGTGCCTCAGACCGGCCAGAATCTTCGCGGGCTCATCGAGGAAATCGGACAGAACGACCACCAATCCGCGGCGCCGGATGCGTTCGGCCACCACATGAAGATTCCTTCCGATATCCGTTTTGCCCGATGGCTGAAGATTTTCAAGATGCGAGAGAATAACATTCAAGTAGCTGCGGACCGAGCGTGGCGGAAGATAGGTGCGCAATTCCGTATCGTAAAAAACCAAGCCCACCGCGTCGCGCTGCTGTATCATAAGGAATGCCAAAGCCGCCGCCAGAAAGCTCGCGTATTGAAGCTTCGTGACGGAGACCGTTCCGTAAACCATAGACTTCGAGATGTCGAGCAAAAGGTAGGATTTTAGATTGGTTTCTTCTTCAAATTCCTTCAAATAGAAGCGATCCGTTTTGGCGAAGACCTTCCAGTCCACATGCTTCAGCGGATCCCCGGGCATGTAGGGACGATGCTCGGCAAATTCGACGGAGAAGCCATGATATGGCGACTGGTGAAGACCCGCGACAAATCCTTCCACGACCATGCGGGCACGAAGCTGCATATTCTTGAGCCGCGAAACGACATCCGGCCTCAGAAAATCACGCGGCGCGGGCATATTGTGAGTCAATTCCTTTCACGCCGTTGCGCCATCGTGGGTCTGGAGACCCGCGACGGCGATACTACGGATTGGTTTCACCGCAGACGCCTGATCATTTTGAATCCAGAAGCCGACTGACAATTTCCGGAGGTGTAATGCCGTCGGCTTCTGCGTTAAAATTCGTCACGAGACGATGCCGAAGAACGGGCAGCGTAATCTGCCTCACATCTTCGACATCCGGCGTGGGGCGGCCATCCAAAGCTGCTCGAGTCTTTGCACCAAGAATCAGATATTGCGATGCTCGCGGGCCGCATCCCCATGCCACATAGTCTTTGATGAACTTCGGAGCATCATCCGTTTTGGGTCGCGTCCGGCGAACAAGATGCACCGCATGCTCGATAACATTGTCCGCCACGGGGATGCGCCGCACTAAGTCCTGGAGTTCGATTATCTGCTTTCCACTGAGGACTTTTTCAACCGGCACGAAATACCGGCTTGTGGTCGTCCGAACGATTTCGTTCTCTTCACCGGTGGACGGATAGTCCACCCAAAGATTGAACATGAAACGATCAAGCTGAGCTTCCGGAAGCGGATAGGTTCCCTCTTGCTCGATAGGATTCTGAGTCGCCAGCACAAAAAAGGGCTCATCAAGTTTATAGGTTGTGCCCGCCGCGGAAACCTCATGCTCCTGCATGGCCTGCAAGAGCGCTGCCTGAGTTTTGGGAGGAGTCCGATTTACTTCGTCCGCCAGAACAATATTGGCGAAAATAGGGCCCATGATGAACTTGAAGGTGCGCCTCCCTGTCGTCCGGTCTTCTTCCGCGATCTCGGTCCCTGTGATATCCGAGGGCATCAGGTCCGGTGTGAATTGGATTCGACTGAATTTGAGGTCGAGGGCTTTCGCGAGCGTGGATATGAGAAGCGTTTTAGCCAACCCCGGCACACCCACCAAGAGACAGTGACCTCGCGCCAAGAGCGAAATCAACAACTCATCAATGACTTTTTCTTGCCCAACGATGACCTTGCCGATTTCCTTTCTCAAGGTCTTGTGGGCTTCTCTTAGGGAATGAAGAATTTCCGAATCGGATATAGAAGGGTTCGTCATTAGCTCTCCTAAAAGGCGTGCTTGATTTTCGCAGAATCGCTCGGTATATTGCTCAATGCATACGAAGCAAAGAAAATGGTCAATCTCAGAGATTTAACGCAACAAGAGCTGGAAAGTTTCCTGGCCTCTTTGGGATACCCCGCCTATCGAGGGAGGCAACTGTATCGTTGGATTTTTGCCCGACGGGTCTCGAATTTCGACAAAATGACAGACCTGCCGCAGGATTTGCGAACGCACTTGTCCCGAACTGCAATAATCGAAACACCGCGCATTGCCGATTCGTCACCGAAAGCGCTCGATGGAACGCGAAAATACCTCTTTGAACTGGGCGATGGCACTTATGTCGAAACCGTTTTCTTGCCGAGTTCCACCGCCCAGACAGTTTGCATCTCGACACAAGTCGGGTGCTCGCTGAACTGCGTGTTTTGCGCGACCGGTCGAATGGGCTTTTACCGCAATCTCACCACCGCAGAAATTGTCAATCAGATTGTCGAAATCGAAAGGGAAGAGAAAATCCGAATCAGCCATGTGGTGTTTATGGGCATGGGCGAGCCTTTGTGCAATTTCGATGCCGTGATGAAAGCGGCGCATCTTCTTGCTGATCCTGCAGGCATGGGTCTCTCCGCGCGTCACATCACGATCTCAACGATTGGCATCGTTCCCGCGATTGAGAGAATCATCCATGAGGGTATGCCCGCGAAACTTGCTGTTTCCCTCCATGCCACCAATGATGAGCAGCGGTCTCAAATCGTTCCCGTGAACAAAACCTATCCGTTGAGCCTCTTGATGAAAACCCTGCGTGCCTACGCCCATGTGACGCGCTATCCAATCACTTTCGAGTACATTCTCATCAAAGACCTGAATGACCGACCCGAAGACGCCGCCGCGCTGCCTCAGTTGCTGCGAAACATTCCCGCCAAACTCAATCTCATTCGCCTCCACCCTACTGGATGCCGTTTTGAACCATCTCCAGAAGAACGCGTCGAGGCTTTTCTCAAAGAGCTACGAGCGGCCAAACTCGATGCGACTCTGCGTGTCAGTCGCGGTTTGGAGTGTCAGGCGGCGTGCGGTCAGCTTGCTCCTCAAGAGCCGCGTCGAAAATCCCCTGCGTCCGATTCAATCCCGACGGATTTGGCGAATCTCGCGGATGACATCCAGAAGTAGCGCACGTGCCAACGCATAAGCGGATTTCCCGCGCGTCACGGCATCATCCAGCAGACTTTTTCGCTTCGCCGTCCAGAAGGCTTCGAGGATTTCATCCTCGACCACGCGCTGATACTTTCTCCGACCACGTTCAAGGCGGCGTTCATTCCAAAGCCCTTCTTGTTGCAGGTAATGGATATGCCGTTTCAAAGCCTCCGCCAATTCGGGGATCCCCGTTCCCGTCGCCGCAACAGTGGAGAGGATAGGCGGCATCCATCCAGACCACTTCTTGAATTTCATCGCAATCTGCAATTCGACCACGAAGCGATTGGCACCCTCTCGATCTGATTTGTTGATAACGAAAAGGTCGCCGATCTCCATGAGGCCCGCTTTCATCGCTTGAATCGCGTCCCCGGATTCCGGAACAAGAACGACCGCTGTCGTATCTGCATATTGAACGATATCGAGTTCTGATTGCCCCACACCGACGGTCTCAAAAACAATCAGATCGAAACCAAAGGCGTCCAGGACATCTGCCATTTCCCCCGCGGCACGCGCAAGGCCTCCCACACTGCCCCGTGTTGCCAAAGACCGAACGAAAACACGCGAGTCCATACTGATGCTGCCCATGCGCACTCTATCCCCGAGCAACGCACCACCTGAAAAAGGACTGGTCGGATCCACGGCCAGGATCCCCACCTTGCGGTTCTCCGTGAGCCAATGCTGCGCAAGCTTTGCGATCAGCGTGGATTTTCCTGCGCCGGGCGGCCCGGTAATTCCAATCCGAATCGCGCGCCCAATGCAATCGCCAAGCTCAGTGAGCAGAGCAAGTGCTTTGGGCGAACGGTTTTCGACGAGTGTCAGTGCGTGCGCGAGAGCAACTCGCGAGCCGCTCTTGAAACTGGTCAATAATGTATTGTCATTCACAGGCATTATAGGGACAATGAATTGCCAGTAGCCATTCGGTTATCAGAGATCTCTGCAACAGAACCTGGCGTTGAATTGCTTCGCGTTGTTTCATTCCAGATCATATCCGCGGCTGAAATCAGTTTCGAGAAGAGCTCCTGCTCATGGTCTATTGAGAAATCGAAATGATTTCTCCCATCTGCGTGGCCATACTCCGCTTGTGCCCCTCCTCGAAATAAGCCGATCGAAGGGACACCGAGAGCAACAGCAAAATGGCGTGGCCCGGAATCAACGGACAGAAACCAGTCGAGTGTTTTCAAGCAAGCTCCCAGTTCCCAGATGGGACCGTCAAACCTGTGATGTCGAAAACCTGAGCCCGTTCTCACAGTCTCCGCTGGGCCGGAAAGAAGCACGGGAGAAAAACGGCGAGGAGTTTCGTCATCGAAAGTGCGATAGAGTCTGAGGAATTCGTCCAGCGGCCAGCACTTGTCGCGGCGCCCGCCAATCCAGAAACCACACAGATGTTCTTCGTCGCCTACTCTTAGGGCCTGCCGAAATTGCTTGGCTATCGTTTCATGACCGGACGGCAACGCAAGGCGCGGGGATGAAACTCCCACTGCAATACCCAAAGGTTGGATCAAGAGAAGCTGCTCTTCAATGTAGGAATGCGGACTGGGAGCGGGAATCGTCAGGTTGAGAAAGCGCTCACTTCCGTGTCGCGCAAAGCCCAAACGCCAGCGCGCCTTTGAAGCGCCCACCAAAAGGAGATTTGTCACTGAGATCGTGCGTGGATGCGCTGAATCAATCGCCAAATCCCATTGATGAGTGCGAAGGCCGCACAACCATCCGAGAAGAAGCAGCGGATTTTTGGCTAACCTGAACTGCGGAAAGACCATCACCTCGTCTATGAGAACACCGGGCAGATACAAGTCGGCGAATGCTTCTCCTACCATGAGAGTCAACCGGGCTTGAGGGAAATGCTGGCGCAACGCTCGCAGCAGGGGTTCAATTAGAACCAGATTGCCCAGCCGATTGTCCTGCCGGACAACGAGGATGCTTCGGCACTGCCCTCCGTCAAAGGATGATGCAGGCGATGGCTGAACAAAGAAGCGAGCGAAAAAAAGGAGCAATTTCTTGCCCAAATTTTCCGCGCTCTTTCCCAATCGCTCATGAACCGCCATTCACAATCCCTGATTTCGTTTTCAACGGCTCATGCATCCTCGGGATGTTCGTCGGGCTGTTTCTGCTTGGGTTCAGCCATTCTCGCCTTCTCCGCGGTTGGCCGTTCTTCAAGAAAGCGGCGCACCTCGGGCAGAAGATAAATCGTGTCCGCCTCGCTTCCTGCCAAGACCCGTGAGAAGATCTCGATTTTCTCTTCGGTACTCAAACGGCGATTGATAATGATCATTCGCTCCCCTGAGAGCAGGCAGGAGCCTCCGTGGAAGTTTCCTTTCTCCTGGCGAATCTTCCATCCCAAGCGGAGCACGGCGCTTTCAAGCTCAGAGCAAAGCCTTTCTGCACGCATTTCTCGCCGCCTTCAGCCCGTGAACAGAATCAACCAAATCGCAAGCCATCCGACATTCGATGGGAATGACTCGCCCATTCCGTGCGAATCTCGAGATCCGCCTCGGCGAGACTACCTCCTGGGAGACAGCCTTATGAATGATTTGCATTGTGTCGCCGCTCCAGTTCCTCGACAATCGTGCGGACTTCCTGAGATTTCTCTCGTGGACAGATGAGCACCGCATCCTCGGTTTCGACAATGACCAAATCCCGGACGCCCAGAAGAGCATAGAACTTGTCGCGGGCGTCAACGAGATTGTTCTCCGAGTGAATCGCGAGATGATTACCGCGCAGCGCATTTCCCTTTTCATCCTTCGGAGAAAGACGCCACACCTCTTCCCAGCTTCCCACATCACTCCAACCGAAATCCCCTTTGATTACACAGACATTCCGGGCTTTCTCCATGACTCCATAGTCAATGGAGATGACCTTTAGAGAGCGATAAACTCGCTGAACGACTTCACTCGATTTCGGCTTGGTCCAGGAGGCGGCGATTTCCATAAGGCCGCTGTGGAGATCCGGCAAGAACTCGGCGATTTGCTCCAGAATTGTGGGAACTCGCCAGATAAACATCCCGCTGTTCCACAGAAAATCGCCGCTATCGAGAAAGAGCTGGGCTGTGTGCAAGTTTGGCTTTTCGGCGAAGGTTTTCACTCGGAAAACATTGGGAGCAATGGGAGGGGCGGTCGAGTCAATCTGGATATATCCGTAACCCGTTTCCGGCCGCGTCGGATGGATGCCGACCGTAGCCAGCATCTCACGCCCACAGACGACTTCGGCTGCCGCGTGAATGGCTGTCTCGAAGGCATCAAGATCGGGAATCCGATGGTCGGCGGGAAGCACCACCATGGTCGAATCGGGATCGTGCCGGGCAAGGTGAATCGCGGACAGCCCGATGGCTGGTGCAGTGTTTTTTCCCTGCGGTTCAAGGATAAATCGGTCGTCTGCAAAATCAGGAAGAGCTCTCTGGATGGCCTCTTTCAGCGATGGATTGGTTACAATCCATATGCACTCGATCGAAGTCAACCGCCGAGCGCGCCGCACCGTATCCTCAATGAGTGTTCCTTCCCCAAAGAAATCCAAAAGCTGTTTCGGTGCACTTCGGCGGCTCCGCGGCCAGAAGCGCGCTCCGACGCCACCCGCCATGATGATAACATGAAGCATAATCAGACTCTATTTCGATACAGGAGAATTCAACTGTATGCCTCCGCGATCCCAACGAGGTCGCACGATGAAGGTATCCGGAGGCGCCCAAAACAGCTCCGAATAACACCAGGGATCCACACTCCCGCCGGAGAAATCCGCGGAGCCATCACCGTCGCGCAGGACTTCAAGCCAATAGGACCCTCCGGGGAGACCATCGAGAAGAAACTTCCCTGGCCGCACGCCCGTTGCATGTCTTCTGACTTGTCGGGAATGAACTGACCACGCAGAAATAACATGGAGACCGCCCTGCGGATCATCTAAGATACCGGAAAGCGAACCGAGGCTATCATCCGGCAAGATTTGAAAAGCAAAATTCACAACCGTATCCCCCAGAAGATTCCCAGAAAGATCTG
>DYHQ01000137.1 GCA_020724065.1 Candidatus Puniceispirillum sp. | reverse complement strand
CACTTCCCCACCAAAAATCAAAAGGGGCCATCCCATACTTATGGGACAGCCCCTTGCTGCTTTTTGGGGTTTTCGTGGCGCCGAGCAGCATCCTCGGTAGGGGCTATTGAATACGCCTCAGCAACGACTTGTCGTCTCTCCTTGCTTTCATTTCAGTTTGCGGCGGACGATGCGGTGCCGGCTGCAGAGCGTCGAAGGATTCTTTCTTCTCCCCTTTCGCGTTCATTTCAACCTGGAGCGGACGGTTCGGTGCCGACTGCAGAATGTCGTAGGCAGATGTGACATAATAGAAAGCCTGAGTGTTCGCACAGGCGAAATCCGAGTAGAATCCAACACCAGCGGGAACCGATCCAAGGAATGTGAGGCCGCTGTATGGATCGGCCGTTCCCCGGTAAATATTATAGTAAGGTGCACCCGTCTCGGTCCAGCGGAGCTCCACATCGCCGCTGGTCGGGTCGTAATGGATGGTCTGATCGCTCGGCGGCGAGGGGCCCAATGGGCAATCGGCGCTGGTGACATGCAGGTCATACGAACCGCAGCCATCCCACATAGCCACCGAAACCCAGTAGGTACCCGGAGCCACCGCCTCTATGATGGTCTCTGGATCACCATTAATCCCGATGTCAGCCGTGGAGACACAGCACTCTAACATGTCTTCTTCGCCGTCCAAGGTGGGGCAGCAGTTCACGAGCGCAATCTGCGGATCATTGCCGGCCGTGGGGGTGAGTACGGCGGTGATCGTGGTCTGGCACGCGACCGTGAAGGTGTACCAGCGCTTTTCATTTGTGCCATACTGGACTCCTCCACAATCGTCGCTCCAGATCCACTCAGCGCCCCAGATGCAGTTCTGCGGCAGGCCATTCCATTCGCAAGTGGAATAGCTGTGATCATAGACAAAGCCCGCCGTCTGGAGCGCTTCTGCACACGGCATACAGTTTTGCGGTGGAGTTCCTCCCACTTTCGTGGCCAACCAGGGCCGCTCACCTGTATTCACATCAATTGGCAGGATGTATTCATCTGCCACAAGGTGCCGGTTGAGTGCGCATTGCGCATCCACACCTTCTGTCATTTGCGCGGCTCCAAGTAGTTCGTAAAAAATCTGCCCTTGTGAATCGGTTGCCCATACCTCGGTTGTGTGATTCCATGTCGCAAAAAGCTGCACAGTCTGATCGCCTTCGATAGGCAGGGGCACTTGAATCCCGGGCACGAATACAAGAAATTCATAGCGATATACAAGAATGCAGGTATCAGCCTCGTTGTCTTCATTTGCGTCGGGTAGAAACTAATATGCCGTGTAGGGCCGTGCGCAGTCGGGAAGGTGTGCGCGAAAGTGGTTGACTATGAGACCAGCGCCCAAATATCTGTGATTCGAGAAATCCACTCCGCGCATATCTTCGAGTGACTCATAGCCAGGCCACAAGGCATCGGCATAAGTGGATACAATCGTATCGGGAATAAGATCTTCGTCTATGTCCGCCATCACAAGAATCTTCTGGCTCAGCGTGTCCAGCACATAGTAGAATTCCGTCTCGGATGAGTAGGTCATGGAGTAGAAGAACATGGGTGGATAAACGGGGGGACCAAAATCAAGGGTCATATAGGGAGCGATCACTTCGCCTTCGTAAATGTTCAGCGTGCGAATTTGTGCTGTCCCCAACGCGGGTTCTCCCCCGCAAATGAGTGCCAAATGATGCGCGGGGGAAAGAGAAAGTAGTCCTCGTGAATTCTCATATCCGATGCCCGTGTGGTGCCGAGTGAATACCTGTACCAACTTGTGTCGCCAAGTGCATAGGAGATAAGGTAGTCGGGGCCCGTCTGGTTGGTGTCAATTCCGATAAAAAATGTTTGTCCCCCCCGAGGTATATTTTTTGGGAACTTCTGAGCTTCTCGTCAAGTAAGCCGAAAAGATGGTTCATCATATTTTTGACATATTCTTCCCTGCAGAAATCATATTCGGAGTCCCAAGGATCCATTTGTCCCATAGCGATAAGGGAGTCTTTATAGGCCTTTTCGGCTCCAAATGCCTCACGTTGCTCTCTTGCGACCGTTCCATCAGAAGCGTGAAGTATATGCCGATGTTCGTGAACGAGCGTTTCCTCCAAATACCTAAGCTGCGCATTCGGATTTCCTCTAACGTCTGCGAGGAACTTCCTCTTGACATTCATCTGGTCCCATCCCAAACCGGGCACATTGTCACAAAGAGTGACGGCATTGCCTTCGAATAAGGTCTCGGCCTCCATTGCCCCACTATTGAGCATCATCTGCAACCTATCAGCTATATGGGAGCAGAGGTCTGTTACGATCGTGCCAGTAGAATCAAAGTGGCTAATGGATGTCGGCGGAGGTGTTCTGATACTATCGATGGCCCGCTGAATTATGGCGATTTCTTCTGTAGTTAATCTATCGCCCTTATAGATACTGTCGTCCGTGAAGTCAATTGTTCCAAGTGGTGGCAATCGCTTTTCGCTTGGCTGCGACCCCAGAAGCACCCCAACGCCGAGAAGAACTGGCACCGCGAAATAGAACCACTTTGCTGCCTTCATGATTTTTCCTCCCTCACTGAAATGATGACAAAGACTGACATCCTCCCGTTGCCCGCCTGAGTGTGGCTTGTCATTCAATATAGCGCGGAATTAAGGCGTTGTCAAGCAAAAAATTGAGGCGTGTGAGATTTCTTGCCAAATATCAAATCTTCCATTAATATCAAGTTAGATATTTGGGGAAGCCGAATCTCTCATGACTCTCTCTCAAATTTTTTGTATGCCTCTCATATCTTGGTTTTTCTCCGACCCGATAGACACGCCAAAGGGGCCAAAAACAAGACCGAGGAAATCGCTCCTCGGTCTTGTTGTCTCTGTTTTTCCTACCGGGCAGATACTGAGATCCGCTTTAAACCCCAGCTGTTTGCTGCAGCGTTCACGGCGAAAGCGTTTCGCGTGGGGCGGCAAGCTGGGTTGGTCAGCGTTGCTACGGTTGCGATGCCATCACAGAGTAGAAGCGTTTCACGCTGCCGGGGACAGCACCAACATGAATGCAAGTGGTATTGCCCGTGGTGGCCAGTAGGGACCACGGACTTCCTGCCTAATGGAAGACTTATGCACTTTGTAGCTCACCGCGGAACGGGCGGCGTATTTATGGCGCCTCGCACGAACCTTGGATATGATAGAAGGCCTTTGTGTTCGCGCCAACAGGGTCCGCATAAAACCCTATGCCAGGCGCAACCGTTCCGAGGAGGTCGAAGCCGCTGAACGGATCTGTCGTTGAGCGATAGATCTTGTAAGACCGGTTCGTCGCTTGATCAACCCAGCGGAGCTCCGCATTGCCCGTGCTCGCATTGTAGAGAATGGTCACATCGGTCGGCGGATTAGGTCCAGCCAACCCCATAACACCGAAGTTGTCAAAATCAACCTTGATGGAATCTACGCCCGGGCTACTACCGATCGCTACAAGGAACAGTCGCATGTTCGTAAGGTCCGCGCCTTCCAACTCGGCGTCCTCAATCCAAAACCACAAAGTTCCACTTTCATTGGGTCGCAAGTAGATTTCATCCCCCGGGCAAAATACTCCTGCGCCCGGTGCGTCTCCCAAAATCTGAACACTGACAGGATATTTTCCCGCGTTGCGGACATCCAAAGCAACGCGTTCTCCACCCGAAATATCCGGCTCGAATTCCAGTTGTGTTCCGGGTTGCCCAGCATGGAGGCCAAAGACGGCTGCAAAGGCGCTGTCTCCCCATCGTTCATACCGGAGTGAGGCCGTGGAAGTTGCGCACAGATCGGTGGCGCTTGGCCCGATAGACGCTTCGGGCCCTGTCATCAAGGTGAAGCTCTCCTCCGGATCGAGCGGGAACAGGCGCTTGGCCCAATCTATGTCGCTTTGAGTTTCGAACAAATTGATAATCCCTGGCGGTCGTGCAGGCTCCTCATCAAGCGAAGGAGGCCCAAGTTTGTGCTGGGGACAATCCTCAATGGTTCTTGATTCGTTGAACTTCCAGTCCTTTTTCCCTTTTACGGTGTAGCCAAGCGAGGCTCCCAAGGATTCCGCCTTCGCAGCGATACTTTCCTCATCAACACTCGTCGGTTTTGAGTGGATTACGATCACGGAGGTTTTCCACGAAGTCGTATCGGGCGGTGGACACCGGGTCTTTGTTATTATGGTGGTGATTGACCCTCCTTCTTTTTCATCATGGATGGTTGTGGTCGTTACCGAATTTGAGTCAGGTGTCCAAACGGTCGTGGTCTTCGTCGTGGTGCTGCAGGGCTTGCTTGCCTCTTCTCTGCGTTCGGTGACCTTGGTACAATCCTGAGCAATTTCAGTCACAAAGAAACCACCGTGGGGTAAAATCCAGGTCTCCGGAAGCACCCTCAGGCTATCAATGAAGTTCGGGTCGTGCCCACCGAGTGGGCTCAACAAATGGACATACTCCGAGGTTCTGGATTTGTTGACGACCAAGTCCTCATAGAAGATAATCTGGGAAAACTGGACATGTGTACTTTCCCCAGGAATCGGTACAAAGTTGAAATCGCCCATCTCTGGGCCGTAGTCAACCGTCTTAGCCTGAAAGAACAAACCCTCCTGGTCGCTAACGGTCATCGTGGGGTAGGTGTGGTAGAAACCCTGAATATAGTTTCCGATGTAGTGAGTGGGTGAAAAGTGAACCGTGGCGCCGACGATGGTTTCTTCGGGGGTATCTGCGTAAATCGTGTCGCTCGACGCCGTGACCCAACAGGGGATAACCGTGTCCGGCGGGCTGACGGTGAAAGTATCCGGTGGACCGAAAAGCACTTCGTACGGGATAAAAATTTCATCAGAAGTACTGAGTGGTACGCATTCCCGGGGTGTCGGTGGCAATGGCATATCCCCTGTGTAGGTCACAATTATCGGACAGCAACAATAGCCATTGCGATCATCGATATAAAGCCTGTAGACCATGTTGGGCAAGCATCCCAGGCCGGTTGTCGTGAAATCGTAGATCTGGCCCATCCCTACACTCGGATAAGACGGATCCCCAAGATAGAAGGCACCATATTGGTCGGCAATCCACGAACGAATTCGGAAGAATGTTGGCGGCGGCCCCGGATCACACTGCGGCGAGATCGTGATCGTGAAGCATACCTCCGGGAGCTCTGGTGGATAGGCCAACTCTAATACGACATCCGGAGCTGCACCCGTGAAGGCCGCTCCCGGATATTCCACACGCTGATCGTAGTCGGGGCAGAAATCACATAGGTCAATGGTCTGCTGCCAGGGGGATGTGTCTATCATAATGGGAAGCGACACGTCATCGCCCGGGTACACATCGTCACAGGGCTGGCAAATCGTAGGCGTGCACTGCGCTTCGGATGTCACCTGCGCCCATATCAGCCACGGGCCCCAGGGGGTCACAAAATCTGAACTCACATTGAACCATGCGCAAACAGCATATTGAACATCTCCCGAGACAAGGCCGAAGCGTTCCCATACTCGGCAGTCCTGGTTGGGAACCTGATACTGCTCGGAAAGCGGACAAGGGGCCAGACCTGGAGTGCCATCCCACGAAATCTGCTTGATGCCAAAGAAGAATGGTTCGGCCAGGCAGCAGGGAGAGGTGAAGGGCACACCGTAATAGACCGCCCTAAGGCTCCATTCTTCGGCTGTGAAGGTATGGCACCACATCTCGGTGCGGATCGCCGGGCCGGGGCCATTACATTTGTCCGGATAGTTGGTGCCGATATTCTTCGGGCATTCGACATCCACTTCCAGGCAAAGGGTCTTGCCAACGACCTCCAAACAATCCGCAAAAAAATACAGATAGAACCCAACCGAGTTCACCTGCAAGGGATAGTATGGCGGTGTGCACTCGCCGGAAGTCTGGTCCGTTTCGGGATCCACATAGAGCTTGAAACCTTCATCGGGAAACCAGTCGAAATAGTAATACGCAGCAAGGCGGCTTAGCCCCAATTCGCAGTCACCCGCTCTTGCAGCATGGGAAGGAACCACCACCCCTTCGGGCAACGGCGTCAAGTCGCGAGTGATATCGTCCTGTAAAGTTGCCTTTCTGACCTGCGTCAAGCTTGGGGCAACGACTTTCGAACTCTTTGCCCGCAGCCATGGGAGTTGCGCCCGTCGGACGGGTCAGAGTTGGCTGCAAAGCAATAGGCACCCCAGTGCCAACAAGAAGCATCACGGCAAGATAAAGAAATTTTGGCATTTTCATAGCCTTCTTCCTTAACCAAAGCCAAAATGATCAAAACCGACTGCACCCCCTCAGCTACGAAATCCTTTAGGCCTTCCGTTACAAAATCCGATATAACATAAAATACATCTTAATAGTCTTATTGTCAAGAAAAAACTTCCTTGCCCCCAAATTCTTTAGTATGTCCCGATTGCTTTGTTAACAAGAGTTTACGTCTTTGGCTTGTTGCCTTTCTCT
>DYHQ01000136.1 GCA_020724065.1 Candidatus Puniceispirillum sp. | reverse complement strand
GAAAACTGCTACTCCCTGTCAAGTGCTATTTCAAGATAGGCTCTTTGCCCCCCCCATGAAATGGGGGGGGGAACTCTCTCTTCCCCCTGCTTCGCGGGGGGGGGATGGGGTGGGCAAACAGATAACAGTTATTGTGAGACGGCTCCGTGCAACAGTCTGCGCCATTTGGAAGTCTGATAGAATTAGAGCGGTACCAAGACTCGTGCCGCGCCAAGGAACAAAGTGGAGAAATTGAGATGGTTTCAAGTCCAGAAGATGTTCTCACCCTGTCCATCATTCCGCTTGTCGCTATTGTCGGCACTTTTGCTTTGGTCATGATCATCGTCTTGGTTGTGGAATTTGGCAGGCGGACGCGCAATCGGCTGATCCATGAGGAGCGGATGGCGGCCATGGAGACGGGATTGCCGGTACCCCCGCCGTTTATCGAGGGAGTCCGTCGGCCCAACTATGTGATGCGCGGCCTTGTACTGATAGCCCTGGGTATGGCGCTTGGCGTCTGGACGCTCACGGATCCCGATTTTCCGCTGGGCATTGGCGCCATCTTGTTCTTCATGGGTCTGGCGATTCTGATTGCACATTCTCTGACAGAGCGCCGTAGGAGAGAATCGTATCCTTCTGGAAGTGAACATCGTCCCTCTGCGGATAATCCGTCGTGAAATGGAGGCCGCGGCTTTCGCGCCGACTGAGGGCGCCGTGAACGATGAGCCGCGCCACTAACACCAAGTTGCGCAACTCGATGAGGGGCTCGGTCACTTTCGTCCGCCAATAGAATTCCATGATCTCGCGTTCCAACAGTTTGACTCGCCGCTCCGCTCGATGAAGGCGAAAATCCGACCGAACAATGCCCACATAGTCCCACATCAGGCGCTGGAGTTCTTGACGGTCGTGGGAAATGAGCACCCACTCTTCTTGATTGATGGTGCCCTCGTCGGACCAGGCTTCGGCGGGAAGCACAGGAGGTGATTCGGCAAGCCATTGTTTGCAGGCATGGATTGCCTGATTGGCAAAAACGACGGCCTCCAGCAGGGAGTTCGATGCCAACCGATTGGCTCCATGCACGCCTGTCATGGCCACTTCACCGACAGCGAAAAGACCGCGGATGTTGGTTCGAGCCGAGAGGTCCGTGACGACGCCACCGCACATATAATGCGCCGCCGGGACGACAGGAATCGGGGCATGAGTGATGTCCACTCCGTGAAGCAGGCAAGTGCGGTGAATATTTGGGAAGCGTTCCCGCAGGGCTGAGGCGAGGAGATGAGTGCAGTCCAAGAGGACAAATTCATCGCCCCGCTTTTTCATTTCCGCGTCAATCGCCCGGGCAACAATATCTCGCGGGGCGAGATCTTTCTGAGGGTGATAGTGCTCCATGAAGGGTTCCCCATCCGAAGTGCGTAGGATCGCGCCAAATCCGCGCAGAGCTTCTGAAATGAGAAAGCGTCGTTCATCGGCGCGGCCATGCGATTCATAGAGTGCGGTGGGATGGAATTGCATGAATTCGAGGTTGCCGACATCCGCACCGGCACGCCACGCCATGGCAATGCCGTCGCCCGTGGCAATGGCAGGATTCGTCGTGTGCTGATAGACAACGCCACTTCCACCGCTGGCGAGGACGACCGCGCCCGCAAGAATCGTTTTCACCTCATCATTCCGGGTATCCAGCACATAGGCCCCATAACAGCGGATGCCATCTCGAATCGGCTCGCCTGCGCGCACTTTGGGCCTAACAAGGAGGTCAATTGCCAAGTGATGCTCGAGGATTTCGATGCGACCTGTTTCCCGGGCGCGCTTGGTCAGCACGGTTTCCACCTCGCTTCCCGTATGGTCGGCAACATGAACGATCCGCGCCCGTGAATGTCCGCCTTCGCGACCAAGGGAAATGCCCCTTTGCTCGCGGCTGAAGTCCACGCCCCAATCCATGAGCTCCCGAATAGAACTTGGACCCTGTTCGACGACAAGCTGAACGGCATCGGCATGGCAAAGGCCTGCCCCCGCTGTCAGAGTGTCTGCGACATGCAGCGTAAAAGCATCGTCCGACGCGACCACGGTGGCAATGCCTCCTTGGGCGTAGTTCGTGGCTGACTCAACCGATTCCTTCTTCGTGATAAGAATAACATCGGCGAAGCGGGCTGTATTGAGCGCGAAGGTCAAGCCGCCCACTCCGGAACCGATGACCAAGACATCGCAGGAAAGATCTTTCATAGAGACCAAATGGACAGAATTTTCAGCTATTCAATATAGGGCGACTTTCTGCGAAAGTCAAGATAAGGTGGACGGAATCCCATTGACTTTGTGGGCGCGAAAACCTAAATTCTATAAGTCCTATTGAGGAGAATTCTATTGCCGTACCATAAGGAGTCACCTCAATTCACCCCCCTTCCGTCCCCCCATAAAATGGGGGGAAACAGCCATTTCCCCCTGGTCTGCACTGTGGAATGTACCCCTCGGTTTGGACAGGGGGTAGCCTGAAACCACTCTAACCGAATGTCAGGCGGCATTAGACAAATGGATTCGGGTGTCCATCTACCATTGCTTCGCTTCTGGCAAGCCAATGCTCAGCCGGGCTATGTCGGACTGATCGGAATTCGATTTCCACTCGCACGCCTGGTCGAGAAGGGTCAAGCGCCGCTGACGCCTGATGGGACGCCGTCACTCTGGGCTCACGCATTCATTTTCCAGAACGAACGCGATGGCGTTCCGTGGATTTACGAGAACGACATGGGATTCATGCAATATGGCCTTTTTCGGTGGACACCCAGAGCGCAAGAGAACTCCGTTATCAAGTGGTCCGGCCACCGCATCCTTCGTGCTTGTGTTCTGGATGCAGGGTTAACTGAACGCCAGACGGAGGCCGCCCTTGAACACGCGCGCGAGCTGATTTCACGCGGATTGAAATATCGCTTGCGAGAGCTGCTCGGAACTTGGATCGCCGTCAAGCTTGGCCGGATGGAGAAGGAGAGCTTTCTTCACGCCAAGACCGCTTCCCATTGCGGCGGTTATGTCCGGGGTTGTCTGGCGGCCGCTGGCGTTGACCCTTTTGGCCCGGGCATCGCCGTGAGCAACACCGCACCGGAGTTGCTTTGCCAGAAATTGCATGTGATAGCTCGCTGGGAATAGAAGACACGGGGGGATGCGGAAGTGGCCGAGCAAAAAGGGGGCTTGACAATGTGAAAGAAAATTGCGATATTTAGAGTTCAAGGCAAAGTTCCGCAAGCCAAAATCGTTTCTTTGGTATTTACCGCTCCAATCGAGATAGTTTCACTGAGAGGTTTCGATCGAGCATGAGCGAAGGGTAGTTGCGCTGGCGGGGCCCATAGCTCAGCGGGTAGAGCAGCGGACTCATAATCCGTCGGTCCCAGGTTCGAATCCTGGTGGGCCCACGAAAATTAGAAAGCCGCCCGGCAGCGGCACCCTTATAGATGATTTCATCGTTCCTTCTCTTCCAGAAAGACGCGTTCCCGGAGCTGCGGAGTCAAGGGCCACAGCCGCTGGAGGACTCTGTTCAGCTATTTCGTTCGATGCGCGGCCTCTTAGGCGTGCATCTTTTAGCCCAAATTCGCCGGAGCCAGTTCAATTCTCCGGCGTTTTCTTTAAAATGAGGTGCGAATGGAAGTCAATATTCGCGAAGAGCTGATGCTCTTGGTGGATTTGCAGGATGTTGACGATCAGCTAAGAGATTTGGCGTTGGACCGAGGGGACTTGCCGATGGAGGTGGAACGCCTCCGAGGGGAAGTGGACGAAATGACCCAGCTCTTGGACGAACGGCGAGGCGAATTGAATGAAATCGGACATGAGATTGCGCGCGTACGGGGGAGCACGGATGATGCGCGGACGAAGTTGGCAAAGTACCAGCAACAGCTTTATTCGGTCAAGACGACGCGCGAATATGACGCCATCACGGTGCAAATCGAGACGGCCAAAAGTGCTGTTAATGACGGAGAAGAGAAAGTCCTGCGAATGCTGGCCCGCGAAAATGCTTTGATGTCCGAAATCAGTGCCAAAGAAACGGCTCTCATCGAGTTGACGACGGATTACGAAACCAAGAATGCCGAACTGCGCGCCAAACTCGAAGAGACCGAAACGGAGGAACTTGAGCTTCAGCACCGGCGCGAAACCATTGTCATGCGCCTCAAGAAGCCCATTTATGCCCACTACGAACGCATTCGAAAAGCGAAAGACGGCCGCGGCATCGCCCGACTTGTCGGCTCTGCATGCGGAGGGTGTTTTGCCGTCGTGCCTCCCCAGAGGCATCTCGACATCCGCGACGCCACCGATATTGTGCTCTGTGAAACTTGCGGCCGTATTCTGATCGAATAGTGAATCTCATCGCGCACATTGATGGTGGCTCGCGCGGCAATCCCGGCCCGTCGGCAGCCGCATTTGTCATAACCGACAAAGCGGGCAACATAATGGCCGAGCAGAGTCGCTTTCTTGGCGAGGGGACAAACAACGAGGCCGAATATCACGCGCTTATTGAGCTACTATCTTGGCTGGGCGAACACAAAGAACTGCGCAAAACGGCGCGCGACGCCGTCTATGTCCGCTGCGACAGCCAGCTTATCGTCTGCCAAGTCACCGGCCAATGGAAAGTGAAAGAGCCGCGCCTGAAGGAACTGCTTACCCAAGTCCACGAGTTAAAGAAGCGGCAGCCCTTTCGGCTATATATCCGCCATGTCACGCGTGAGAAGAACAAAGAGGCGGATAGGTTGGTAAAGAAGGAGATAGACAAATATCGGTAGCGCCGCACGGCAGAGCGCTGTGGACAAGGACAAATCGAATGACCGTTTTCGGAAATATTGATCTGCGTGCGCGGCTATTGGATCGTCGCCAGCGACTTCAATTGGCCATCGAGGATTTCAAGAAGACTGAACACCTGATGCACCTTCTGCACGAAGTGGACTCGGCGCTCGATCGGATGGACAAGGGTTCCTATGGCGTGTGCGAAGTCTGCCATGGGGACATCGAAGCGGAGCGACTGATTGCGGATCCTCTCGTTCGGAATTGCCTGGACTGCCTCACGCCCGACCAACAACGGGCACTCGAGCAGGATTTGGATCTGGCTTCACGGATCCAGGCGCAATTGTTGCCGAATAAGAATCTGAATTTTGCAGGCTGGGAAGCCTATTATCATTACGAAGCGGCAGGCTCGCTGAGTGGCGATTTCTGTGATCTGGCGAGTTCGGAAACCGAGAATGGAGATGTCTTCTTTGTCATCGGAGATGTTTCCGGCAAAGGCGTGGCGGCGTCCATGCTGATGGCGCACCTACATGCGATCTTCCGCAGTCTCGTCGCTGTCGGTCTATCAGTGCCTGAACTTGTCGAGGGCGCGAACCGAATCTTCTGCGAAAGCACGATGTCACCGGATTATGCCACCCTCGTGTGTGGAAGAGCGAGTCAATCGGGAGAAATCAGCGTATGCAATGCCGGTCATTGCGCCCCGCTCCTGCTTCGAGGAAATGAAATCGTAAAATTCGAGGCCACGGGCCTTCCGGTTGGAATATTTTGCAGTGGAGAGTACGCTGAGGAAAGGTTTCAATTGGCGCCCGGTGATAGTCTATTGCTCTACACCGACGGATTCACCGAAGGGCGCGACAGGACCGATGCGGAATACGGCATTGAAAGATTGACCAAATTGGTGAAAGGTCACCACGGGCTGCCTCCTCAGAGATTGACCGAGGTCTGTCTGAATGACCTGACAGCTTTCCTGTCCGGAGCCCCGAAAACCGACGATCTCACGATTATGGCGATTCAGCGAACTGGATGATAAAACCGGACAGTTGACGTACTTCGTCAACAAGATTCTTCCATAGAATCCAGATTGCTGTGATTCTCTCTTTGGAATGGGAGTAATGGTATGCCCAAAGACAAGCCGACAACTGAGGACTCTCTCCCGACAAATAAGCCCTTCGCTTTCGTGATAATGCCTTTCGAAAAGGCAAAGCCGCAGAACGCAAAGTCCGGTTATAGAACTCGAGAGAGAGCGGATTTGGACAAGCTTTGGAGCCTTCTCAAGAAGTTTTTGGAAGATGAAGGATATGATGCCAAACGATCAGACACCGCAGGGAATATTCTACAGCGGATCGTTCAGGATATTAATAAGGCACATCTAATTGTTGTCGTGCTGACCGGGATCAATCCCAATGTAATGTATGAGCTGGGCATTGCCCATGGATTACGCAAAAAGACGCTGTTACTTACTAAGTCGCGGTCTGAGTTGCCATTCGACCTCAAAGGCTACAACTGTGAAGAGTACAAGTATGGCTCTTCCGAGAGCCATAAGGCTCTTCGGCGAATCCTAAATGCATTGATCGGAAAAATCAGGACGGATGAATCTGCAACGTTTGGACCGGTCGAAACACATCTTGAAGTGGGGAGAGATGCTGTGGCAGCCGAACTCAAGCGTGTAGCACAGCGCCGGTTGAAACGATTGTCAAGTGA
>DYHQ01000015.1 GCA_020724065.1 Candidatus Puniceispirillum sp. | reverse complement strand
GTTGCCCGCGCAGGTTCTCATCGGTGAGTCCTGTCAGAGCGACAATAAACGGCTCAAGAGGCTCCCCCGGGTCTATCAATTGCTCGAAGCGCTCAATCTCTTTCCCGTCCCGAAAGCGCACCGCCCCTATTTCAATAATCTGATTGCGCTCGGCATCAAGGCCCGTCGTCTCTAAATCAAGAGCCACGAACTCCTGCAGTCCAAGACCAGAGAGCCAACTGAGAGACACCGCCTGTTTTTCTTCCGTTTGAGCCTCCATCTGCTCAAATGGAGCCATGGGTTTGTGCAAAGTAGTTGATATTCAGATTTCGCGCAGCACCGACCTCGTCCAGCCTCCGAACGGGCGTGTTCATCGGCGCATCATGCAATCTCTCGGGCTCCGCTTGCGATTCGCGGTCAATTTGAATCATCGCATCAACGAATCGGTCAAGTGTCTCTTTCGATTCCGTTTCCGTTGGTTCTATCATGAGAGCTTCATGAACGATGAGAGGAAAATAGACTGTCGGAGGATGAAAACCGAAATCCAGGAGCCGTTTGGCGATGTCGAGTGTTTTGACCCCGCGGGCTTTCTGGCGATCACCTGAAAAGACAACCTCGTGCATACAGGCTTGACTGTAGGGCAAATCATAGTGTTCGGCAAGTCGGGCACGAAGATAGTTGGCATTGATAATCGCATTCTCTGAGACCGCCTGAAGCCCGTCGCTCCCCATGGTCAGAATGTAGGTTAAGGCTCTCACGGCGACGTCGAAGTTGCCATAGAAGCCATGCATTTGCCCGATGGAATCGGGCCTATCCCACTCCCAGAAATAACCTCCATGTTTCATGCTGAGTACCGGCAAGGGCAAGAACGGCTCCAAACGCTTTTTGACGGCAACAGGCCCACTCCCTGGGCCGCCACCCCCGTGTGGAGTGGAGAAGGTCTTGTGCAGATTCAGGTGACAAGCATCGAATCCCATGTCTCCAGGCCGCGTGATGCCCAGTAGAGCATTCAGATTGGCGCCATCCATATAGACGAGACCGCCTGCGGCATGCACAAGCGCGACGGCCTCCGAAATTCGAGATTCAAAAAGTCCAAGTGTGTTGGGATTCGTAACCATCAGGGCAGCCGTGTCTGCGTCTACGACTCTCTCCAAGCCTCCAATGTCCAGAAGACCATCCGACCCCGATGCGATCTGCACGATTTCATAACCGGCCATAGCGATGGAGGCGGGATTAGTTCCATGAGCGCTGTCCGGAATAATCACCTTCTTGCGCGGATTTCCGTCTCGCTTCAAAAGGTAAGCACGGAAGATCAGCAGCGCGGTCAACTCTCCCTGTGCCCCCGCCGCAGGTTGAAGGGTGATTGCATCCATTCCCGCGATCTTGCAGAGTGCCTGCGATAATTCGTGCAGAACCTGCAAGGCTCCCTGCACCGTCGGCGCGGGCTGCATCGGGTGCAGTGCTGAGAATCCCGGATGGCTCGCGATTTCGTCATTGATCTTGGGATTGTACTTCATCGTGCACGAACCCAAGGGATAGAAGTCCTTGTCCACATGATGATTCATCGAGGAAAGATTGACATAGTGCCGCACCACCTGATTCTCCGTCACTTCAGGCAAGCGAGGAGGCATTTTTCGCTGCATAGGCAATGAGACCGCCGCCTGAGGCACATCCATCGGAGGAGCTTGAATCCCTTCTCGTCCTTTCTTGGAGAGTTCAAAAATGAGGTTCATATTCGAAATTCCTTTAGGAAAATCCAATTCACTCTCAGCGCGCGCGGCAGCAACCTTCTCACGATGAGATGACTTCTCGCACCACCGCAACATAAGCGTCCATTTCGTCCTTGGTACGCTGCTCGGTCACCGCCACAAGGAGCAAATCATCCATTCCGATCTCAAAATATCGGAGCGGGACTCCGGCAAGAATTCCTTCCTCCAGAAGATGATTCGCGATCCGTGTTGGAGACACGGGAAATCGTACAGCGAATTCCTTGAAAAAGGGATGCGGAAAAGCCAGTGCAACACCGGGGATTTTCGAGAGCTCCTTCGCCAAGTAGTGCGCTTTGGCTGTGCAAGCGTGAGCGATGTCCCGCAGACCTTTGGGGCCAACCAAAGACAAATAGATGGCCGCCGTGGTTGCACAAAGACCTTGATTGGTGCAGATATTCGAAGTAGCGCGCTCGCGGCGGATATGTTGTTCGCGAGTCTGTAGTGTCAAAACAAATCCTCGCTGGTTCTGGCGATCCTTCGTGACTCCGGCAATGCGACCGGGGATTCTTCGCACAAGCTCTCCTCTCGCCGCAAACAGCCCCAGCGCGGGCCCTCCATAGGATGCGGGAATCCCAAGAGCTTGCCCTTCCCCGACGACAAGATCGGCTCCCAGAGCACCCGGCGGTTCCAATATCCCCATGGCAATCGGATCCGCTACCACAATGGCCATCGCACCCCTCTCATGCGCCGCCTCGATAAGTGGTTCAATCTCTTCAATGATTCCCAAGAAGTTCGGATACTGCAGGACAACCGCTGCTATTTCGTTATCCAATTTGCCGCGCAAGTCGGCTCGTGACACGACTCCGTCCGGTGATGCGATCGTTTCAGCTTCAAGACCCAGCGGTCTGCCCAGAGTCTCGGCCACTCGGCGATAGTGAGGGTGCACAGTCACGGGCCAGAGAATTTTCGTGCGATTCGTGTGAGTGCGCGCGAGCAACACCGCCTCCGCCAAGGCCGTTGCACCATCATAGAGGGACGCATTCGCGGCGTCCATTCCGAAAAGCTGACAAATCATAGACTGAAATTCATAAATAATCTGAATTGTCCCCTGTGAAACTTCCGGCTGATAAGGTGTGTAGGCCGTGTAGAGCTCCGAGCGAGCAGCCAGGGCTCTTACCGCTGCCGGAACAAAATGATCATAAAAGCCTGCCCCCATAAAACTGATCCGCTTCGTCAAGTCCTCATTCTTCTGGGCGAGGGAGAGCATTCGCCCACGAACTTCCCATTCGGATTTTGCTGTAGGTAATGAGAGAGGTTTTTCGAGACGCAATTCTCGAGGGATGGCTCTTAGAAGCTCCTCAAAATTCTTCGCGCCAATAGCTTCCAACATGGCCGCCCTATCTTCTTTCGTGTTCGGGATATAATGCATGAGCGCGGATTTCCTTAATGACTGGCGTGAAGTCGGTCGTGCCTTCTATGTTGACAGATTGAAACCGAGGATTTCGTTACACGACATGACTGGGATGTGACGCGGCTCCTCTGGTTTTGCAGTGTTTCAATATACTGAATTTACGGTGATGAATCAAGTTGATTCCCCGCTTCTACAATGAGACATGCGATGTTTTCGTGCCTCAGTAGTTGCCGGCGGCCCGCCCGAAACGGTGTGGATTGAAGGCCATGGGCCTTGACGCAAATAGCAGGTGCGTTTTCTGTAATGCCCTGGAAGATTCTACGGAGAGCTCCGATACAGATAGCAAGATTCAAGATGCGCAATCGTGGCCATGCTGGAATCTCAGAACACTCGCCACAGTGCGCATTTCGATTGGCACGCGGAGAGACTCCCAAGGTCGTCTCCGATGCCATTTTGGTGGCATTGATATTGCTCCCCAGAGAGTTGGAATGGATACGATGAAACAGGAAATGATATGGACGAAAAACCGAAAGTCCTTCTTGTGGACGATGAAGCAGGCATCCGGGAACTTCTCAGGCGGGTAAATAGCTATTTCGGCTTTGAAACGGTAGAGGCCAGTGATGGCGAGGAGGGCTGGGCTGTCTACATGGAAGTGAATCCGGACTTGGTCGTTTCCGACATCTACATGCCGAAAATGAATGGAATGCAACTATTGGAGAATATCAAAACGCACGATGAACATGCCAAGGTTATTATTATTACCGGGCATTGCCATTATCGCACCCTGGCCAAAACATCGCCCCATCCTCCGAACGGTTTTCTGGAGAAACCATTTGAAATCGAAGAACTCGGGCGCATGATGCGGGAGCTCATCAGTGACATAAGGTCGGAGGGAGAGCCGCAGATTATTGACTGCCCCGAGCCTGTCCCATAGAGTCATTCGCCAGAAACCACTCAAGAAAATGCCGCGCGTGTCCTAAGGCTTGAGCCCTGTGGCTAATTCTATTTTTCTCACCCAATTCGAGCTCAGCAAGGGTCCTGCCATCTGGCAGTTCGAATATTGGATCGTATCCGAAGCCGCGATGCCCTCTCGGAGATGAAGCGATCCGCCCGTGCAGAACGCCCTCGAAAAGATGCAGACTATTCTCGACCCGCAAAGCGACAACGGCTCGAAAGAGAGCTACGCGCTCGTTCCCAGAAATCCCTTCAAGCTCGGCAAGGAGTTTCTTCCGATTGCTTTCATAGGTCGCACCGGGACCGGAGTACCGAGCCGAGTGCACGCCGGGCGCCCCACCTAATGCTTCGACTTCCAGCGCCGTATCATCCGCCAGCACCCACTCTCGAACATGCCGCGCCACTTCCGCTGCCTTCTTGAGAGCATTTTCGTGCACGGTCGGCCTATCCTCGATAACGGGCGGAAGAGACAAAAACTCCGTGAGATCACGCACATCAATCGCCAGACCTTGAATCAAGTGCGTAATCTCGCGGAGCTTATCGGGATTTCGTGTCGCAATAACGAGAATGCGGCTCAATCTATCCGAAAACCTCGGCAGAGTTGCACTTGCATACTTTTACAAATCTCTCGACCACACGCGTCCGACTGGTGGCGGGATTCTGCTCCGATTGGCACACCTTCACTACGACGAGAATTTCGTTGCAAACGGGACAGTGAGGGGCTCCCGCGCCCTTCACTTTCGCCACCTTATCGGCAAAAGTCTGTCTTTTGGCCATGACTCAGCTCCTTCCGCTCTTTCTTCCTGACAAAATATATCCTATCCTAAGCATAAAGTCAAGCGCAATTTCCGAGAATGCTCGGCGCCTGTTCGGCAGAATCGCGCGATTCAGACGCCTCCGAACTCTGCGAACAATAAAAAAGCGCCATCTTTCGATCGGCGCTCAGCCATTTCATGACACGCTGCTTGCTATATCAAACGAGTCCTCTCACTCGCCCAAGAGCTACGGATTGCCTCCCACGCTCTGAAAATGGCCACTGGGAGGATTGAATTCCCGATGCAAGCTATCATCTTGCCTGTCTCCGGCGGCCAGGTTGAAGTTCGTCTCCCGCTCCGGACTTCCCGTAAAAGAGCGATCTCTCTCGCCGCTTTCATTGGCAGGAGAAGCCACTGAAAAGGCACCGGGCGATGGCGGCGCACTTTGCTCGATACTTTCGGAGAAAGTCGTGGACGGCACTTCCGTTTGTTGTGACTCAAAGAAAACCAATCCAATCACGACCGCGGTTGCGACGCCCAAACTGACGGACAACCATCGGCGAACAAGAATCCACCAATCCAAATTCAATCCATATCGCCGGGATCTGATCTGAGCAATACGGTTCCGCAAGCGAGACTCAAAACCAAGCGGCGCTTCAATATGCGGCAGAGCAACCAGCAATGCCCGAATCGCACGATGGAGCGGGTCAATATCCGTTTCCTCGAACCCGCTGCCGACAAAACTATTTCCGTTTTTCCTCACTCCCTCCACCTCGACCCTCCGAACCATCCAAAACCAGGAATCTCAATCTCTTTTGTAAGCGACCTCTTCCCCTATTTACCCGGGATTTAACCGTTCCCAATGGAACTTTCAATATTTCACTTATTTCTTCGTACGAGAAATCTTGCACATCGCGTAACAGTACGGCTTCACGGAAATGCACTGGTAACGCGTTGATTTCGCGCAGAATAATATCATTTTTCAAAGTACTGTCAACATCTCGCTCGACATCCGAGGCCAAATCAGCGATATCATAGTCGCGTTCATCCGCGCCTCGGGAGCTAATCGAGAAGAAATTGCGGATCTTGCGCCGCCGCAGCTCCGTCTTGGCCAAGTTCGAGGCAATGGTATAGATCCATGTGGAGAACTTGGCGATCTGGTGATACCTATTCTTATTACGATAGACCCGCAGAAAAGTTTCCTGAACGATGTCTTCGCTGAAGACAGAGTCCCCCAAAAGCCTGTTCGTGAAATTGTACAGCGGGTCTTTGTAACGCCGCACGATTTCCTCAAAGGCGCCAACATCGCCCTTCTGAAAAGCGAAAATGAGTTCCTCGTCGGTCGGCGAATTTGTGGCGCCGTTTGTCATCGTGCCACCTTCCTTAACTCCCCATGTCCGCCAGAGGTTCCAGCGTCCCACGACTTGGCCCCATCACCTGCCAAATCCAGTGATAGAACAGAATATCCTCCTCGACTGTCCTCGTCTTCAGAGTGATTTCCAAATCCAAGAGCCCCAAGAGAGCTCGTTCTATGACCGGCAAGGAAATGACCTTGGCCGCCCTAACAAAACTGTCTCTGACGATAAGCTTTTGCTCTTGGTCTTTCACCCAATATCGTTTTCCCATGACTCGGCGCAGGTCTTCCTCTCTCCGCGGTTTCTGCCCTTCGCGCAATTCTTCCTCCTCGTCCCTGATCCTCGGTATCCTTAGGACCTGCCAAAGGAGAATCAGACTCGAATGAAGATACGCGATAACCTTCAGCACCGCCTCTCCACCTTCCAGAAGGCGTCGAGCTATGTGCAGACTCTCCGACAGCGACCCCTTGTGGAGAGCACGCTCAAGGTCGAAAACCGAGACTTTGGAGGTAACGCCCAAAATCCTTTGTACAGCAAGAATGTCTATTTCGGGCACATCGCCTACAAAGAAAGCGGCATGGTCGAGCTTCGCAGCCAATTCGGATAGCGACTTTGTGGAAGTCTGGACTAAGTAATAGGCAGCCTCGTCAGTGATTCTCTTGTGCTGCTGCCGTAAATAATTGATTGCCCAGTCAATACGCTGGTTTTCCTCCAAGTATTGGTAGCTGACGGACAGAACATGCTCAGGCAGCTCTTTAAGTGGCTCTTCCTTCAGCTTCTCTCTGGAGTCAAGCAATAATAGCCGCAGGGCCGGATTGGGATTCTTCAGATAGGCTTTTAGAACCTCAATTGGCCCATCCTTTGACTCACCTTTTGCCTTTCCTGAACTCGGTTCCCTCTTTTTTAAATCACCGGCATTATCAATAAGAAGGACGCGATAGGAGCCCAATGACGGAAGCTGGACCAGAGCCGAGCGCAACTCATCCGCTTTCAATCCCTCTCCCGTAATCTGCGTCAGATCAAAATCTCTATGAGATACCGGCACCAAGCTACCCACATAAAGCTCTGCGTCCGCACGCTGAAGATATTCTTCCGGACCCATGAGGAGCACGCACGGAAAGCTCTCTCCGGCCTTGATCGCGGCGCGAAAGTCGGAGGGAACTATTTTTCCTGTGGTTTTTTTGACTCGACCCAATTCACGCTCCCGGATTGACAGGGTTGATTCAGAACTTGCCTGTAGCAATTAAAGCAATGAGGGTAATGGCACCAGCCGCAAAACAGTAATATGAAAAAACGGCAAGCCGACGCGCCTTGAGCAAGCGGATTAGAAGGGCGATGGCCGCGTAGCCGGCTGCCGCTGCGGTGACCAACCCGACGACATAGACGATGAGTTCATTCGATTTCACTTCCGTGATATCCCGTGCCTCAAGAATGGTGGCTCCCAAAACGGCCGGCACAGAAAGAATAAATGAAAATCGTGCCGCATTCGCTCCCGAAAACTGGCGGAAGATACCCATACTGATGGTCGCCCCCGAGCGTGAAATGCCCGGGATAATGGCCAATCCCTGAAAGAAGCCAACAGCCAAGGCATCCTGTAATGTGCCGCGCGAGAGGTCTTTGCCGTTCCACAGCCAACGGTCTGCCATGAAGAGAAGAAGGCCCGTCATCAGCCAGAAGAAACCCACGGCCGCTGGCGAGTTAAAGAGCTTCTCCAAGTCCTCTTTGAAAATCAGGCCGATGAAACCCGTGGGAATAGTACCGATAATGACCATTTTCAGCAAGTTCCACTCCTCGCTGCGCCGCAGACGGGGAACAAAAATTGATGCAATCATACCAGCGAAATATCGTCGGAAAAAGATGATAACGGCAACTAGCGTCCCCAGATGCACCATGATGTCAAAGGCGAGTAGTGGCTCGCGAAACCCCAGCAGAGCTTGCAGAATGACTAAGTGACCTGAACTTGAAACGGGCAAAAACTCTGTCAAGCCCTGGACAATCCCCATGAAAACAGCGTCAAAGAATGTCAAGATAAACCACGCTACTTTGTGAATGTGCAGTTATTTTCATGCGGCTGCTCTCCATTCCGACGGAGGATAGCCGGCATCACTTCAACACTTGGAAAATCCCGTCTTCATATCGCAGGATACGAACCTCTCGATTCTCGCGGCCTTCCTGAAAATCGATCTGGACGGATGCTCCTTCAAATGGACCTATCTCGTGCAAAGCGTCTTTCATCACTCGCCGCGAGTCAGGTTGTCTGGTCATCACCGCGGCAATGAAAGTTGCCGCATCCATACCCAAGAGCTCCCATAAACCTGCCTTTCGTGCCACGGAATCCTCATAAAGCTGCTGCAAGAATCCCGGCTCTTCAATCTCGGGAACAAGCGGCGCGGCGACAATCAGGTCTTCACTGATCTCCGGATACTGCACCAACGCTTGCTCGTCAATCCAAGCACTGTTTCCCAAGAGAATCGTCTGCGGTGGCAGCGAGCCCATTTGAGAGGCCATGTCCGCCACGCGCCCTGAGGGGATGGCAAAGAAAAGCGCTTCTTTCGCTCCCTGCGTGAGGACCTGCAAGCTATCGTCTCGGTTGAGCAGCAGCACTTCTCCTTCGCTCCCACCCCAGAGAGCCGTCAACTCGGAATCCGTGAGAGCCGCACTGAGCTGAGCTTCCTCCTTCGAGTCCTTCCCCGATGCTGCAAAAAGAGAGCGCAGAGGTGCACGCACCGAAGGTGCCCGCGGAGAATACCATTGCACCGCTTTGACCGCGCCCCCTGCTCGTTCAACACCACGTCGAAATCCCCCTTCAAGAGCACGACCTTCGTCGTCGGAGGCGACCAATTCAAGGAATGAACGAATCTGGAGATCCTGGGTAGCGAATTGAGCCAACGCTGAGCTTTGTGTGAAGCGGCTCGGAAGAAACTCAAAAACATAGTCGCTCAAATCTGTGAAGGAATGGGCATAGCCTGTGAGCATCAAGACCGGGATTTGATAGCTATTAGAGAGAAGTGCCAGCGTGGCCGCCGACCCTTCATCGCCAGCAAAAACCAGAAGCCGAGTTCTCTCATTCTCCATGAGCTGACGAGCCGTTTGAGCGCATTCATAGGTGCTGGCAACTTCCTTGAAAGTGACCGAGACACGCGGAGAAGTGTGCTGCAGGGCAAAGTTCATGGACTGCCGAAGAGCTTGAGCTTCCGGTGCCTCGCCTTCGGGAAAGGCCAGCAGCACGACGACCGCCGTCGCGGGAATTGGCAGCTCTTGCGGCACCTGCACCACGATCTCCGTCAGCCGTTTTCGCTCCTGAGAGGTGCGTGACTTTTCAGTCAGGCGGGGCAGGACCCACAGGGCCTTCTCTCGCAAGCGATTATCCGCGGCGTTTTCAACCACCCATACAAGTTCCTGGGCACAGGCGACCAGCTCCTTTTCCAGGAAAAGAGCTTCCGCTCGGGCATAGTGTGCATCGTCCAGGTAGAGACTTTCAGGGAATTTCTTCAGGAATCGTTCGGCCAAGTCTGTGGCCTTTGCTCCCTCATGGCGAGCCAAATGAACTCGCACAAGCAGAAACATCGCCGCGTCTTCCTGAAGAGGCGCCGGCCTACTGAGAATTTCTTCCAGCACCCTTTGAGCATGGCCGAAATCGCCTCGGCGGAAGGATTCCAATGCTTCATCCAATAGGGACCCGGCGGACACCCCAGAGGAAAACAGGAGAATCGCAAGGCCGCCCAAAATGGTACTCAAAAAGCGGCGTTGCACCCACAGAGGCAAGGCGCATCCCAAAGGGAATCGTTTGCCTTTACTCAACGGTAACACTCTTGGCAAGATTGCGCGGCATGTCCACATTGCAGCCACGCAGGACCGCAATATGATAGGCCAGAAGTTGGAGCGGCACGACCGTCAGAAGAGGGCTTAGCATCGGATGCGTCTCGGGGACATAGATGACATGGTCCACTCTTCCAGCGATGTCGCGGTCTCCTTCGGTTGCGACCGCAATGACGCGTCCGCGTCGAGCTCTCACTTCGGCGATATTGGAGAGGATTTTTTCATAAGTTCCATCACGAATCGCGATGAACACCACGGGCATCGCGTCATCAATCAGAGCGATTGGCCCATGTTTCATCTCGGCAGCGGGGTATCCTTCGGCATGTATGTAGGAGATTTCTTTCAGCTTCAATGCTCCTTCGAGTGCCACAGGGAAATTGACGCCGCGCCCCAGATAAAGGAAGTTGCGATGATCTCTATACTGCTGAGCAATCGTTTGAATCTCATCCACGCCGTTGAGAATGCTTGCCACTTTGCGCGGAATGGCTCGCAATTCTTCTATGAGACGGCGGCCTTCGGCGGCCGAGATACGCCGACGACGCCCCAGGCTGAGCGCCAACATCGAAAGCACGGCAATCTGAGAGGTGAATGCTTTGGTCGAGGCGACACCGATTTCGGGCCCTGCGTGAAGGAAGACCCCCGCATGGGTCTCTCGCGGGATCGAAGAGCCTACGACATTGCAGACGCCGAAAACAGTGGCTCCCCGACTTTTTGCTTCCCGAATCGCCGCCAAAGTATCCGCCGTTTCACCCGATTGAGAAATGGCAAAGACGACGGTGTGATCATCAAGAATCGGACTTCGATAGCGGAACTCGGAAGCATATTCGACTTCGACGGGCAGCCCGGCTAATTCTTCAAAGAGATATTCCCCGACGAGCGCCGCATGCCATGAAGTCCCGCAGGCGACGAATATGGCGCGCTTGGCTCCGGCAAATTCCGTCTCTCGCTCGCTCATCCCGCCGAAGCGAACCGTTCCCTCCTCAACAAGCAATCGGCCTCGCATGGCGTCCGCAATCGTGCGAGGTTGCTCGTTGATCTCTTTGAGCATGAAATGAGGAAAGCCGCCCTTTTCGATTTGCTCGATGTCAAATGAAATCTTCTCGACCTTCTTCGGCACAAACTGATCAGCCAGAGTCTTGTGGACAATCTTGTCCTTTGTGATCAGAGCCACTTCGCCATCTTCCATATAGGTCACATCTCGCGTGAACTCGACGAACGCGGCCAAGTCCGAGGCAACAAAGTTCTCGCCCTTGCCATGCCCGATAATCAGAGGACTGCCAAGCCGCGCGGCAACTATCTGATCCGGCGCCTGAGAACACATAATCACAAGACCATAGGTACCCCGAACAAGGCGCAACGCTCGTTGAACCGCCACCAGAAGGTCGCCTTCATAGACCTCTTCGATAAGGTGGGCAACGGTCTCGGTGTCCGTATCGCTCACAAATCGGTGACCGCTGCGAGTCAATTCCTCGCGCAAAGCCTCGTAGTTCTCGATAATGCCATTGTGAGCCAAGATGATAAAACCTTTGTCGTCCATGTGTGGATGAGCGTTGATGGCATTGGGGACGCCATGCGTCGCCCACCGCGTGTGGCCGATTCCTGCATGGGTTTCGATGCGCACCGTGCTCAGAGCTGACTCCAAGTCAGCCACTTTTCCTTTGTCTTTCCTCAGCAAAAATCCGTCGGGACCAAAAAGACCTACCCCGGCCGAGTCATAGCCGCGGTATTCCATCCGCTTCAGCCCTTGGATGAGCAAAGGGATGACTTCCCGGTCCCCAACATATCCGATGATTCCACACATGGTAGCCTTATCTCTGACTGGAGAGAACTATATCGCTCTGAACAACCTCACTTCCAGAGAAGAAACTCGACTGGCTCCCTGGCCCCTGCAAAAACCTCGCGGCCTATTCCCATTCCACCGTTGCGGGAGGTTTGGTCGTCACATCGAAAACAACGCGGTTTACTCCGCGCACTTCGTTAGCAATTCGACTGGCAACTCGGGCGAGAATATCCCAGGGAATGCGGGAGAAATCCGCCGTCATGAAATCCGATGTGTCCACCGCACGCAATGCCACAACGGATTCATAGGTGCGTTCATCTCCCATGACGCCGACCGTTTGGACGGGAAGCAGGATAGCAAAAGCCTGAGCGACGCGCTCGTACCAACTTGAGCGGCGCAATTCCTCGAGGAAAATCGCATCGGCTTCGCGCAAAATCGCCAATCTCTCGAGCGTCACTTCGCCAAGGATGCGAACCGCCAAGCCCGGACCGGGAAACGGATGTCGTTCGACAATCTCAGGCGGCAACTCCAGCAGCCGACCCACAGCCCGCACTTCGTCTTTGAAGAGCTCTCGCAGCGGTTCGACAAGTTTCAGATGCAGCGCCTCAGGAAGCCCTCCCACATTGTGATGGGACTTGATCGTAGCCGATGGCCCGCGCACCGAGGTGCTTTCAATCACATCGGGGTAAAGGGTTCCTTGGGCGAGAAAATCAAGCGCCTCAATCTTCGCGGCTTCCTCTTGGAAAACCGCTACAAATTCCTCGCCGATTATCTTGCGTTTCTGCTCCGGATCAATGACTCCTGCAAGCCGCCGCAGAAATCTCTCGCGAGCATCAACAACGAGAAGGTTCACATGACGCTGCGCAGCAAAAGTGTTGACAACCTGCGACACTTCATCCTTACGCAAAACACCATTGTCCACAAAGACGCAGATCAACCGATTCCCCACAGCGCGAGCAATGAGCATCGCCGTTACTGCCGAATCCACTCCGCCTGATAGTCCGCAAAGGACTCGCTTGTTGCCAATCTTGTCTCGGAGTTCGGGAATCGCGCGCTCCAAGAAAGCGGCGGCTCCCCATCCCCCCGCACAGTGGCAAACCTCATAGACGAAATTCGCGAGAATCTGGCCGCCCTGAAGGGTGTGTGAGACCTCCGGATGGAATTGTACGCCAAAGATCGGACGTGTTTCATGCATGAATGCTGAAACCGCTTTGCCGTCGGTATGCGCAATCTGCACGAAATCCTTGGGAGATTCCGGCAGGTAGTCTCCGTGGCTCATCCAGACGACTTGTTCGGTTTCAAGAGTCTTCCAAAGTGGGCTCTCGCTCGTCAAGCGAAGTCGTGCCCGGCCAAACTCGCGTTGATCCCGTGTGAGCACCTCTACCCCATAGTGTTGCCCAATTAGTTGCATCCCGTAGCAAATTCCCAAGAGCGGCAGCCCCAGGTCAAAAAGTCCATCAGGGGGGCGAGGCGATTTGCGAGACTGCGTGCTGGACGGACTGCCTGAAAGAATGACTCCGCGCGTTTGCCCGCTGGCAATCTCGCGAAGCTCGGTGCGATGCGGCAATATCTCACAGTAGACTCCCGCCTCGCGGACACGACGCGCAATGAGCTGAGTGGTCTGCGAACCAAAATCCAGAACGACGATTCGCTCGATGGGAAATTCTCCTATGTTTCAGGAATGAAAATGGGATTCGTATCGGGCAGTTCCAGTGGCCAAGTTTTCAGTTCAGCGACAAACTCGTGGTGCGTCATGTCAAGGCGAATCGGCGTCACGGCAACAAAACCATCCGACAGCGCCCGACCGTCCGTATCGCCAGGTTCTTCGAGCTCAATCTTATGGCCGTCCATCCAAAAGTAAGTCCGACCTCTTGGATCAAGGTGTTTCTCGAAAGTTTCCTTCCAGCGAGCTCGTCCTTGTCGAGTGATACGAATGCCGCGGATTTGTTCTTCCAGCAAATCGGGAACATTGATACTGAGGAGTGTTCCGGTTGGGAGCCCATGCTGCCAGACCAGCTTTGCCAAATGGCGAGCGATCCGCGCGGCAAAATCAAAGCGATTCGAAGTGAACGAATCCAGCGAAATCGCCAGAGAAGGAACCCCACTGATGGTTCCTTCCGTTGCCGCGGATACGGTACCCGAGTAGATGGTGGAAATCCCTGTATTCTCGCCGCGATTAATGCCGGAAAAAATGACATCCGGGCGCTGCGGCATCAAGGCGGTTAGTGCAAGTTTCACGCAATCAGCCGGCGTGCCGCCCACGGAAAAGGCGGCGTGCACTCCGTCAAAAGGATAGGGTCGAAGCCAGATTGGGTCAGAAAGTGTAATCGCGTGACCAACCGACGACTGCTCGCGGTCCGGCGCGACGACCCAGATTTCTCCCAAACCAGCTACGCCTTGTGCCAATGCGCGCAATCCGACGGATTGAATTCCATCATCATTTGAAAGCAGAATTCTCACTTCGAGTTCTCACCGGCAAAGAAATATAGAATTTGCGCCAGTTCCTTCTTCATGTCCTTGCGCTCGACAATTCGATCAATGAATCCATGTTCCAGGAGAAACTCGGAGCGCTGAAATCCCTCGGGGAGGTCTTGGCGGATAGTCTGTTTAATGACCCGAGGCCCAGCAAAACCGATGAGCGCTCGCGGCTCAGCCATGATAACATCCCCTTGCATCGAGAAGGATGCTGTCGTTCCGCCCGTCGTGGGATTCGTTAGCACGGAGATGAAAGGAAGCTTCGCCGCCGCAAGCTGGCTGAACTTGACACTGACTTTCGCCATTTGCATCAGCGAAACCATTCCCTCCTGCATCCGCATTCCCCCCGAGGAACTAATCACGATTACAGCTCGTTGCTCGTCCATCGCGCGATCCACAGCACGAGCAATCTTCTCGCCGACTACGGAGCCGACCGACCCTCCAAAAAAACTGAAATCCATCACCCCAAGCGTCACCCGGTATTCGGCCAACGCGCCCACGCCTGTGGTGATGGCCTCTTGGTGTCCCGTATTTTTGACAGCCTTGGCAACGCGATCAGGATATTTCTGGGTATCACGAAAAAGCAGCGGGTCTTGCGGACGCAAGTGGGCATCCATCTCCTCCCAAGTCCCCTCATCCATAAGAAGCGAAACATATTGGGAGCTTTCCATCGGGAAATGAAATCGGCATTTGGGGCAAACCAGGAAAAGCTTCTCCAACTCACGCCGGAAAATAATTTCCCCGCAACTATCGCATTTGACCCAAAGACCATCAGGAGTCTCCCGTTTCGCCTGTGGCGTCAAACCTTCTCGACCTTTTCGGAACCAATCCATGCGCCGCTACCTCGAAAGACTCGTGCGATTGGGATGCAATTTCGCCATTTCTTCGACAGAGTCCATCCTTTGGCGAATTCGACATTCCATCACCCAAGCATCCTCACCATCTTGATAATAGGCTTTGCGATAATAGAGCGGTTGAAATCCATGCTTCTGATAGAACTCAATGGCAGCCTGATTCGAGCGGCGCACTTCGAGGAGAATCGCGCGAATTCCTCGGGTGTAGGCCTTCTGAAACAAGAAATCCACCAAATAGGTGCCAATGCCTCGCCGGCGAAGATCCTCTCTCACGGCAAAATTCAGAAGGTGAATCTCATCCAAGACCCACAGCGTCACCATATACGCGGCCACGCGCCCACTGTCGAGCGCCACCCAACTTGCCGGAGGTTCTCCGATAGAATCAAGGAAACTGACGGAAGACCAAGGATCATGAAAAGACGACTTTTCAATCGCAAGGATTTCGGTCAGATGTTCCCCCGTCATCGGTGCGATTTGCAGTGCGTTCTTAGTCATCATCTGCAACCCGAAGAAAACGATCCACAATGGCGGCGACTTCTTTCATTTCCGCCACATCGTGCACCCGTACAACCGATGCGCCATGGAGAATCGAAAGGCTGACAGCAGCGGCCGTCGCAAACTGCCGTTTGTGCGGTGGCAGACCGCTGAATTGCCCTGTGAATCCCTTGCGCGAAGGTCCGACAAGCATGGGAAAGCCCAGCACCTCGAATTTGCTCAATCCGTGAATCAACCGATAGTTATCGTCAAAAGTCTTACCAAAACCGATGCCGGGATCCAGCAGAATTCTCTCTCTTTCGACGCCGACAACCTCGGCGCGCAGCAAACCCTCTTTCAAATAAGCAATGATTTCTCCAAAAAGATCCCCATAGACTGGCTCGAGTTGCATATCGCGCGGAGTTCCTTTGATGTGCATGAGAACGATGCCTGCCTTGTGTCGCGCACAGACCTCGGGCATGGCTTTGTCAAAATGGAACCCTGAAATATCGTTGACGATGACCGCTCCGGCTTTGAGTGCCTCGTCAGCGACTCGCCCTTTGTATGTGTCCACCGAGATGGGAACTTCCGTTTTCGACGCCACCGATTCGATGACCGGCAGAAGGCGCTCGAGCTCGCTATCAGCGGAAATGGCCGCACTCCCGGGACGCGTGGACTCGGCCCCGATATCAAGGATGTCTGCACCCTGCTCGACCAAGAGAAGAGCTTGACGCACGGCAGCTTCAGGACTCAAAAAAAGGCCGCCATCGGAAAAGGAATCCGGCGTAACATTGACCACGCCCATCAACAAAGTCCGACGGCCAATCGGAAGCTCGCCGCCTGCGTGGCGAAAAACACGAATCTCTGCCCGTTCTGACAGAGAGACTTTGCTTTTCACTGGGGAAATCGCGGACATCACTCACTTGTGATCCATTAGATGCAGGGCTTCAAGTCGTGTTGCCTCTCGGCGCATCGCGCCCCGCATGGCGGAAGTCACCGTCCAGGTTCCATGGACTTTTTCCCCGCGCATCATCAGGCACAGGTGCTGCGCGTGAAGCACCACAAAAACGCCTAAGGGCTTCAGCGTCGCCATGAGGGTTTCCGCAATTTCCACGGTCATACGCTCTTGGAGCTGCGGGCGTGCAGCAAAAAGGTGGATAATGCGCGCCAGATTTGAAAAACCGGTCACCAGGTTGTTTTTGGGAATATATGCAATGGAAACGGATCCCCAAAAAGGCAGGAGATGATGTTCGCACATGGAATAGAACGGCAAATCGCGAACAATAATCATCTCGTCCTCGTTCTCGGTTGGAAAGAGCTGCAGTTCTTCGGATGGATTGCTTCCAACGCCATTGAAGATCTCTTCATACATTTGCGCCACACGCTCTGGAGTCTCGACGAGACCTGTGCGCGAAGGATCTTCTCCAATCCCTTCAATCAATAGGCGGACAGCCTGTCTAATCTTATCCTGGTCAACCACGAGAAAAAGTCCAAATGAATCCGATGGTCAGAATAGACCTCGTCAGTTATCTTGCGAAGTCGCGGCAGAATCTTGTTGCGAAAGCTGCAAGATCTCGTCAATCTCATCCCCATCCAGGCTTTCGCGTTCGAGAAGTGCATTCGCCAGCTTGTCAAGTCGTTCGCGCTGTTCCCTGAGCACCCGATGAGCCATTTCGTCCGCATCACCGACGATGCGACGGACTTCCGCATCAATGAGCTCTGCGGTCTGCTCGCTATAGTCGCGGACTTGGGTGATTTCGCGCCCAATGAAGATCTCTTCCTCCTTCTGACCGAAAGTCAGAGGCCCCAGCTCGGGAGACATCCCCCACTCGCAGACCATTTTGCGGGCGATTTGGGTTGCCTTTTCAAGATCATCTCCGGCACCGGTCGTCGTTTCGCTGAAAACGAGGAGCTCGGCGGCGCGGCCTCCGAGAAGGCGAACCAACACGCTCTCAAGGTAGCTGCGAGGATAGTTGTGTTTTTCGTCAAGAGGCAAGAAATGTGTCAGTCCGAGAGCTCGACCCCGAGGAATAATCGTTACTTTGTGAACCGGATCGCTGTTGGGAATGAGTTTGGCCACCAGCACATGGCCGGCCTCATGGTAGGCGGTAGAGCGTTTCTCAGCAGGACTGATGAGGAGAGATTTGCGTTCCGCGCCCATCATCACCTTGTCTTTGGCTTGTTCCATGTCAGCCATCGTGACGAAATCGGCATCCCGCCGCGCTCCAATGAGGGCGGCTTCATTCACGAGATTCGCCAGCTCCGCACCTGCAAGACCAGGCGTTCCTTTCGCCAGCACGGCCATGTCCACATCGTCGGCCAACGGGATGTTCTTGGCATGAACGCGCAGAATCCCTTCGCGCCCGCGAACATCGGGGCGATCTACAACAATCTGCCTGTCGAATCGGCCGGGTCGCGTAAGCGCCGGGTCGAGAATGTCAGGCCGGTTCGTGGCCGCCAACAAAATGACTCCTTCATTGGGATCGAAGCCATCCATCTCTACCAGAAGCTGGTTGAGCGTCTGCTCGCGTTCATCATGCCCTCCGCCCAATCCTGCACCACGCTGGCGACCTACGGCGTCAATCTCGTCAATGAAGATGATGCAAGGTGCGTGTTTCTTGCCCTGCTCAAACAAATCGCGCACACGACTCGCTCCGACTCCAACGAACATCTCGACAAAGTCGGCGCCGCTCATCGAAAAGAACGGCACCTCCGCTTCGCCCGCCACCGCTCGCGCCAAGAGCGTCTTGCCTGTCCCCGGGGGCCCAAGAAGCAGCGCCCCGCGCGGAATTCGACCGCCCAGCTTCTGAAATTTTTTGGGATTGCGCAGGAATGCAATAATCTCCTGCAATTCCTCCTTGGCTTCGTCAGCGCCAGCGACATTGGCAAAGGTCACGCGAGACTTATTTTCGACGATGAGTTTGGCTCGGCTTTTGCCAAAAGAGAAAATCCCGCGTGGTGCACCTCCGCTTTGGATTCTGCGCAGAATAAGGAATCCAAAGACCAAGAGAAGAAGCCACGGAAGCATATTGAACAAATGAACACCCAAATCCGAACGCTTGACACGGAATTCATAGGAGACGCCCTTTTCACGCCAATGGTTCAACATCGTGTTATCCATGTAGGGCGGCAGGGTTGTACGGAATCGGCCTCCCGACTTCAAGGCACCGTAGAAAATCTGATCGAGGATGACTCCTCCGTCCACTTTCCCGTCATCTACCAGTCGCTCAAAGCGGTCATAAGGAATAGACTCCTCCCGCTCGCCCAATCGGATCTGTGAAAGGACGATCACGGCCGCCGCAATGAGAAGAAAGATATAAAGAGTCTTCGTTGCGCGCCTCCACTCAATTTTGTCGTCAGGCGGCCTCTTTTTCTTGTCGCGTTCCTCGTCCAAAGCTTACCCACTCCAAACACTAAGATGACTCGTCTATCAGAGCATATAGATCCGGAAGATGCCGCCACTGCTGAGCGCAATCCAATCCGTACCCCACAACAAACCGATTGGGTATTTCAAACCCCACATAATCCAAGTGGCACTTCGGCTGGAAAACCTCCGGCTTCAGAAACAGCGTCGCCACCGCAAGACTCGCGGGTTTCTTCTGCATGAAATGGTCCAGAAGGAAGCGGACTGAGCCACCAGTGTCCACAATGTCCTCGACCAAGAGGATATGCCGCCCCGTCACTTGAGCATCAAGGTCTTTCTTCATCAGAACCGCTCCCGATGAACGCATGGCCTTCTCATAACTCGAGATCTTGACAAAGTCAATTTCGCACGGGATGGCCATATAGCGAATCAAATCCGCCAAGAAGACAAAACTGCCATTCAGCACGCCGACCATGATGGGACATTTGTTGGCATAATTCGCCCGGACCTCCTGGGCGATTTCGCGCACGCGCCGGTCAATGATGTCCGCCCGCAAGTAACGCCGAAAGCGCCGCGGCGGTTCTCCCACGATTTCATCGGGCTCGACTAAGGCGACGGTCAGGTTGTTCTCCATTCCACTTCCAAAACAAATTTATCCTCAGGCGAGGGTGCGACCCGCTGATCACTCCATTGACCGACAAGCCAGAAAGGGCCTTCATCATCACATAAGACCAATGCGCCCTGTCTTGCAACTGGATCCACATGAAGTTCGTTCAGCAAATCCGAGATCTTACGGTGCCCCCTTCGGAAAATTCTTAGACGATCTCCCGGTCGCCATGTGCGAAGCTGCAATGTCCTGTCCGCCAGGTCTGGGCGCACATAGATGCGGTTGCCCTTGTTCAAGGTGCCGCCGTTTGCGCCGATAGACAGGCTGATCTCGCCCAAACCATCAAGACCATGGCGCCTGCATCCCTGCAAGGAGTGACAAACGGTTTCAGGAATTTGGGAGACCACGGCGAGCGCAGACCCGTGCCGGAGCAGGTGGATGCCCATTTCAAGATGGAGCATTCCTTTTGAATGGCGCGCCGCAATGAAATCCGCAACCTGCCTTCTGCACCACGCTGGCCACCGAAAATTCGGGTCTCCAATCAGTGAAGCGGCCGCGCGTTCAGCAGGCGCCCAGCACATCAAACCAAAATAAGACAAAATATCGGGAATTGCAAGCACCATTTTTTCATGCCTATCCCTCTGTTCTTCAACGAACTTATCCGCCTCCTTTAGGATATGCTCAACAACTTCCCGGATTTCTTCTCCTGCTTTCGCCAATGCCGGAACATCCACTTCTGCGCCCTGCTTGTCGAATCGCGGCAGTATGCTCAATCGCAGGTAATTGCGCATAAATCGTTCGTTCTCATTGCTTATGTCATCGCGCCAGGAGAGTCCTCTCATCAGGGCGTAGCTCCGAACCTGCTGACGACGCAACGCGAGCAGAGGGCGCAGCATCTTGCCACGCTTTTTCGGAATTGAAGTGCACTCCCACCAGTTCGGGCTTTGCACAAATCGCATGAGAAATGTCTCACCGGAATCGTCTGCGGTGTGAGCGGTCAGGATGCGATGGCATTGCCAAGCTTGGGCCATTTCCTCCAGGGCTCGGTATCGTGCCTTTCGGGCCGCCGCTTCTTGGGAGAGCTTCTCGGCCCGCGCAAGAGCAAGAACATCTACTCGGTGCCCGACAAATGGCAATCCAAGACGGCGTGACAATGAAGCGACGAATTCTGCGTCGGCGTGCGATTCCGGCCGAAGCCCGTGGTCAACATGCCCGACAATCAGCCGGAAATCCATGTCCGGAGCCAGTCGCGCAACCATATCGAGCATCGCCACGGAATCTGCCCCCCCCGAGACAGCAAGCAAGAACTTGCCGCCGGGGGCCTCTGCTTCCAATACGGCGCGGGCTGCCGACAAAATATCCAACTCAGAACCTTGCACCATTGTTCTCACGCAAACGAAGAACCCGCCATGAGGCGGGCAGAATTGCTGAAATCAGCCTTCAATACTCTGTGCCGCGACTTCACCCAATGATTTCCCTGATGCTCTCCAGAGTTGCCTTAGCTTGTGGCGCCATCTTGATGAAATTCCCCAATTTCTCACATGGATAATCTATGCAATAGGCGCAATTGATAACCTCTTGCCGTATTCCACATAGACGAATTTCACAGATTTGGCAGTAGCTCAAATGTCTGTCATCTTCGGATTTGCAGCCGTCGCAGTTGATATTCTCCGGTTTAATATCGCTGCCGTACTCTTTCGACCAGGTCTCTGCGATCTTGGCCCGTTCGGCGTCGTCATCGTTCTGCGTGGCGATATAGGCCGGACATTCGTTGCAGACCAATCCACAATAGGCAATCAATCTGTCCATCGTCTCTCCGCAACCTGATTGAAGAAGTTGGAAACAAATTGTAGCGGAGGGGGGACTCGAACCCCCGACTCATGGCTTATGAAGCCACCGCTCTACCGACTGAGCTACTCCGCCCAAATTCAACCATTTAATATAAAGAATTTGGCGGGTATTGTCAAGCGTATCAGTTCCCTCACCGAGTTCGGTATGCCTTTTCGAGACCGCAATTCTAGTTCGAGGCGTTTGCCACACCGATTCGTTTTTCTCTCGAAATCGCATGCAATTTTCCATTCACAATGTTCGGTTGACTGTTTTGTGTGATCTTATTAAATTAAAACTATTTGTTCATAACAATACTAGGTTATATAGCCACGGCCTGTTACGAATGAGTGGTGCCAATTCAGCTATCCTCGTGACCGGAGCGTCGGGTTTCATTGGCTCGCATGTCTGTGATATGCTCCTTGCGAGGGGCAACCGAGTCGTCGGGCTGGATAATTTCGACGACTACTACTCGCGCAAGGAGAAGGAGGCGAATCTAAGCCAGGCCAAGACAAACTCCAACTTCTTGCTCGTTGAAGGCGATATTCGAGACGCAGATTCGGCGGAGAAGGTTCTGCGCGAACATAACATTGCACTCGTCATTCATCTGGCTGCGCGAGCAGGAGTCCGGGCATCTATCGTGGAACCGGAACGATGCGTGGATGCCAATGTGCGAGGCACCCTCGTTCAGCTCGAGGCCGCTCGAAACACCGGCGTCAAGAATTTCATCTTTGCTTCCTCGTCATCAGTGTATGGAGAGCGCACAGAGGTTCCTTTCCGTGAATCGGATCCGACTGACCGACCGCTTTCCCCCTACGGCGCAAGCAAAAAAGCAGGGGAAGTCCTCTGTTACACCTACCATCATCTCTATGGAATCTCCATCGCATGCCTGCGCTTCTTTACTGTGTACGGCTCTCGGCAGCGACCCGATTTGGCCATTCGCAAGTTCGCCGAAGTCATGTTGGCGAATCGGCCGTTACCCGTTTTCGGCGACGGCACATCACAACGCGACTACACACACATTCAAGATATTCTGACCGGTGTCAATGGCGCGATGGAATGGTGCCGCAGAGCCGGCTCGCCTCACTATGGCATCTTCAATCTTGGCTCGAAGAATCCAATATCTCTGAATGAATTGGTCAAGTTCCTTGGAGACATTCTGGAGATATCGCCTAAGCGCGAGATACTTCCCCTGCAACCCGGCGATGTTTCTCAGACCTATGCCGATGCCAGCCTCGCCGAGCGCGAGCTTGGGTTTCGCTGCAGGGTTCCTTTCAAAGAAGGGCTTGCTGACTTCTGTCAATGGCTAAGAAGCCACAATTCGTCCACGAAATGAGGACTTCACCTGTTGGAGCGTGGAAAATGGGTATGAGTCACATAGTGGTGACACTTTTCCTATTGCGATTCTGGAAAATTTTTCGTAAATTAAAAATTCGAAGGCATGTCGGAAGGCGGACCGGAATCCGGAGTTAAGTATATTCATTTGCGGTGCTTAACAGGACATGGACCCGCCTGCGGATTAGAAGCGAGTCGGTACACTCACGAAATTAATATGAAATGCCGCGAAGATACGGCATTTGAACATCAGTGCATAGAGAACATGGATTTGTCATGTTCATGGAGGATTTCATGAAGTCAATTGATTTGTTTCTGCGCGTTCTATGGTGTGGATTGTCACTGATTGTAATCCTCTCGGTTAGTTCCGCGACCTTTGCCGCTGAGAATGATTGGGTGGCACTTGACGGAGTTTCTCGGCAGAGTTCTCCCAAGTTGGAAATCGTCGCCGCCACGACGGAGTCGTTTGAGCTGCGATTTACCCTGCCCGGCCTCTTGCGGAGTCCAATCAGCACGCGGGGTGGCGAGTTTACGCGTTTGACGGTCGAGGATGGAGGTGTTTGGGGTGATATTGGCCATCCGGAACTGCCGGCTGTGCGCAAACTTATTTCGATTCCCTATGGCGCCGAGTGCAGGCTTCAGATCGTCTATCTCGAAACGCAGACATTCACCTTTGAAGAGCTGGGCATTGCCGCCCCCATTCTGCCGGTTCAAGCTCCGATCGAAAAAATCCCAGGCGCTCTGGAAAACGCACCTTTCACATGGACCAGCAGGTTTACGATAAGGATGGCTACCAGTTAGCTTCTTTGGTGGAGCTTGGTCAAGTCGGTATGCTCCGCGGGTATCGCTTCGTGGAGGTCATCCTCTATCCGGCAGATGTCAATCCGGCGCGTCAGGAAGTGAAAGTGTTGCTGTCCGCTCACCTCAAGATCATCTTGAGCGGCGCGGATATGGAAGAGACTCACACGAAGAGGGCACGCTATTCAACCTTCCCTTTCGAGACGCTGGCGGACCGCCTGATGCTGAAAAGCTCGCTCGATGCTGGGATTCTCGAGACCAACGGATTGCCTGACCCTCCTATGCTCTTGATCATCAGTGCGCCCACTTTTCTGACCAATCCCGACTTGTTGGACTATGTGGACTGGAAATGGAGCAAAGGATTCAGACCTAAACTCGTCACGACGGACACAACGGGGACCACGGCGTCGGCCATCAAGACATATATCCAAAACGCTTACAATAACTGGGCGATTCCTCCAACCTTTGTGCTTCTGATTGGTGATGCGGCCGCCATTCCCGCATGGACGGGGAGTGGCTCTGGAAATCCGAAGACCGATTTGAACTACTCATTGCTTGCAGGCACAGACTACATGCCTGACATTGACTTGGCGCGCTGGTCCATCACGACGACAACCCACATGCAGCGCATTGTCAGTAAGACGCTCTCCTATGAACAGGTGGGCTGGACGGGGAATGATACTTGGGAAAAGTATGCTGTCTTCATGGCGTCCAATGACAACTATACGGTCAGTGAAGGCACTCACAATTATGTCATCAACAACTACCTGGCCCCGGACGGATATAGCTATGACCGTCTTTATTGCCACACTTGCGGAGCGACGACGCAGCAGGTGCGCAATTCTCATAACGCGGGTCGTTCTCTGTCTATCTATTCGGGCCATGGAGACTATACCTACTGGGCAGATGGGCCGGTTTTCTACCAGAGCGATGTGAACGGCTTGACTAATACCGTCTATCCTTTTGTGCAGAGCTATGCCTGTCTGACGGGTGATTTCACCTATGCCGAATGCTTCATGGAAACCTGGATTCGAGACGACCATGCCGCGATTGCCGCGATGGGATCATCCGTGAATTCCTATTGGACGGAAGACGATATCCTTGAGAAGCGGGTTATGGAAGGATTCTGCGCTAATGTGTATTCCGGCCAGGAAAATCAAACCTGGACGGCCGGCATGATGAATTACGGGAAAATCCGCTACTATGCCTATTTCGGAAATACTTCGACAACGCGCCGCTATTTCGAGATGTACAATATTATGGGCGATCCTTCGATTGATCTGTGGACCGCCGTTCCCGTCGCCGTCGGTGTATCGCACGCGACCGAGCTTCTCGTTGGCCAGACGACCTTCGATGTGACCGTGACAGGATTCAGCGATTGGGTCCTCGTTTGTGTCTACGACGACAATAACGAAGTCTATTCCACTCAGTACCTGTTCTCCGGCGGCACTGCCGTGATGAATCTCGGTAGCGGCGCCAGCGCCGCGGGGACCCTGCATGTTGTCGTAACCGGCCACGACTGCGATCCCTATGCGGGAGAAGCAGACATTATCAGCACCAGCATCACTGTCGTATCTCCCGATGGCGGCGAGAACTGGGATGCAGGTACCTACGGCACGATTGAATGGTCATCCATGGGCGTTTCGGGGAATGTCAAAATCGAGCTGAATCGTGACTATCCGTCGGGCACATGGGAAACACTCTATGCCTCTGTTCCCGTGGGAAATCAGACTCAGGCTTGGTTTGTTACAGGACCTGGCACAAGTAGCGGGCGAATTCGGATTTCAAGTGTTTCGTCTCCAAGTGTCAGCGATGTTTCCAACGGGGATTTCACAATCAATTGGATAGCACCGCATGTTGTCGTCCAATCATCGGGCAATGACGCGCTGCTGCATTGGAGCTCAAACGGCGGCCCGTACTACCGCATCTATAGCGGCACCGAAGCCTTTGGCGCTTTCTCGACACTCGAAGGTTCGACAGCAGATACTCTCTTCACTGATACGGGAGCCGGTTCAGACCCAATCAAATTCTACCGTGTCGTCTCCTCGACCGCACCGTAAATTGAACACACCGTCGTAGCAGAAGGGGCTGACTCAGAAGTAACTGGGTTGGCCTTTCGTTTTATGTATGTGATCGG
>DYHQ01000135.1 GCA_020724065.1 Candidatus Puniceispirillum sp. | reverse complement strand
ACTTCCCCACCAAAAATCAAAAGGGGCCATCCCATACTTATGGGACAGCCCCTTCACATTCCAAATTCTGAGCGGCGCGATTCGGCCTGCTCCAGAAATCCGCACTAGTCTCAGTTCGAGGACTTCACGATGAAGAAGAGAACTTCGCCGCTGACGGGAAGCGAGAAGCTGTTACTCGCCGTGCTCCCTTCGAGAGTCGTGAACGACCCAAACGGATCCGTGTCGCTGTAGATGTTGTACGAAGCCGCGCCGGTGGAAGTCCACGAAAGTACAAGATCACTTCCACTGACCGCGACAACCAAATCCGTGACTGGATCAGGCGGCCCTGATGGCATCCCGATGATCATGAAATCATCCATATACCAGCCTTCTCTGCCGGTCCCGTTGTCGCTGCCGAAACGGAAGCGAATCTGCACCGTGTGTCCGGCATAGCTATCCAGATTGACACTCACCTCTGTCCAGCCAATATCGCCTGAATAGCAGGGAGTCCGGCACGCAAAGGGTCCGGTATAGGGATTGCCGCTGCCTGCCGTGCAACGCGTCCATTTTGAGTAGTTGGGACTCAGTGTCGTGAGCTGCTGCCACTCTCCACCGTCCACCGAAATATCCACAACACCCGCGTCATACGCCGAATCGGGATAGTAGGACGAAACCTCGGCTTGAATCCAGTGCCAGAAGGTGAGCGTCGCTTCGGAGACAATCGAAATCGGCGGACTGACAAGCCCGCCATAGGAATGATTGGCGTAGGTTCCTGTCCCTGTGTCTCCGAACTTCCAAGCGTGATTGGTGCTGTGGCTCATTTCCGTGGAAAGATGCCATTGATCCGTCCAGCCCAATTCCACGGCACTGTGAGTCCAATCGCCCTCACCCGACTCCATATCATCCGAGAAAACCACTCCAAGAACGGAGAAATCGAGAGTATCCGTAATACGGGTGTTGTGATTTTCGGAAGAATCTGTCGCTGTCATGAAGTAGTAAATCGTCGTTCCCGCCGGATAGCCGCCGAACGAGGCTGTCCAGGTATTTCCGCCCCCATAGACCATCGGCTGTGAAATAAAACTGGTGCCATTGAAACCGTGGTAGAAGGTCGCGCTTTCAACTCCGGAATAATCCGTAATCGTGGCGTTCATGACATAGGGCCCGAGCTCGTCCATCGTATCTTCGAACGGCATAAAGGAAATGTTCGGCGGGTAAATATCCGGGCCAGGGCTGGTGACCAATATATCCGCCGTGTAGGTGAGCTTATTGAACGCCGTGACGGTCAGCTTGATGTATTGACCTATCGGCAATTCGCCTTCAATCGTGATGACAGCAGAACCGGTTGCATCCGTATAATCGGCACCGAAAAGCGTGCCATGGTGGGACAACGCGCAAAGAGCTCCTTCGACACCTGACACGCCGACATTGAAGGTTGCCTGCATATATTCGATAGTGTCATCATGGCTTACCGCCATCGCCACCGGAGTATCCGTGCGCAATTGTACGGACGGATCGCCGAAGATATGCCACGCATTGAATTCGGTCACGCCATTGCTGCCGTTGATGTCAATCATTTTGCACGAACCATTGAAGCAAATGCCGCCGAAGGTTGACTTGGATTCCGCGCAGAGCAAATCCACCGCTTCGTCCTGGGCATCCATCGGTGGATTCCAGGCTTGGCCAATCGAGGACATGTAAGTCGCGATGGCCCCGATAGGCTCACCACTGCGCGTGGCTCTCAGCCAGGCCTCGCCAAAACAAGTCGCGCTGGTGAATGCACCGTTCACGCAGGCCACGCTAATGATGAAAGGCAGCATGTTGTCATTCAGCAAGGCGTTGACATTCGTATTGGAGAATCCTGTCGTTCCCCAGTCGGTCACACCTCCATGCCCGCAGTAGTTGACAATGCTGCGTCCGTTGTTCAGGGCGGTGCTCACCTGCGCCGCCGTGGCTCCCGGGTCGTAAATCTGATCCACAAGGGTATAGGTGAATGCCAGAAGGTCTGTGCGAATTAGATTCATGTGTTGGTAATCGTACTCGCCGCCATGTCCGGGCCCCTCAGCAGAAGCAACCCCCGTTCCCTGATGATACCAAGCCGCGCCGACTTGAGCGTCCCGCTCATACTCCACTGTCCGCTCCACCTGCGTCTGAACCTGAGCCACCGTCTCAGCGGAGAAGCGTCCGACAAACAAGTCAGGATAGTTATCGCCCCCGGCCACTTTCGCATAGGTCGGATCCGCACCTCCCGAAGGCGTCGCCACTTGCGCCGCGTCCCCTACCAACAGGACCCATGCAAGGTTTCCACCGCTGTTGTCGTAGAAAGTCTGGATGTAGTTGTCGATTGCCGTGCTGGTATTCCCCACTACGGAAACATCCACGATAGTCGTTTTGATTCCCTTTTGGATCTTCCAATCCACAAAAGGCTGCATCGCCGAATGGAACGAATCATAGGTGATAATCAGCATCTCGCCCACTTCGTCAATCGCGGTGTAGCGCGCTTGCATGATGTCGTAGTTCAGAAAGCGGCGCTCATACATGAGACGGAAATCGGGATTGACTCGGGTCAAGGGTTCAAGGCGATGCAGAACATTGGTCTGGCCCGGCCCGATGGCTCTGACTTCAACGGTGACTGAGGTGTAAACGCGCAGAATCTCCAAGCCCGTATGGTAGCGAAATGCATTCAACTCAACCACGGTGCCGCGCCAATCGCGCATGATGTACGGCTCGCGCAAGGCCGTCAGCTCGGCAGGATACCACTGACCAACCTGATAGAGCGGCCCAAAAGTGTAAGGAACATCTGCAGGATTGATTGTGCGCGGCAGATTTCCCTTCGATGGGACAACACGGGTTTCAGGAAAATCCCTGTATTCGGAAGACAGCACCTGAATCTCCATCTCAGCGTCGTCAGGAATGATGATGCTGCGGCAAATCCGAGGCAACGCGGGCTCGCCCGCATTCAAGAGCACTCCTTCTTCACCACACCAAATTCCATGATAAACCTCTCCACCGATATCCACGGCCTCTTTTGAGAATCCGCCAATATCCAATCGAAGAATCGTATGCGTGTCATTCGACTCCAAAACCATAACCGACACATCCTCAGATGCTTGCGCCAAAATCACGCGTTCCGCTCCGAAGACAAGGACCGGCAGCAAAAGAGCAAGAAATAGAAACGCAATACCCTTTTTCACGACGAATCTCCTTCTTCTTTTTCCAAATCTTGTCCCACCATGCGCTTTCCCAAAAGGATCCGGCACTGGGATTTATGCAAAAATCTCGGTTATCAATGAGTGAACACAACTCCTGAACCAGAATCAATGTGCAAGCGAAGGACTATCGTGAAGCTGGACGCCTTGATTCCTAATTACCGTCCGAGGATTTCACGATGAAGAACAATAATGTATCGGCTGCTGCTAATGAAAAACTGGTATCGGTGGAGGAACCCACGAAGGTCGAAAATGGCCCTGTGGGATCCACATCGCTATAAATATTGTACACCGCCGCTCCCGTGGACGACCGCGAAAGAACGAGGCTGGCATCCCCGAATTGAGCACACAGATTCTCGACGGGCACCACAGAAGTCGTCACCGGAATATCCGCGACATAGGTCAGCTTATTGAACGCGGTGACGGTCACTTTGGCACTATCCCCTACGGGCAGTGTTTCCCGGACAGCAATAACAGCAGTGCCGGTGCCGTCCGTATACTCCGCGCCGAGAAGCGCGCCATCGTGAATCAGAGCGCATAGCGCTCCCTCCACCCCCTCCACGCTCACCTCAAAAGTCGTTTAATCAAAAAAGATTTCATCGGCGTGAGTCACGGACATCGCCACGGGCGTATCCGTGCGCAATAGAACCGATGGGTCTCCGAAGATATGCCAAGCATTAAACTCCGTAACACCCGAAGAGCCGGTCATATCAATCATCTTGCATGCACCATTGAAGCAGATTCCGCCGAAGGTCAATTTTGATTCAGCACAGAGCAGGTCAAGCGCTTCATCCTGGGCATACATCGGCGGACTCCAGGATTGATTGATGGAAGACATGTAGGCTGCAAGGGCTCCAATGGGCTCGCTTCCATGCACGGCTCTCAGCCACGCCTCGGCAAAACAAGTGGTGCTCACAAATGCCCCGTTCACACAGGCGACACCGATAATGAAAGGAAGCATGTTGTCGTTCACCAGAGCATTGACATTCGTATTAGAGAAACCGGTGGTTCCCCAACCTTGCTCCCATCCATGACCGCAATAATTCACGATGCTGCGGCCGTTGTTCAGAGCCGTGCTCACTTGCGCGGCCGTGGCGCCCGGGTCGTAAATCTGATTCACCAAAGTATAGGTAAAAGCCAGAAGGTCGTTGCGAATCAAGTTCATGTGCTGGTAATCATATTCTCCATAATGCCCCGGTCCTTCCGCCGAAGCGATCCCTGCCCCCTGATGATACCAGTCTGCGTCACCCGGAGCATCCCGCTCATACTCGACCGTGCGTTCCACCTGTGTCTGCACATGAGCGACTGTCGTCGCCGAAAAGCGTCCGACGAATAAGTCGGGATAGTTGTCGCCTCCCGCGACTTTCGCATAGGTGGGGTCTTGACCACCGGAAGGTGTCGCGACCTGCGCAGCGTCACCCACCAAAAGCACCCACGCCAGATTTCCGCCGCTGTTGTTGTAGAAATTCAGGATATAGGTCCGGATCGAGGTACTGTTGTTCCCAATCGCAGACACATCCATAATTGTCGTCTGGATCCCCTTCTGGATCTTCCAGTCCACGAAGGGCTGCATGGCCGAATGGAAGGAATCATAGGTGATGACCAGCATCTGCCCCGCTTCATCAATCGGCGTATAGCGAGACTCGAAGACTCCGTAGTTCACGAAATGACGCCGATATATCAGGCCGAAATCCGCATTGACGCGAGTCAACGGTTCCGCGCGTTGCAGCACATTCACCTGGCCCGGCCCAATCGCTCTGATGTCCAGGGTTATCGAGGTGTAAACGCGCAGAATCTCCAGTCCCGTATGATAACAGAAAGCATTCAGTTCGACGACCGTGCCGCGCCAATCGCGCAGAATATAGGGCTCGCGCAAGGAGGCCAACTCCTGCGGATACCACTGGCCGACTTGATAGACCGGTCCGAAAGCGTAGCGAATATCCGCGGGATTGACGGTGCGCGGGAGATTTCCTTTGGACGGAATCACACGCATCCCCGGAAAATCCCGATACTCAGAGTGGAGCACCGCAATCTCCATCTCGGCGTTGTCAGGAATGACGATACTTCGGCAAATCCGAGGCACTGCGGGCTCACCGGCGTTCAAAAGCATCCCTTCTTCACCGCACCAGATTGCATAATATTCCTGACCGCCGATGTCCACTGCCTCCTTGGAAAATCCGCCAATGTCCAATCGAAGAACCCTATGGGTGTCATTCGACTCCAGAACCGTGACCGCTACCTCTTCAGACATTTAAGCTAAAATGACGCGTTCGGCCCCAAAAGCGAGGATTGGCAGCGAAAGGACAATGAATAAAACGACAATACTTTTTTTCACGATGAATCTTCTTTCTCTCTCCTGATTCCACTCGATTCGATTTCCTCAGAAATACTCGAAATCTCCGGGATTGAACACCATCAACTTAAAATTCCAGTAGATAGCAATGCAAGCTGTCCTGCTGGTCATGAGCTACCGCAGAATAGCGAATCAAACAAAACAATTTAATCAAACCTCTCCGCATTGTCAAGCAAAAAAATCAGCACTCTGACGCAGGGCAAGGGTCAGTAATATTTTTCTTGGCCACCGTATCACATGACCACTTTGAAAAAACTGGCTACAAGCCAAGCGATGGCGCCGCAGACAGGAAAAGTCAGAATCCAGGCGGCCACCACTTCCCCGACGACTCCCCAACGCACCGCCGAAAGCCTTTTCGAAGCCCCGACTCCCATTATCGCGGTGCTAATCGTATGGGTCGTGCTCAGGGGAATCCCTAAACGAGAAGCTAATTCGATGCAGCAAGCTGCTGCCGTCTCGGCAGAAAATCCGCTGTGGGGTTCGAGCCGAACCATGCGCAATCCCATCGTGCGAATAATGCGCCAGCCTCCAATGGAGGTCCCGATGCCCATGACGACGCTGCAAATGAGAATGACTTCCCAGGAGACATGGAATTCCGGCAGGAGGCCTCCCAAAACGAGCGCGAGCGTGAAAACGCCAATAAACTTCTGTCCGTCATTGCTGCCGTGACTGAAGGCCATGAAAGCCGCCGACAGGACCTGCAGTTTTCCAAAGAGTCTGCGGACGCGGCTGGGAGAACGGTTACGAAAGAGCCATGCAATCATCACCATGATAGCAAGCCCTGCGCCAAATCCAAGAAAGGTGGAGAAGGCGAGCCCGATGAGGACTTTTTTCCAGCCGACCCAGAGCAAAACGGACGGCCCTGCGGTCGCCAGCCCTGCGCCTGCCAGTCCCGCAACCAAAGCATGGCTCTCGCTCGTTGGCAAACCGAACTTCCACGCCAGGGTGCTCC
>DYHQ01000134.1 GCA_020724065.1 Candidatus Puniceispirillum sp. | reverse complement strand
GAGCTAATCGCCCTCTCAACATAGGGTGTTTCTTAACAGCAATCGTAGCGCCCAGTTTGCTGGGCAATGAAATCTTACGAAAATATCTCCCGATTCGCGCGGTTTTTTCCCAAATTGCGGCATTAGGGCCCAGCAAGCTGGGCGCTACGATTGCCACATTCGGGGCTGGGGCTGGTGCCGGGAGCCGGACTCGAACCGGCACGGGGCTTTTTGAAGGCCCCCAGGGATTTTAAGTCCCCTGCGTCTACCATTCCACCACCCCGGCGATCCGGCTTGGGTTTCCCCATAGAGGCGCCGAGCGGGATCGAACCGCTGAATAGAGGTTTTGCAGACCTCCGCCTTAACCACTTGGCTACGGCGCCGTGCGAGGCACTACCCAACATGCTCAGCGTGTTGGTTGCCATTCGAGCGGGAGACGGGGCTCGAACCCGCGACATTCACGTTGGCAACGTGATACTCTACCAACTGAGTTACTCCCGCAGGCCAGAAAATCCGAAATCCAAAAATCAAAATCCGAAACAAGAATCCTTAGTATTTGGATTTCGGATTTCTCTTCGTGGACCTGAGGGGATTCGAACCCCTGACCTTCTGAATGCCATTCAGACGCGCTCCCAACTGCGCCACAGGCCCGTTCCTTCTCAAGATTTTTAATATAAATAATTACTATCCCTTTGTCAAGGACACACTTCTCTTCCCCAAATCCCGCCTCTCCTCCCTTCCTCGTATCTCAACCGCTTTAATATATTCAAGTTCCGCAGTCCTTGCTCCACCGACTTGTTTCCAATGGTCGCATAGTGTATATTCTCATAGGCCTTTGAGAATGAACACACTTGTCCCCCCATCTCGCATGAAACACAAAGCAACTCGCCCGAGTTCCGTGACACTTGCCTCCGCGGAAGACTTTCCCTTGCGACCATTGAAACGCCATGAACTTGCTCGCTTCATCGAGCTTGGCTACCCGACATGCTATTTCCTCCATGGGCGGGAAGGTGTTGACGAAACCTTTCAAAAACAACAATTTGTGGGTTTCGTCACCCGGCACGCTTTTGAAGAGGGAAGTGAAATCTATGTACTTGTGGACAAATCAGACCATATCGTCGGACAGCTCTGGCTTCACACGACCAGCAACCATTTCAGCGGCCTGAGAGAGCTTTGGATTTGGGATATTACTGTTGACACAGCCTATCGGGGTCGCGGGCTCGGGAAGAGGCTGTTGCAACACGCCGAAAGCCGCGCCTCCGACCTGAAATGCCAGGAACTGTGGCTCCTCGTAGCTGAAAACAACTACCCCGCACGCCAAGTTTATCAAGGCACTGGCTTCGCAGATGGCGCGCGAATGATGAAGCAAACCATCGGTGCCGCGAAAAGCGCGCCTCTTTCTTCCACCCGTCCCGCCCCAGTTCAGCTTGGAGAAATCCTTGTCCGGCCACTGCGAGAAAAGGAGGTTTCCTCGATGCTGGATCTTTGGCGCAAAGCCGCGCTGGAGTCCCGGCCGCGCGGCCGTGACACTCTTGACAATTTGAAAAAGGAACGACGCAAAACTCCAGACCTTTTCATGGGAGCCTTCGACAAAGACAAAATCATCGGCTCGATTCTCGGCACCTTTGAAGGAGAAAACCGAAAAGGATGGCTCAAGCGTCTCGCCGTGCATCCCGACTATCGCCGAAAGGGCATCGGCAAAGCACTCATCGCCGCCGGTGAAAAAGCTCTGAAGGAGCGCGGTGTGAAAATTATCGCCTGCCTTCTGCTCGAAACCAATGAAGCATCAGCCCAGCTCATCGAAGCCTGCGGCTATGTGCGCCTGCCCCATATCCGCTATTATACAAAAAGGGAAAGTGCGGATACCTGACAAAGCTTTCATCCTCTGACGAGGATTCAGTCATCTGTCTCGATTTCCAATGGAGCGCGGATATTCGCCTTCTGAGTGCGAAACACTTTGACTAAGCAGAGGACGAAGAGCCCCAGAATAACGCCCCACGATATTCCCATCAGGATCCAGCCAACAAGTGTCATAATCCCTTCCCTTTCAGTGCTGGAAATCGCCCGCGACGATTCGCCTTCACGATAAGCAGAATCAGAGTCCCAAAGATCAGCAGCAATAGAATTCGAGTGATGAGGACGAAGCGGAACTGTATCGGATCCGAGATGTTCCGCATGAAAACGACCGAAATCCACTCCTGATAACCCCAAACGACGAGGATAGTTATCAGATAGATCGGTGTGATGTATCGAATGACATGTCGGTAGAGCTTGGGCACTTTCATATCGGCTCCGTGGTGCATCTCCTCAAATCCTTTGCGGACTCCAAGAAAATACGCGAAGATAATAATCTCAATCGTCGCGGAGACGACGGGGAACATCGTTCCAGCCCAGAAGTCCATTTCATCCAAGCTCCCGTAAGCGAGGGTCAACACCACAAACAAGGTAATACAGAATCCCACAGCACCTAAGAGCGTGACGGCGCTCTGACGATTTAAACCCAACTCATCCTCAAGAAATGCCACCGCAGGTTGAATGAGCGAGACGCAGGATGTAATCCCCGCCAAAAAAAGCAGAAAGAACCACAGGAAGCCCATGACCGTGCCGCCTCCCATGTGGCCGAAAATCATCGGCATCGTGATAAAACCAAGACTGAAGGCACCGCTCTGGGCGATGGTCTGGGCCTGAGCCGCTCCATAGAATATGGCCGCCGCCACCAGGCCAATGGAGCCACCCAAAATCACCTCGCAGAATTCATTGGCACTACATGAGGTCAAACTCGAGAGTACGACATCATCGCGATGGCGCAAATAGCTGGCATAGGCCAAAATCGCTCCCATTCCGACTGAGAGCGTAAAGAAAATCTGTCCCGCCGCTTCGATCCAAACCCGCGCTTTCAACAAATCCGCCCAATTCGGATTCCACATGAAACCCAAACCCGAAGTCACATTCCATTCAGGATGATTGACGGAATCCGGCGTCCCCAAGGTCAACACTCGAATCGCCAAGATGACACCGCAGAAGAGCAGAATCGGCATGGCTACTTTGTTCAACTTCTCGATTCCCATTGCCACGCCGCGATAGATGAAGGTATAATTCAACACGAAAACGAGAGCAAAAATCGCCAAGGCGGTCCAAGGCCCCGAAAAGTACTGATTCTTCTCAATCCCAAGAAATCCGTTTAGAAAAGCCGTCATATTTCCTGCGGCGGCGGCTTCAGGAATCTGACCCGTCAGCGAAAACAGGCTGAACGCCAGCGTCCACGACTCCACATAGACATAGTAGAACGAAATCACCAGAGGAACAAAGATGGAAATGGCCCCAACATATTTTGCCCAAGACCTTCCGCCCGTCACACGGTGATAAATCCCCGGTGCGCTCCCATGAGAGTGTTTGCCGCCGTAGCGCCCCAAGGTCCATTCAATCCACGCCAACGGAATTCCCACTAAAAGAAACGCCAAGAAATAGGGAATCATAAAAGCGCCGCCGCCGTTCTGCGCCGCCTTCACGGGAAACCGCAGAAAGTTGCCTAAACCCACCGCGCTGCCTGAAACGGCCAAAATCACTCCCAATCGGCTCCCCCAATTTTCTCGACGGCGCACTGCCTTTTGCTCGGGCATCGCTTCCTCTCCTGCGCAATTCTCTAATCTATTTCAGGCAATTCTACAACAATAAAATGAGAAATTCAAGCGGCAAGGATATCCGCCGGTCAAGGCAGCGAAACTGACCGACTCGGAGAAAGAAAAAAGGGCGTCACCTTCGCGGCGACACCCTCCGTCCACTTTTAACCTGATGATCATCAGGCAAATAGATTATCAGCTATTGGGGTGGCAAAGCTCTCAATTCACTTTCGTGTCGGGGACTTGCGGCACCGGTCCAATCGTGTTGGTGTCAACGCATTTGTGTGGCTGATCAATAGCGACGGCAAACCGCCTTCTGACAGCACAGACGGTCGTCTCAGGTGGCCGCGGGAGCCGGACCTCCATCTTTTGTCAGTACCTTCAGCCTTGTCAGGAACTGGGGACCCAAATGCTGGGCCGATTTCCGCCGCCACGACATAGAAATACCTGAGACCAGGCAGCATGAGTGCCTCCGAATCAACGAACATTGTATCAGTGGGATTGCCTATTAAGTTCAACGGCGACGGGACGATGTTCGCAATCGAGTCGCGATAGACATGATACACTATTGCCCCTTCTACATGCCGCCACCACAGCTGAATCATCGGCGGAGAAGGCTTAATCACAAGCTGTTCAGGTTTCGGCTGTTCATAGACATCCAACCGATAGACTCCTGCGCTGTTCGCCCAGCCATGCACGATGATGTAGTACGTCCTGCCCACATTGGCTTGAAACGCCACTATGCTGTTCAGCGGATCGAGACAGCCGTAATCATCATCGCACACCACCATCGAATCTCCCGGACACTCGCCGTCGGTCCGAACTTCAAGGCCTGTATCGTAGCTCGAGCCGCACAGGGACGCAATCAAGACCTGGTCTTGAGTTGCCGTGAAATTGTACATCTCATCCTGCGATAGTGGCCCGACACAGTTGCTGTAGTTGTTCACCGAGCATCTCGTATCTCCCAGGCGCTGGTAGGGAAGACTTGCGATGGTGACTCCGGGACACGAATCTGCGAGAACATGATTAACGCCGGTTACGCCAATCATGAAGATACCGCTGGCAAGATCGGCGCCATGCACATCAAACAAGTATTTCATATTGGCCGACGCCTCAAAGGTGAGTTGGCTGTGAACCGTGTCCTCGCAAAGCACGTTGTTGTCGTTGCATCCAATCAGCATGGGCCAGGAACAGTCCCCTAAGAGTGGAAGGATGTACACTCCCAGACCGGTATTGTAGTGCGATGCGCAAAGGGATACCGTAATCGTCATGTCACACGCAGGAGTGTAGTTGTAGAACACATCCTGAGAATAGGGGCCGATGCAGTTGGTCCAGTCGTTCCGCGCGGATGTGGTAGAGCCTCCCGCCATGAACGGCAATGATGCGATGGTCGTACCGGGGAGGCGTCATTGTCGGGAGAATAGAAGTACTGTCCGGCAACTGAAGTCACCCCTGTGCTGTCTGGATCCAGCCAATGTCTCAGACCGTCGTAAGTGTGACCTCCTCCCATCCAGGAATTCGATATCCGACCGTAGTAGCTTCTGCACTGCCCGCAGTAGCAGGTGTTGCAATACCCCGAAAGTTGGCCGACGATCAGGCCACTCTCCGCGTCGAACAAGGGCGAGCAGGAGGATCCCCCTTCCGTTCTTCCAACCTCCCAGTGTTGCATTCGCCAGTGGGTTTGTGCCATGTCACAATACTGCCATCCTTCTATGGTCGGAGGATGACGCTCGATACTGATTTTTTTGATGTCGCCTGCCGGGTGATGGATGCTCACGCAACTGTCCGGCGCGATGGTTCGATCCCAACCATTCATGTAGACATTGTACGCGACAGGCGGCGCTTCGGATAACTGGCAGAGAGCGAAATCCGAGGTAGCCCAACGAGCAACCAGATGGGCGTTGGCTATGGTCTGGTCAAGAGGTCCGTTCTCGTTGGCACAGCCGGGGCTTTCGTAGTTAAAGTAGAAGATCCAAAGACTGTCTCCCGATTGATAGCAGTGGTTCGCCGTCAGAAAGTACGGGTAGACAGTGTAAGTCGGCGTGAAGGCATTGATCAGCGATCCAGAGCACTGATACGAGTTGTTGTGGATGATCATGGCCACACCGCGTTTCTCGTCCTGCCACGGATAGCCTTCTGGGCAGTTGACATTTTTCTCGCACCCGTCTGAGTCACCGTAGTCGTCCAGAGAGCCCCGGCCAAACAGGTTCCGATAGGCATGACATACCTTGTAGATTGAAAGTCGGCTTTGTCCAGACTTCGATGCGGGCTCGAGGTATTCAAGGGTCGTGGCATCTCCGGCTACATGCTGCGTGATATTCTTCTTGTACTCCCAATTGTTGAAGCTCGTGAATGCGCCGACCACCACGCTGTGGTCGTCATTGTAGATAAAGAGCTGCCCCCCTGCAGGAATATACCAATCATCATACAGCAGCCCGATGGAGAAGGCTCCGGGTGAAACAATCCGCAGTTGCCATAGCCGATCGCCATTGGGTAGCGTCTGCCACGAACCCGAATTCCCAAGGTTCAGGGCTACGTCAATCTGCGCCGCGAAACGGTACGGATCATTGCCCGTTTGATCGTCCTCTGCGATCAGCGCCTGCGTGTCAACCGCAGGCATTTGAACCGTGACCGGGATTCGAGTCGGGCTGCGTGAGAAGCTGGGCGGTATGCCACCAGCACCGATTTGTGCCATCATGTGTGGACAGACACATAGAACGACGATGACGACTGCTAAGAGGTTTCTGAAGAGGCTGGCTCCTCTTTTTGGACACAAGTTCACATGGTTGATGGCACTCCTCCTGCTTTGTGATTCGTAGTCAAACAGACCCACCAAGACCATTTCCCTACAAGGACGAAAAAGTCACGCACTACTGCGTCGTGGTTTGCCAATCTTTTCTTCT
>DYHQ01000133.1 GCA_020724065.1 Candidatus Puniceispirillum sp. | reverse complement strand
CCACGGCGGCATCATAGAGTTTGAAGGTCATGGCGACGGTGGTATCCAGCGCATTGCCGCCGGTATCCGTCAAATAGCCTTGATAATTGATCTGCTGCGGCACCGCCGCCCAAGCAGAAATGGCCAACACGGTCATGGCCAATGCGAAGAAATACAAAGCGCGTTTCATGGAGAATCCTCCGAAATTATTGCCGGCGTATCTACGATTTCTCTTGTTCATTCTAAGGAAACAATAGGGTGTGCCCGCGTACCGTTGTCGGCGGAGCATACTCACAGGGGTTTAGAAAAAGGTATTGTGGACGGGTTGTTCTCGTGAATGCAGTCACAAAGAAGACCGCGCCGTTAGAGCGGCGCGGGCTCTTGTTCGTGGTCTTTGGAAAGGTATGTTCACTATTTCATCAGGACCATTTTCTTCGTATCGGTGAATCCCCCGGCGTCAAGCCTGTAGAAGTAGATACCGGACGAAAGCGGTGAGCCGTCAAAAGTCACCGTGTGGCGCCCCGCGTTCTGGTGGCCTGTGGCCAGAATCGCCACCTCGCGCCCCAAGACATCGAAAACTCGCAACGACACCACTCCAGTTTCCTTCAAGTCATAGGTAATTATGGTCGTTGGATTGAAGGGATTAGGCCAGTTTTCATGAAGCTCGTAGGCAAAGACCTCCGCCGCCAAGGTCATGACAGGAGATTCGGTTTGGTAGATAACGGTGCGAGTCCCATTCAGTTCCACCGCGGAAAGTCTATAGAAATATGGGATGTCATCCGAAACATGACGATCCACGAAGCTGTAGGAATGCGATTCCGCCGAAGTTCCGGCACCCGGTACTTCCCCCACGGTCCGCCAGAGTGCCCCCGCAACTCGCCGCTCGATTTCAAAGCGGTCGTTGTCTTGCTCGGAGGCAGTTTCCCACCTCAGCGTAACTTGATCCTCTCCCGCGACTACTGTAGCATTCAACAGCTCCACGCTGAGCGGAGGTTCAGTGAGGCTCACGATGTAGTCTTCCGTTTCACCCAGAATCGTATCCACTCCGGCGTAGCCATAGAGGCCAACCGGATTGTGAGTCAACCGGAAACGCAGGATCTTTGCGCCTCCTTCAGGAATGGCGGGATCCATGAAACAATAGTGCAGCACCACTGACTCGTTGGGGCTGAGTCCCACGATCTCTTCGTCTCGGATAACATGTTCCGGAGCCGCTTCGGAGCACAGGACATCGGCAAAAGAGGAATTGAAATCGCCGTCTTTCCATGCGTTCAGGAAAAGCTCCTGGCCGGAATAACTGAGACCTGTTGTCACGGTGATGTCCACACAGACTTCACTGCAACCCATCCAGAGGGAATCGAGGAAAACGACACCATCATCGGCATCTTGATCTACGCACCGTGGAGTCGGAAAGTCATTGGTGAAGCTCGGACCGAGCCAGGCCAAGTTGGACAGGCGAATCGCGTTGGTGGGTCCTCCACCCCATTCATTGGCTGTCGGATATTGTGTGGAATCAAAATCGCCATAATCCCAGCCGACAATCGGATTTTCAACCTCCGCGCACGCGGCGACAATTTCACTGAAAGTGATAATCAGAGGTTCCAGCGAGAGTGCTCCCTGAACATCCACAGCCCACGCTTCAACCCGCCACTCATCGCCAACCTCGGATTCTCCCGCGGGAATGGAAGGGCCGGTATGGTCAAGATAGTATGGTGGCGCCGTTTCGTCATCCACAAATCCGCCCGCCGTATAGTCGTTTCGAACGAACCAGCGGTAGTGATAACTGACCTCATCCAGATCGGGATCCGCAGGAGTCGGTCCGGTAATGATAAGGCACAGACTGTCTTCGTCCCCGATGCACGATGGCCAGGCGTAGCCAACGGGAGCATAGGGCGGTTCGTTGCAGGCTTCACCAAAGAGATAAATGACTTCCAAAATGGAATAGTTGAGCGTGGTTGCCCAATAGCGGTGGTCGTTCCAGACATCAATATCCATGGACATGTGGAGAACGCCGTCATCGAGCAAAGCGGCGGGCGGAATATCGAAGGTCGTCACTGACCAGATCTCATTATTCCCCTGCAGGTATTCAGGATTCAGAAGAACTCCATCGCCGTAGAGGTTGTCCAGCTCGCAGGATTCCGGATGCCCCGGGTTTTCAGCCGAACAATCTTCCTGGTCCACATCCCATGCGCAAATGTACAGCCTGGCGCTCTGGATCGCGACTCCTTCGGGCAAGTTATAGTCGGGAAAGACATTTTTCCAACCATAATCGCTATCATACCAGCTATAATGTTCGAAGCCGTAGTAGGGATCGCGCCCGGGCGGCATCGTTGGATCAAACCAGGGACCTTCATAGAGCGGCGCAACATCGTTCTCATCCGTACGCTGAACCCAGGTGAATGAGCCATCACCGTTGTCCAGGGTGGTGTCTGTCGCATAAGCGGCGGGGCAGGGGTCCGGACAGGCGAAGATATCCAGCGTGTAGATGTTCTCGCCTCCCGCACTGAACGGCTCGACATCGAGATAATAGATGCCGGAACTCAGTCGGCGACACGCGATCTCGGACGGGCCATAAGTCGAGCAGCCGTTGTTGTTCGAGGCAAGGATTGTTCCGCCACAGCATGCTGAAGTGAGGTAGATATAGGAATTAATGGCCGAAGTTGAATTGCAGAGTGAAAAAGTATAAAGTCCCTCTTGGACAATGTGAATTTCATAGAGGTGGTCTTTCCCGCTGCGGAAAGAGCAGTCATTGACCGCTCCACGCAGATCCGCCGTGTGAGTGTAAGGAAAGGCAGTCACGACGAAGTCCGGGACGCACGAGCGACCGGGATCTTCATCCAGAGTTGTCCCGAAGTCCGGTGGCATACCATCATTGATGATAGACCAATCGTCCTGAGCGAAAACGACGGGAACGGTGCTGAGCACAAGAATCAAGAGTGCAACACGGAAGAATCCCCTTCTCCTCCAAAATTCTCTTTTTATCACGGTCATTGTCACCTCCCGGCGGCTGCCGAAAGCGAGCGTGGTTTCTCTGGTGAACTACATTCCTGTGCGTGACGGGTCTTGCTTTTTGCCAAAAACATGTTTAAATTTGGCACATAAGCAATGGCGTCTTAGCTCAGATGGTAGAGCAACGGACTGAAAATCCGTGTGTCCCCAGTTCGATTCTGGGAGGCGCCACAAAAGCCCGACGGCATTAGGCCAAATCTGAGCGCGAGTTTCTCTCGCCTTCTATCACAGCAGGCGGCCCCATCTCGGCAGAGACGGGGCTTGCTTTTGTTTCTTAGAGAAGGTTAAGCTCCCGCCCCTGAGAGGCCATATCTACTATGCTTGGTCGCTCACCTATAATTTAACCTTTTAACTCTAAAAAGTCAAGATGTTGAGAGAATCCAGCGAAGATTCTATTGGCGAAAGGGTCATTTGTGTTAACTCATATAAAATCAAATAGAAATTGACTTGTTTCCTTTGAACTTATTATAAAGAGTTTTCCTGTTCAGGCCATTTCGCGGTCGCAATTGGACATCCCAACCACCCATGCCTCTCCTAACTGTGTCAACGAATCCTCTGCTCTTGCCCGAATTCTCTATGTCATTTTGTCAGGAGTTGTTCAGGAAATCGCAAGTCTTTTTTGATTTCGTTGGCAGACAACTCTGTTTTCATCTCCGATATTCGGCGAGCAATTTGAGAGCCAAACTATGACAGACGCCCTTTCAGCAACACGGAAGCAGGATGATTCCGTGCGCAGACTCATCGAGCAACTCGGGGAACTGTCGCGTCGTTTCGCTCCAACGGATGTTGCGACGAAGGAACATCTCTTGGAGGAGATTCGGCGTCGTACCATTCGGAATGCCGCCTTGCTTTTCCGATACCACGAGTCTCTCTGTTTTTTGCGGGCCTACCCGGACAGTCCGGAAGTGCTGCGCCTTGTGGAGCGCGAGTTGCAGGATTTTTCCATTCGCGTGACACCGATTGTCATGGAGGACGAAAGGGCTGCCCAAAGACTTCTCAACACGGGCATTGCGGGAACAACCACTGAGTACCCCTACGATTGGGATACGGCACTGTGGTTGGCCGAGAGATTTCCAGATGCCGTTGCTATTGACTGGAATGCCTACAATGACGCGGAAACAGACACCTTGACTTCTGTGTTGCCGCTTCTGACAAGCTGGCCGGAGAATGACACCTTGGATGATCCCGATCAGTCCACGGAAGATTGGGTGAGGCTGGCCAAAGGAGAAGGACAAAGCGATTTCGTTTGGCTTGTGGCGCGGTTGCGGAAATCTTCTCTGCCGTCTGCAGTGAAGCGACATCTGTATGAGCAGCTCGAGCTCCCGTTGCGATGGAGACTTGACGATTCGGAGGTCTCGCGTTCCAGTGCGCGTGTGCCCGCTTCCCAAATATTCTATCAGCAAGGGCCAATTAGCCGGCCCGAGGGTGACCTCCACAGTGAAATCATCAAGCCGCTTCCGCCTTTAAGACATCTTTCGAAACCGCAAGCGAAAACCATGATAGACCACATCCGAGCCGCGCTTTTTGTTCGACAGCGAGAGCTTTATCCCGAGGACCACGCCAATCCTTGCGAAGTGTTCTTGGCCGATGTCGGGCGAGGTATCCGAATCGCTCTTGCCGGAACCGAGCCTGCTTTCCGCCTGCCCCTCGAAGCGGATTATGCCGCTTTTATCGTGAAGAACGGATTGCCAATCGGTTATGGAGTTGGAGCGGTTCTCTTCGACCGCGTGGAGCTCGCCATTAACATCTTCGATACTTTTCGTGGAGGGGAAGCTGCTTATATCTTCGCCCAATATCTGCGTCTCTTCCACCATCATTTCGGCGTGACCACATTCCTGCTGCGGCGCTATCAGGTCGGGCATGAAAATGAAGAAGGTCTTGCGGCGGGAGCCTATTGGTTCTACTATAAGCAGGGTTTTCGTTCCTTTGATGCGAAAGTGGCTCGCTTGGCCGAGGAAGAATTTGCGATGATTCAAGCGGAGCGCCGTTATCGCACACCGAGGCGAACACTTCGGCGCTTGGCACTCAGCGATATGTATCTATGCCTGAATCCCAAAGCCGAATCCTACAAAGAGCTTTCACTCAGCAAACTGGGTTTGGCCGTCACAAGGCACATTGCCGAACACCATCATGGTGACCATGTGGCAGCGACGCGAGCGGCGACTCGCAAGTTGGCTGCCCTCCTGAGCGTGCCACAGTGGACGACTTGGCCGCCGGACGAGCAGGAGAGCTTCCGGCGATTGGCGCTCCTGTTTGGTTTGATTCCAGATTTGAAGAAATGGTCAAAGGGCGAGAAGAAGGCGCTGGCGGAGATTATGCGGGCCAAGGGGAAGCCGTGTGAGGTTGAGTACGCGCGGTGTCTGATTGCTCACAGTCGCCTCTATGAAGCCCTGCGCAAACTGGCCGGTGAGGAAGTCCAGCCGTAGCCTTTTCATCAAGAATGACCAAACAAAAAAGCGACCGAAAGGCCGCTTTTCTCGTCTGGTTCAGAATTTCTGCCAATCATTCCGAGGCGATACTCACGAACTCGCGAGCACGTGCGATGTTGTCTTCAACTTCTAGCATGAATTGGTTCATGTCCAGTTGCGCAATCCCCCGATTCATTTGCACGAGGATTTTCCAAGCGGCCCCGTCGGTGATGTCTTCGCCGACTTTGTTTCCCGAGAAACCAATTCCGGCGTGCTGGCACAGGTTATTGGCCAAATGGATGATCGCGACAAGGGATTGACTCTCGCGAGGGGCATTCACCGGAGCATGATGATAGGTGATTGCATCACAAATGGCCGTCGGCAAGTTCCACATTCCCGCCAACCACAATCCGATTTCGGCATGATTGACGCCGAACACGCGTTCTTCCGCCTCAATCATGGAGAGCTCTTCGGCATAGGAAAGCTTCAATGCTTCCATGAAATCATCGTGGAAATATTGATCGAGAATGATTTTGCCGAGGTCGTGCAGAAGCCCCGCCGTGAACTCAGTCGAATGGAAACGGAGCTTGAGCCGCTGCGTGAGGCTCCGGGAGATTTCGCCGCATCCGGCTGAATGTATCCAGAAGGCTTTCCGATCAAAGGTGGGTCGCCCAGCCCTTGTGGGAAAGGCACGGAAGACGGAAATACAGGTAACGAGGTGCATCAATTCTCGCATTCCCAAAACAACCAGAGCGGCGTTCAGAGACTCGACATGCCCTGACATTCCATAGAACGCGGAATTGGCAACGCGGAGTATTTTCGCTGTCAGAGACGGGTCGTTGCGAAGCACTCTCACAAGGTCACCCATGGCGGTCACCGGATTCGTCGCCAATCTGGAAACCTCAACGACGACTTGAGGAAGCGTTGGCAGATCACCGGCCCTTGTGATGGCTTCTCGTATCCGTGCCAGATTCGCGGCGAACTTCTCCGACCTCGGATTCGGTGATATAATCCCCCGTTTCCTGGCTTGTACCGGAGCAGACACGATGCAATCACTCGCTGGATTGGTTTGAAAGGAATGGCGGGACAGGTGTCACAAACCTGACATGCCGA
>DYHQ01000132.1 GCA_020724065.1 Candidatus Puniceispirillum sp. | reverse complement strand
CTCGAAGATACGAAAAACTGCTCCTCCCTGTCAAGTATTATTTCAAGATAGGCTCTATATCCCCCTATAGAATGGGGGGAGACTGCTATTCCCCCCTGCCCGCGGGGGGATAGGGGGGTCGTCTGAAATCACTTCAATGGAGTGTCAGATGGCCGTAGTAAAGTATCGGGGGTCATATTAAGGATTTTTCATGCTGGCTGACCGCATACAACGCATAGGTACCTCCGCCACGCTGCGCATCAGCGCCAAAGCGAAGGCGTTGAAGGCTGAGGGGATTGATGTCATTGACCTCAGTGTCGGTGAGCCGGATTTCCCGACTCCCTATAATGTGAAAGAGGCCGCCAAGCGCGCCATTGACGAAGACTTCACAAAATACACCCTCAACGAAGGCATCCTTGAGCTGCGCCAGGCGATATGCCGCCGACTTCACGAAGACCATCAGCTCACCTATTCGCCTGATCAGGTCATCGTCTCGTGTGGCGCGAAGCATTGCCTCGCCAGTCTGTGCACGGCGTTGCTGAACAAAGGCGATGAAGTCATTATCCCTGTTCCTTATTGGGTGTCATATCCGCCGATGGTCAGTTTGGCGAAGGGGCAGCCGGTATTGGTGCAAACGACGGAAGAAAACGGTTTCTGCATGACTCCCGACCAGCTCAAAGCGGCGATTTCCTCGAACACCAAAGCCGTCATTATCAATAATCCTTCCAATCCGACGGGCGCCGCGTATGAACGCGAACAACTTGCCGAGCTTGCTGAAATTGCGGTTCAAGAAGGACTCTACATCATTGCCGATGAGATTTACGAGAAGCTCGTCTATGACGGGTTCCGCTTCTGCAGTATCGCTTCGTTAGGAGAGAAAGTCAAAGAGCGCACTATTCTCATCAACGGCGTGTCCAAAGCCTATTCGATGACGGGCTGGAGAATCGGCTGGGCGATCGGGCCGAAGGAAATCATCGGCGGAATGAGCGCCGTGCAAAGTCATAGCACCTCGAACGCCAATTCGGTGGCGCAGATGGCAAGCCTCGAAGCTCTGCTCGGCCCGCAAAGCGAAATCTTTCGCATGGTCTCCGAATTTCAACGGCGCCGCGACACGATGCTATTCAAACTGCGCTCTATTCCGGGCGTTTCGTGTTACCAACCCAAAGGCGCCTTTTATCTTTTCCCGAATTTCTCGGCCTACTACAACAAGGAGTATGATGGGACGCTTGTGCGGAACTCGCACGGTCTGGCCTTCTACCTTCTGAAGCACGCGCATGTCGCGGTCGTTCCCGGCGATGGTTTTGGGGATGACAAGTTCCTGCGGTTCTCTTATGCGACATCTCTCGAACGAATCGAAGAAGGTATGGAGCGGGTTATTGATGCCGTGGCCCGGCTGCAAACGCCTAAGAGAGTCGTTCAGGTCGAATTGGCGAATACCCAGACGGTGGTTCGTTCGTTCGTCGAAACGGAAACCTCCGTGACGCCCGAAATGCGGGAAGCGCTCGTAGCGGAGGCGGACGCGCATCTTTCGTATGACAATTACTTTGAATGGAATGTGAACATCGCGGGGCTTGTGATTCAGCTTCGCACGAATCACCGACATCTTTATGATTTCTGGTTCGAGAACTTCTATCCTGCTCAACTTGAGGCGGACATCGAACCTCATGGCACGATTTACGCCGTCGGTTGGATTCCCGGCCGCGAACCTCGGGCTTACTACCATGCGGAAACGCGGACGGCGCTGCTGTTCAAATCCGCCTATTATGCGCAATTGCGAAGTCTGGCCATCGGCATGGTCGCCGATGCCATCAGTCATCAGACCGACCTTCACCTCTTGCGCGGCTTTTGCGTGGATTTCGAGGGCAATGGAATTGTTCTGATTGGAGCGTCCGGCACAGGCAAGGTCGGGCAGCTTGCGCGGCTTCTGAGGCGCGAGCACACTCGATTGGTGTCGGATGATACAATCTTCCTGCGTTTCGGGAGGCGAGAGGTGTTTGCAGAAACCGCGGAGCGCAAGTTCTTTATGAAGACAAATCTCGTCGAGAAAATGCCGGAGCTGGAACCGCTGTTCGCGCGTTCAAGATGTGAGAATGTGGTAACGCACAAAGAAGATTGCACCGATGAGCGCTGCCTGCGCAGCGAAGAATGCGTCCTCGACCGAGGAGCTCCCTACTGTTTCACCGGCGCCGACAATTCCTATGCGATGCTGGACCCGTATTGGATTGGTGGAACCGAGAAACATATCAAGCGGACGCGGCTGCGAGCGTTGATTCATTTTCAGCGCGAAGGCTTTGCTCCTCCCATCAAACGTTTGAATGCCGAAGAAGCGCTGTGGGTTCTTGAACGAGGGGCCGGCCCCGGTGCGCGCTCGCTTCCCTTCTTCAATCCTCATTTGCTGGGGCAAACGCAGGAACGGCTGTCTGTTCAGAGACGCCATTTTGAGAGACTGCTTTCGCTTGCGCCTTTCTACAGCGTGAATACGGAAGCGGCCGCGGCCAGCGAAATTGAGCGCCATCTGTGCGACATTCTTGCCGCCAAAAAGTAACCTCCTGATTTGAGAACACAAAGGACAAAAATATGACGATTTACCTCGACGGCGAAAGTCTGACCATCGAACAGGTTGAGGATGTCGCACGCCATCGGGCCAAGGTTGAATTTTCCGAGAAAGGGAAACGGAATATTGAACGCTGCCGCGAGGTTGTTCAGAAGTTGGTGGATTCCGGGGCGGCGATTTACGGCGTAACGACGGGCATCGGCGAATTTGCCCGGATTCGGATTAAGCCAGAGGACAGCGTCGAACTTCAGCGCCGCATTATCTACAGCCACGCTGCAGGAACGGGCGACATTCAGCCGGAGGAAGCGGTTCGAGCGGCCATGCTGTGCCGCGCGAACACCTTGGCAAAAGGTTACTCCGGCGTACGCCTCTCGACAGCGCAAGTTTTTGTGGATGCCTTGAACGCCAATCTCTATCCCGTCGTCTATGAAAAAGGTTCGCTCGGAACATCCGGAGATTTGAGCCCACTCAGCCAGCTTGCGGTCGTCTTTTTGGGTGAAGGAGAAGCTTTCTATCAGGGAGAACGACTTCCCGGAAAGGAAGCCCTGCGCCGGGCCGGTATGAAACCCATTGATTTGACCTACAAGGAAGGTTTGGGACTTATCAACGGAAGTCAGATGTGCACCGGCGAAGCGGCGCTGCTTTTGACGGATGCGCGGCGACTGCTGAAAAACGCTTTCATTGCTTCCGCCATGACCATTGATGCTTTGAAAGGTGTTCCCAAAGCTTATGATGCGCGCCTTCATGCTGTGCGACCCTATCGCGGGCAGAATCTGGTCGCCAAGCACCTGCGCACGCTCATGGCGGATTCCGAAATCATTGCCGAGAAATCCGGGAAAGTACAAGACGGCTATTCGATGCGCTGCACTCCGCAGGTTTTGGGACCGAGCGTGGACGCATGGCACTATGCCACGAGTCAAATCGCCATCGAAATGAACTCAGCGGCTGACAATCCGCTCTTCTTCCCCGAGGACAATGTCCACCTCGCGGGAGGAAATTTCCACGGGCAGTGCATCGGCATGGTCATGGATTTCTTGGCTATCGCGATGAGCGAAGTCGCCAATCTGTCCGAGCGCCACACGAATCGTCTGCTGAATCCCGCGCTAAGCGGGCTGCCCGACTTTTTGGTTGAAGGGCGCGGACTGAATAGCGGACTCATGGTAGCCCAATACACGGCGGCTGCTCTCGTCAGCGAAAACAAAGTGTTTGCACATCCGGCGACGGTGGACTCCATCAGCGTCTCGGCTGATCAAGAAGACCATGTCGCTATGACGCCGATTGCCGTGCGAAAGTGCCGGGAAATTCTGAAGAATGTCCGCGCCGTCTTGGCCATTGAAATGATGTCGGCGGCACAGGCCGTCGATTTTCGCAAACCTTTGAAACCCGGAAAGGGCACCCGTGTTGCCTATGAGGTCATTCGCCGTCATGTTCCTCATCTTCAAGATGACCGTGTACTTTATCCTGATATTAACAGGATAGCCGCCCTGATTCGAGAGAACACGATTTTGAAAGCGGTGGAAGAGAAGGTGGGCGAGCTTGGGTTGGAGTGAGGATTTCACGAAGACCCCCTTGCCCCCGCGCGAGCAGGGGGGAAAAGGACCTCTCCCCTGTCCGACCACTGATGGCGTTTTTCCCATCACTAATGGTTGTCATTCCCGCGAAAGCGGGAATCCACTCTCTACCAAGTCACAATATGAATCCCTCTATCATCGGTTCTCTTTTTAGTTCTTATGTTCATACACTTGTTTGATCGTTGATCACTCCGATACAGAGGGTTCCCCGCTTTGGCGAAGGCAAAATATAGGCATAGTGGGTTTCCGTTGTGGATTCCCGCTTTCGCGGGAATGACACTCTGGACTACTTGCGCCGGAAAGACACTCTGGACTGTTTGTTCGGGAATGAAAGGGGAACCATTTTGACGCCAGCCTCACCGTCGTGGCTGCGTCGCAGAGGAAATCTATTTAGAGATAGGTTTAAAAAAGGGGTCGTTTACTGGAAAGCAAGAGGGAGTTTGCTTTCACCTACCTAACGAGAATGGCAGTTCCAAGATGCTTCAAATCAGTCCATGATTCGATTCCCTTCACATGCGAAGGAAATTGAACTATACGACCTCTGTGAGTTTACTATCGAAGCAACCGACCGTGCCGAAGACGATAATTGAGAAAATAATTGAGCGCCATGGCGGGCGAGAGGTCGCGCCGGGAGACATCTGCGATGTCGAGATAGATGTGCGTGCGGCGCGCGATTTCGGCGGAGCGAATGTCGTCAAGAATTTGCGCGACAGCGGCCTCGGAATTGCGGATGTATCGAAGACTGTTTTCACCTTCGATTGCAATCCGGGAGGCTCAGACCAAAGCTACGCATCGAATCAACACATCTGCCGTCTTTTTGCCCGCGAAACGGGCATCCCCGTCTATGATATTGACAGCGGCATTGGAACGCATCTGGCGATAGACCGAGGTCTTGTCGTTCCGGGTTCGACTTTCGTTTCGACCGATTCCCATGCGAATATTTTGGGGGCTATCGGAGCCTTCGGTCAAGGAATGGGGGACCAAGACATTGCGGCGGCTTTCGCTTTGGGAAGGGTTTGGTACAAAGTCCCTCCGTCGGCAAAAGTCATGCTTAAAGGCGCGCCGGGCCCTTGGGCCACCCCCAAAGATGTCGGTTTGGCATGTCTTCGTTTCTTCGGAGCCAACGGTCTGTTGGGATATTCGGCTGAATTCTATGGCGATTATGTGGACGCTCTCGGTGTGGACGGGCGGATTACGATTGCGTCTCTCGCGACGGAAATGGGGGCAATTATCGCACTATTTCCGCCCAACAAAGCGGTCATGGACTATTGCCGAAAAGTCTCCAAGAAAACTATTGAACCCGTCTATGCCGATTCGGATGCTCACTATGAAGAAATCTTTGAGATAGATATCAGCGGTCTTGAACCGCTCGTGTCAAGGCCGGGACATCCGGAAGATGTCGTTCCGGTTTCGCAAGTTGCGGGTCGCAAGATTGATTCGGCGTTCTTCGGCTCTTGCACAAATGGGCGCCTTTCCGATTTCGAGGCTGTCGCGGATATTCTGAAAGGACGGAAGATTGCTCCCGCCGTCGTCTATAAAATCGTCCCGGCCACCGATGATGTATGGCGGCAGATTCTTCACAGCGGCCTTCTGGAAGTCTTCAAAGATGCTGGCGCTCTGGTGGGAAATGCGGGCTGCGCGGGATGCGCCGCGGGGCAAATCGGCCAGAACGGCCCCGGGGAAGTCACCATCAGCACTGGCAATCGCAACTTCGCGGGAAAACAGGGAAAAGGGGAAGTCTATCTGGCTTCACCACAGACCGTCGCTGCTTCGGCAATCGCGGGCGTGATTTGCTCTGCGGGAAATATTCCTGCAGAAGCGGCAGTTTTCGAGAGACTCAAGGCGGCTGTTCATTCGGCTAAGGGCATTGCAGCAGCGCCATCGGAAATGGCGACAAGACCGACGGTAGTTGAAGGGCGCGTGGGGGTTGTTCCCATAGACAATATTGACACGGATATGATTTATCATAACCGTCATTTGACCATCACTGACCGAGCGCAAATGGGACAGTTCGCTTTCGGCAATATGAAAGGATGGGAACATTTTGCGAAGAACGCGCGGCCCGGCGACATCATCATCACAGGCAAGAATTTCGGCGCGGGTTCTTCCCGGCAGCAGGCGGTGGATTGTTTCTTGAGTCTTGGCATTGCCGTAATTATTGCGCACTCTTTCGGCGCTATCTATGAGCGAAACGCCATCAATGCCGCCTTGCCGATTCTCGTGGCTGACCTGCTTGGAGAAGGATTGAAGGATGGCGATAGAATCCGTGCGGATCTCGGGACAGGCGTCATCGAGCTTTTAGGGAAGAATAAGACGGTTCAAGGCACGCCTTTTTCCGATATTCAGATGCAGATATACAGGCGGGGCGGTTTATTGGCAAAAGATAGATAATGCCATTTTCATAAGACAAGTGCATTACCAATCGCCGGGCGGGTGACACACCACAGCTGTCTCAATGTTTATCCTTGAAAATTATTTATTT
>DYHQ01000131.1 GCA_020724065.1 Candidatus Puniceispirillum sp. | reverse complement strand
ATTGCCTCGTACCGGAATTGCTTCATAGTTCTCTGCAACGGTCAATCTCGCATGCCAAAGAACCCATAAAAGCCGAACAGACCATAAAGTCCATAGAGTTCCGGGATGCCTGTAATCGAACCCAACATTCCCAAGAATCCCAACAACCCCAGATAGCCAAGATTTCTCTTTTTCATTTCGAGAGTCTCCCTTTTACCACCTCACAAACCGCCCGTCATCCGTGGTTTCCTCGACTTTCTTCGCTTTCCCTTCGAGCCAACCGATTCTTTCGACTTCGCTCGCATTCATTTCGGGCACATAGGGCTTGATGTCCAGAAGGGGCGTTCCATCGACTATATCAAGATCACGAATAGGTAGCACATTCCTATCAATTCGCTCGAGCCGCACGATGGAAATGCCGATGGGGTTTGGCCGTGACGGCGCCCGCGTGGCAAAGACGCCGTGTTCTTTCTCATCCAAATAGGGTTTGACCTGCAGGGAATATCCTTTCGTCAAATGAAAGTGAAAGACGAGCACGATATGCGAAAAGCCTTCGAGGTCTTTCAAGCCTTCCACATACTCCGGCAAAACCTCAACCGTTCCTTCAACTCCCTTTCCACCCTTCGTCTGTATCGGCGTCCCCTCTGGTTCTTTGAAGGGCGAATGAATGATGCCGATGGGGGCGTATTGCATCGCATTCATGAATTCCATCAAACACAAAGTAGTCGTAGCGCCCAGCTTGCTGGGCCATGAGATCTTACGACAATGTCTCCTAATCCGGGCGGTGTTGTCTTTCTGCAACTGCGATGGCACATGCGGGTCGGAAACTCCCACAGAGCCCAGCAAGCTGGGCGCTACGCATTCCGCATGGCTCCCCTTGCCTCCCAAAAGGGGTTTGCGTCCTGCCTAATCCTGAGTATGTCGCAACAAGCAAATCTTCTTGGAAACGGCACGGTGAATTATTATACTACCTTAGGCTATTTTCGGAACTCGCCATCAAGTTCAGTGACAACTCTCTCCAGCGAGTCATTCACCACGCGAATATCGAACTTCGGCGCGAGGGTCAATTCCATCTCCACACGCTCGAGGCGGTGGGCCATTTCTTCCGATGAATCGCTCAGGCGCGAACGCAGGCGCTGAATTAACACTTCACGCGACGGCGGCTCCAAGAAAATGAGCACAGCTTCCGGCATCAAGCTTTTCAGATGCAGCGCACCCTTCACATCCAAATCAAAACAGAGCGTTTCGCCCGCTTCGAGGCGGCGCAAGGTCATATCCTTCAGCGTCCCGTAGAGATACCCGTGAACCTCTTCCCATTCGAGAAACTGGCTCGCGGCGACTTTTTTCTGAAACTCTTCGCGCGTAATGAAATGGTAGTTCACACCGTCAATTTCGCCGGGTCGCATGGCGCGCGTCGTGGCCGAAACCGAATAGCCCCAGTCCGGATGGCGTTCGCGCAGGGCGTTAATGACCGTCGTTTTGCCGCCGCCCGACGGTGAAGAAAAAATCAAAAGTCGCCCGCGCTTACTCAATGTTCTGCACCTGTTCCCGCAGCTTTTCAATCTCCTCGCGGATGCGAACTGTCAGACGCGATATATCAAGGCAAGCCGTCTTCGATGCAATCGTGTTCGCTTCGCGGTTCAACTCCTGCAAAAGAAATCCCAACCGTTTCCCCGCGCCCGCCGGAGGCGACTGCAGCGTTTCCAAGCTCTGCGTCAAATGGCTGCGCAGTCGTACGCACTCCTCGGTGATGTCCATTCGGTCCACGAGCAGCGCCAGCTCAAGTTCAAGCCTGTAAGGGTCGAAATTGTCGGGCAACGAAAGTCGCCCAAGCCGCTCCTTCATTTTCTCGAGCGTGCGCGCGGGGAGCGTTTTCTGATATTGTTCGATTTCGTCTGTAGTTTGGCCGATGAACTCCAATCGGCTCTTCATATCGGCGGCGAGCGCCTGTCCCTCGGCTGCACGCATCTTCTGCAACTCGGTCAGTGCCTTCTCCGTCGCCGCCGTTGCCAAACGAAGCATGAGTTGACTCAGTTCCGTATCTCCTGCAGGCGCAAGAAGTTCGGGGAAAGCGAGCAAATGCGAGAGCTTCACCTCGTCTTTCAGACCGAGTGATTCGCTCAGTGATTCGAGTTGTCTTGCGTAATTCGCAGCGAGATTCGAGTCGAATTGAACTGCAGGAGGAGCGGACGCTGAGCGAGTCTCCGTGAGAAGCAGCGTCAGCCGTCCGCGCTCGACATGACGCCGACACAGCTCGCGCAGCTCGGATTCGTAATTTTGCAGTGACCGCGGCGCTCGTTGCATGAAGTCGAAATAGCGATTATTCAGACTGCGAATCTCCGCAGTGACGCGGACGCCGCTTTCTTCGGCTTCCCCCCGCCCGAATCCGGTCATGGAGTAGATGCTATTTTCTTGCATGAGATGTAATCATGCCTTCAGCATAAGAGAGGCAACATATGGGTGGAATGCTGTCCGATCCAATCGCTTCCTTTCTCCTCCACCATGAATCAAGGAGAAAGATTGCAGAACAGCCGAGAATCCAGCGCGGAACACTATTGCTCTCTTATTTTGTCAAAAGTTCCAACGCCTTGCGACGTGAAATGTGCGTTGTCTTCCCCAATTTTCTATCATTCCAGAGACTTTGAACGGTTTCTGAAGAGATAATCCAGAATGGTACGTTGGGAAACGATTCTATGTCTGCGAGAATATATCCTTCAATTTCTGAAAGCTTATTTAGGAAACCGTGCTCATCAAAGCTTCGGCCCGAACCAACCATATAGCTGGGGCAGAAATACGCTCCATCCCGCGAAATACTTCGAATTTCCCATTTCCCGCTGCGTGAGTCTATTATGTCAAAACCTGCACCTTCGCTGGGAGACAGAGTACCTTTCAATACTTCACGAGCAATTCGTCTTTCCAGAATGAATGACACGCGCCGACCATCAGTAAAATATTCTCGCACATCTTCAGGAGTGATTTTCAATGCTCGAGCTACTTCCGCTGCGTCCCATTCGAGTGTTCCGTTGGGTTCCTTGACCATTTGATTTCCTGCTATTGCATTGATTAATCCTTGAAGAATATTAAAATGTTCTCTTTCTGCATTACGTTGTATAGCCCGAAGATGATCTTGTCTACATTCTTGATCAACTTAAATCCGATCTTGGTGGCTTGATCTATGGTGAATTCAACAGTTTTTACTTCCTGCTCCATGTATGTCGCGTTACCGAGAATGATCATAGCGCATTTTCTTGGCTTGAGAACTCTAAGCATTTCTTTCAGGCTGTTTTTCAGATCTTCGTTATAGAGCTTAATTCTCATTTGTCCCTTGCCTCTTACCCCGACAAACTCCTCTCTAATCTCGGCAAGATCGTAACCCAAATCATTCAAGGCGTGCGCATCATTTGAAACATAGTCCAAAGCAATAGAGTAAGGAGGAGATGTAACTATGCCATCAACACTTGCATCGGACAAAGGCAACGCTCTCGAATCGCCAGTTTCTATGTCCACCCTCCCCAGTTTTAGATCGAGTTCTTCCACTATTTGGGCATAGTCACTAACGGAAGAGATCATAAGTTCCAGATTCCTCAAGAAGGCGCTTTCAAATTCTCGCCCCCGTCTAGCATTATCACTTACAGCAACGAGTTTCGCCATCTTGTAGAAATTCCTCACCTTCTCTTCCGGAATTGAATCGATGGCATGATCAAGAGTTTGTTTCTCAGGATTTAGCAAAGACGGTTTTGTTCTCTTTGTGATTTCATCTTTCCATTCTGCGATCTGTGGCAAGACATCTATAGACTCCGCCTTTACCTTGCTCTGGAGAACACAAAGCGGAGATATGTCAATGCCAATGCAATTTATTCCCAGCAGTTGCGCCTCCACCGCCGTAGTTCCACTCCCAACAAATGGGTCGAGGACCGTATCTCCTCGCTCAAGCCCAATAATATTGAGAAGGGCTCGAATCATTTGGGGATGAAATTTACCCTTGTAAGGATAGATCCAGTGAGTGAGATATTGGTTTACAGACCTTGTTCTGTTCTTCTGGATAATCTGAAAATAGTCTGTATATTTGCCCCTTACGGCCTTGAAGTAAGCCAATTTTCTTCTTAGTTTCTCTTCGTCCTGTGTACTGGATAGCCTGAACTCTCTAAGTCCATTGGTTACTTCAAACTGTGTCCCGTGAGACTGCAATTCGAGCTGAGCCAATGCCAATTCATAGATGAATTGAACATTATCAAGAAGTAGCAGTTGACTGTCTTTGGGTAACTCCGCCACATTGTAAGCCCAAAAGGTGTCCAACTCTTCGGCCCTTCTTAGCATTCTCTCACCATCAGAGTGTTTCTTCTGGCTTACTGTCATTTGGCTACTTCCAACTCAAACCTATCGAAACCCGATGCGTATTGCCCAATTCTTCGTGTGGCTGGAACGCATAATCAAGAGTCACCGATGAGACAGAAATTCCCGCGCCTGCTGTGATGTTATCGCCCAACAGGCCGCCTCGCAACGCCAACACTTTCGAAATCAAGTATTCTACGCCTGACCGAGGTTCGATGCTCATAACTCCCGCATCAATGACTTCCGCCTCGCCGCGACTCTCAAATCGGCCCTGCAGATCCGCCATGACGCGCAGGTCCGCACGCAGACTCGGAAGCCCCATCCCCCATGAACCTCCGGCAAGAATCGAAGGCGGAATAATCTCGGTTCGGCCTGTCGTCCAAGCCAGAGCGCTGCCGGTCAAGTCGCGCACCGCAAAACCAATTGCGGCATGTTGCCCAAGCTCACGCGCCAAGCCGACATCGAATCCGACGCCATAAGCCGATTTCTCCGCGACGCCCTTGTACAGCAGCTTCACGCTGCCGCCACACCTCCATCCCCAGCGAAACGGCATGCCCGCAGACATCATGAGCGCCAATTCATTGTCGCTTGACATCTTGCGAATGACCACGCGATTGTCGTCTCCGAGAGGTCTTGCGGGGTCCTGCAGAGCCGTCAGCGGAATGTCATCAACTCTCGCATAGAGGATGGTGATTCCTATCGCGGCTTTTTTCTTGTAGGGTCTGGCAAAACCAAGGAAATCATAAGTGTAGCTGTTATCAAAGTAGGAGGCGTGCATGAATTCAGCCGCATTCCGTTGTGCCCATGCGAGCCGCGCCGGATTGTGATAGCCCGCGGTCGCTTCATTGGGAAAAGCGACACCGATTCCCCCCATAGCGAGCGATCTTGCATCGGCTCCGAGGTCAAGGAATTCGCCTGCATATCGCCCGACCACTGTTACTCCTGCGTGAGCCGCGCCCGCAATAATGGACAGACTCAAGATCACCGCTGCGATCTGCTTGGTTGTCTTTCTGCTGAAGAGGTACATGGTGGGTCAGTCCCGGCTAATCTTAATAAATTTAAGGAAAAGCAATCTAAGAGTCAAGGCCTCTTTGAGAATTTGAGGCGCCATTCCCCATAGCTAATTCTTTCAGTTCAAAAAGTTTATTGAGAGCCTCGCGTGGGCTAAGTTGCTCTAAGTTCAGATTTCGGAGGGCATCCAGGAGTCTTTGTGCCTCCGGTTCAAACAGGGTTAACTGTAATACAGGACGCGAGTTATCTGCTGGAGGAGGCGCTGCAATCCCCGCCCTCGGTGCCTCAAATTCGGGCAGAAGTTGTCTTGCGCGCACTGTAACCTTGGTAGGCAGGCCTGCCAGCCTCGCGACCTCGATGCCATAGCTCCTATCGCAGCCTCCCGGCACAATCCGGTGCAGGAAAACGATACGATCCCCCCATTCTTCAACTTCGACTCGGTAGTTTCGGATTCGTTCGAAGGTCTCAGCCATGCGATTAAGTTCATGATAATGCGTGGCAAACAGGGTCTTCGCCCCGAGTTCGCGGATTTCGTGAAGGTATTCCGTGACCGACCAGGCGAGCGCCATCCCGTCATAAGTGGAAGTGCCTCGTCCGACCTCATCGAGCAACAGGAGACTGCGCGTTGTCGCGTTGCGCAGGATGTTGGCAACTTCGGTCATTTCCACAAGAAAAGTACTCTCGCCTCCAGCCAAATTGTCGCCAGCTCCAACCCGAGTGAAGATACGATCCACAATGCCAATCCGGGCACGCTTGGCAGGGACGAACGAGCCTGCTTGCGCCATCAACACGCAGAGCGCCACTTGCCGCAAGTAAGTGGACTTACCCGCCATGTTCGGTCCCGTCAGAATCATGATCTGAAAGGCCTCGCCGTCCATTTCCATGTCATTGGGAACAAATCCCTGGCCCGGCGAAAGCAACAACTCCACAACCGGATGGCGACATTGAATGAGCTCCAACCGAGAACCGCTATGAATTTCCGGCCGTACATAATCCTTCTCTCGCGCCACTTGAGCCAGCGCCACATAGACATCAAGCTCCGCCATGCCTCGTGCGATTTCCATGATGCGTGCCGCATGCGAGGCAATTTCTGCGCGAACGCCATTCCAAATTTCGGCCTCGAGCCGCCCGATTTTCTCTTCAGCCGAAAGAATCTTCTCTTCCCATGTTTTTAGATCCGGTGTGACATAGCGCTCACTCGAAACCAGTGTTTGTTTGCGAATGTAGTTCGACGGGACACGTGATTTGTGAGCATTAGTGATTTCGATATAGTAGCCGAAGACCTTGTTGTAGGAAATTTTGAGAGACGGAATGCCGGTGCGGATGCGTTCGGCTTCCTGATGTTCCAAGATCCAACGGCG
>DYHQ01000014.1 GCA_020724065.1 Candidatus Puniceispirillum sp. | reverse complement strand
GTTCGCTTTGAGAAAAAAATTGACCATGACCGCGAGCATGCCCACGCCCAGGGGAAGCGTAATGCCCATCGCCCACAGCAGAATGACGAATTGGAGCAAAGCGACTGCGGTTGATAGAAGGGAAAGAGCCAAGAGAATTAGCGTCAGCCTGCCGTGCAGACCGTCGAGAACGCCCACAATCCGCCCAAGCTTCTCGCTAAGAGGGAGGCGGCGCACAATCCATAGAAGAGTGGGGAGGAGAGCGCGAGGAACGATGCCGAGAAAAAGCACTCCCAACCCAATGAGGCAGAGGCACAATGCCAATGGAGCGCGCCAAACTCCGGCGGGCAGGAATGCACCACCAAGGATCATCAATGCCAAAGCCAGAGGGCCTGCTCCATTCAGAACAATCGTGGCGTAGAAGCGTTCCAACAAGCTGACTCCAATAGCTCGAGCGACAGGCACCTTCAGCCCGAAGCATCGTGCAAATTGACCGATTCGCCCCGGCGTCACCACGGCCAGAGTGAATCCAACCCAGTAGCTGCGGAAGATGTCGGCCCATGTGGCTTCTTTTCCCGCATGTTTTGCAAGGATAGCCCAGCGCGCAAATTGGAATGCGTGCGCCGGTAACCAAAGGAGAATCGCCCAGATGAGATACTGTGGTCGCATGCTCGCAGCCGACGAAATGACATTCCGCCACGGGATCTGCCACAGGAGAAGCCCTACAACAGCACCGGTCAAAATCAACCGTAGCGGAATCGTCCACCAGCGCTGCCTTCTTGAGCTCTTCTGACAGAGAGGCATTGATGAGGCACTCGCACCGAGAGACTCGCCAGGGACACTCTCGAGGATATGAGCAGAATTGGACATCACGATTCCTGGCATCCGACGGGATGAGTTGTTTTCACAGTCAAAACGCGCTGCTTCCACACAAAGCGCTGGCTCAAAGCGAGAAATGGTTGCAAGAGCAAATAGAAGGGCAATAGCACTTCACCCAAGAGAAAGCCGCGCCTCCAGTCCTCAAGCAGGCAGGACCGAGCGAGCGCCGCCAAGAGAAAGTAGTCACAAAGGACTCGAACCAAGGAACCAGCCAGAACAACTGGAAATGCTGACAGTTCAGAACAAGCATGAACCCAACCGCCGAGATACCCCACCTGGGCAGCCAAGGTTATCCAGAAAAACATTAACCAACCTGGTGGATATAGCCGAGCGGTGGATTGATGGCGCCTCTTCGCACCTTCGAATTCATGCCATGATGGGAACCTCAAGTCGCGGACGGTCGAATCTGCACCCGTCGCGAATCGAACCTGCCAACCCTTGCGCCCGATTGCCTGCGCCATGAGGTCGTCGTCGCCCGCTTGTGCTTGGGCTCGAGCAAACCCTCTGAGGTCTTCGTAGCACTGACGCCGATAGGAGAAATTCGCCCCACAAACCGAAGAAGGATAACCCCAACCGATGCAGCCTGCTGAGATCGCGCCATGCATGAGTCGCTCGAGCCGATACAGGCGCTCTCCTGTTCCATTTGGTTTGTCTGGAGTGAAGAGACCCGCGACAGCACCAACACGAGGCCCGAATCGCTGCGCGATGGCTTTGGCCCATCCACGCGGAACCTCGGCATCTGCGTCTGTGAAAAGCACGAGGTCAGCTCCTGTGATTTCAATTGCAGCGCGAAGGGCGTTTTTCTTTGGCCCTAAACCGTCAAGGTTTGGCGGGGCCTGCAGAACTCTAAGCATACCTCCGGACGCTCGGGAGACTCCAAGCGCAATAGCGTCTGCACCATCTGTCGAACCGTCGTCCACATAGTAGCGCTCAATGAGCTCCGGCGGATAGTCGAGTGCAAGGACACTTCGCAGACAACGCTCTATCGTAGCGCTCTCGTTGCGGCCCGCAACGATGACCGCAATAGAAGGCAGAGTAGTCGTCCGTCCTCGATGGCGTCGGTTAAGAAGGATACCGACAAGGAGAAAAAGACTGGCCGCGGCCGAAATGCTGACGGATATGAGAAAAACGAATATCAGTGCAAAATTCCTTTTTCTGCGTTTTTCTATGCTATAATATAGGCACTTTGTGGGGCAAATGCAAGGAATTTCATGAGGTTCATTTGACATTATTGCTGCGATATTCGTAAATTAGCTGCATGAAAATCCCCTATGGAAGCCGTTTTCTCGAACTTGTTCTGCCGCAAGAAGGGCATTTGCAAATCCTCTCTCCACCGCTGATTCCGCCTTCACGGCTGTCTCTTCGCGACAAGATTGACCGCGCTTTCGAGAATCCTATTGACTTTCCAAGATTGGAGGAATACCTCCAGAACAAATCCAGCATTTTGCTTGTCGTGCCGGATACGACTCGGCCATGTCCGTTGCCCCAGATCTTGCCCGTTGTCATTGAGCAAGTCCAGCGCTTCTGCTCTGGCTCTTCTTTCCGAATTATCACCGCAAACGGCACGCATACCGCTACATCTTCCGAAAACCTAAGGCGGCATATCGGAGCGCCGGTATTCGACCACTGGCCCGTTGTCCAACACGACGCTAATTCCAAGAATGTTAAGGAAGTCGGAAGAACGCGTCGAGGCACTCGCGTCGCCCTGAACTCAAGACTCCTCGATGCCAAGGCAATCATCGCTATCAGTTCGGTTCAGCATCACTATCTTGCGGGATTTGGAGGCGGCCCAAAACTAATCGTTCCGGGCCTAACCGCTGCGGATACGACTTTCCAGAACCATCGGCTGTCTATTGCCGAAAACGGCCACATTCACCCCAATTGCCGAGAGGGAATCCTCGATGGCAATCCCGTAGCCGAGGACATCTATGACGCGATATCCTTGTGCCCGCGAGTGTTCTATTTGGGAGTAATCCTAAATGAGGAGTGGAAGGTCGTCGAGTGCACGGCGGGTGACATCGTGGGGACGCATCGTGCGCTCGCCCAAGTGTATCATCGAACGCACCTCGCCATCGTCAACGAGCGTCGTCCGCTGGTCATCGCTTCGGCAGGAGGGACTCCCAGAGACTGCAACCTAATCCAGGCGCATCGGGGGCTGCATCGGGCTTTTCGCTTGGTTGAACGCGGAGGCGCGCTTATCTATTTTGCGCAATGTGGCGAAGGGATTGGCTCTGCCACCTTCATGCCCTGGTTTGAATTCCCGACGGCGGCCGAGATGGCTAAAGAGCTTATCCACCGCTACACATTGAATGGCCAGACCGCCTTGGCTCTAAAAGAGAAAACAGAGAAAGCAGACATCACTTTCATTTCGGATCTGGCACCGGGACTTCTCTCCAAGACGGGGCTGAAGCCGATGAGCCCGCCGGAAAACGGCCTATTGGATCTGAACGACTTGGCTGAGCGCAGACCAGGCCTCCGCGGCTGGATTGTCCCACAAGCGGCCGAGTTTCTTCCACTCCCTGTGGATGAAATGCGCCTGGAGGACAAATTGGCGATCCCTTCTTCAGGGGTTGATATTTTATAGAAAAGTTTGTAAATTTTGGAGTGATAGTGGTAAAGAACTTGGAAGGATGCCTGCTATCCTTTTGTTTTTCAATGAGACAGGCTCATGAGTAGGGGAGTGGACCCTCGCGCCGAGATCGAGCGCCTGCGGACCGAGATCCGCCATCATGACTACCTTTATTATGTCCTTGCCCAGCCAGAGATTTCGGACCAAGAATATGACCGCCTTTTTCGGCGACTCCAGGATATCGAAGAAGCCCACCCGGAGCTTGTCACTCCCTACAGCCCTACTCAACGGGTGGCCGGGCAGCCTCTGGAAGGCTTTCAGACGGTGCGCCACCCCTTCCCTCTGGTGTCCTTACAGAACACCTACAGTGGAGAGGAGGTGCGCGATTTCCACCGTCGCGTTGTTGAAGGATTGGAGGGGCGACAGCCTGAATACACCTGCGAGCTCAAATTCGATGGGGTTGCCGTCTTGCTCCACTACGAGCGTGGCCTGTTCGTTCTCGGGGCTACCCGCGGCGATGGCGAGAATGGTGACGACATCACACAGAACCTGCGCACAATTCGGTCGCTCCCGTTACGCATCGGTGGTAGGGGCGATGACAGCGTTCCGGGAGGGCGCCTCTTTGTCCGCGGAGAAGTCATCATGGAGAAAGAGCCGTTTCATGCCTACAATGCGGAGCGTGAGGCGGCAGGCGAAAGACCTTTCGCCAATCCCCGCAATTCGGTGGCAGGTTCCCTGAAACTACTTGATCCTGCCCTGGTAACGACGCGACCTCTCAGGATTTTCTGCTATGCCTATGTACCGGCGGATGGGCAGCCACCTGACGCAACCCAAAGCGGAAACCTGCAGACTCTGACCCGATTGGGATTCCCCACAAGTCCGCATTGGAGCAAATGCCGTTCTTTGAATGAAGTGCTGGACTACTGGCGTCACTGGGAGAAGCGGCGCGATGACTTGCCGTTTGAAGTGGACGGCGTGGTCGTCAAGGTAGATTGCTTGCAGGATCATGCGGTTTTGGGGATGACTGCAAGGGCGCCGCGCTGGGCAATTGCTTTCAAGTTCTCCGCTCGGCAAGCTCGGACACGCTTGACCAAAATTGACCTGCAGATCGGGCGGACAGGGGCTCTAACGCCAGTAGCGCATCTTGAGCCGGTGGAGCTCGGTGGCGTCACCATTCGGCGCGCAACGCTCCACAACGAAGAGGAAGTGGCGCGACTTGATGTCCGGGAAGGCGACACGGTTCTCCTTGAACGCGGCGGAGATGTCATTCCGAAAGTCGTGGCAGTTGTCTCCGAACTGCGTCCCAAGAACGCGCGACCTTTCAACATGCCGGCCGCTTGCCCTGTATGTGGCACGCAGTTGATCAAGGAAGAGGGAGAGGCGGTTTCCCGGTGCCCCAATGAGGAGTGTCCTGAACAGGCGAAGCGACAGATCGAGCATTTCGCGTGCCGAATAGCGATGGACATCGAAGGACTTGGAGCAGAAACGGTCGAACTCTTGTATGAGAAAGGCCTGCTTCGTGATATTGGGGATGTCTTCTCACTCAAGAAATCGCAAATCGAAAACTTGGAACGCTTCGCGGAGAAGTCAGCTCAGAATCTTCTCGAAGGCATCAAGAAAGCAAAGACCCGGCCACTCGAGCGGCTGATTTTCGGCCTGGGCATCCGCTTCGTTGGTGAGGGCACGGCACGCACGCTGGCGCTTCGGTTTGAATCGCTTGCAGAGCTCAGCCATGCCACTATTGACGAGCTTCAGGCAGTCCCGGAGGTTGGCCCCCGTATCGCTCGCTCGATCGCTGAATGGTTTCACAGTAAGCGCAATCGGCGCATCATCGAAAAACTGCATGCAGGAGGCGTTCAGACCAAGACAGAGAGGCAACGCCCAAAAGGCGAGAAGTTCAAAGGGTTGACCTTCGTGCTGACGGGCGCTCTGCAGCAGCATACTCGCGAGCAAGCTGAGGAAATGATTATCGCGCAAGGGGGCCGTGTTTCCTCATCCGTGTCAAAGAAAACCTCCTTTGTTCTTGTCGGTACCAATCCCGGCTCTAAGTATGACAAAGCTGTGGAACTTGGGATTCCGATTCTGAGCGAGGCCGAGTTTCTTCGACGGCTTGGCACCTGAGACTGCTCGCCATGGTGGTCTTGTTCTGCAAATCCTTTCTCTAGTTGAGCCTATTCATCTGTTGGAGTAGAACTCTATGGCGACAACGGCGGACATTCGCAACGGACTGACTGTCGAAATGGATGGTCAACTCTTCATTATTGCGGAATTCCAACATGTCAAACCCGGCAAAGGGGGAGCCTTTGTCCGTATCAAACTGAAAAATGTACGTACCGGCCGCGTGATCGAACGAACCTTGAATGCAGGTGCAAGTATTGAAATTGTTCGTTTGGATTCGCGCGACATGCAATATCTTTTCCATGATGAGACAGGCTATACCTTCATGGATCAGGAAACCTTCGAGCAAATCTCTCTGACGGAAGACATCGTCGCTGACCAGAAGAAGTGGCTTCGAGACGGCGAGATTTGCAGAGTGATGTTCCATGGAGATACTCCGCTGACACTGGAGATCCCTTTTTTCATGGAACTGAAAGTAACGGAAACGGCACCAGGCGTCCGCGGAGATACCGTTTCGGGGTCGGGCAAACCGGCGACCCTCGAAACAGGTGCCGTGATTCAAGTTCCTTTCTTCATCGAACAAGGAGATACCATTCGTGTTGATACCCGGACGGGCGAATATCTTGATCGGATAGCACGGGCGAAGTAGCCTGTGCACGAAGGCCGGAGAGACAAATGGTTCGGGAACTCATCGGGCTTGTCAGCATCGCCGCGGGGCTGTTGCTTCTGGCAATTTCCCTCTATCTCGGACTGCGCAGAGCCTACGCACGGCTCGACGCAACAAGCGGCCGTGGCGCTTTGGTTTTGCTTGTCTATGGCTTTCTTTTCGTCATTGCGGGGATTGTCATCGAACGCACGACGCCTTCTTCTCGTGTAGCCACAGAGACCGAACATCCTCTACTCGAACAGCCCACCACCTCGACGAAGGTGGCGACTCCGAGCGTGGACAGGGAGCTGTTGACGACAAAGGATGATAAGATATCCCTCACGGAAAAACCTGAAGTCTCGTATCAGCGACGCGAAAGAAAGACGAAACAACCCGAACCTCGACCACAGCCCGTTCTCCATGCTCCGTTGACTCCGACAACGGAGGATAGAATCTATGTGGCGGTTGAGGGATTCCTCAAGAGAATCGAGGACTTTTTCGAGCGTTACGGGACACCTGTCAACATGGAATTCTCTTCACAGGCCGTTCTGGAAATCCCCCCGATTTTCCTTGATGATACAACGGCGGACATTCCCACAAGATACCATCCTCTTTTGAACAAGACAGCCCGTCTCATCAGAGAGCATCCTGAAACCGGTGTCATCGAAATCCAGAGTCATACTAGTGGAGAAGGTCCTGAGGTGTATAATTTTCTGGTCACGCAATCCCGTGCCAATATGGTCCGGGACTATCTCATCGCGCAGGGAATTGAACCCTCACGGTTGGTGGCAAAAGGCTACGGAACCGCAAGACCTTTCAGTTCTACGGCTAATTCCACGAGACCGTATCATAATCGGCGTATCGAATTTGTGCCGGTGTCCATAACTCAGTCCGTGCCGAAATAGTCGGAGCAGAAAAGACAGGAGGTCCTTTGGATATCCGCGAGATACAACGCCTTATCAAGCTGGTGGAGCGCAGCCAGGTCAGCGAATTCGAGATCGAAGAAAAGGGCCTCAGGATTCGCATCTCAAAAAATAGCAGCCACAGCGCTCAAACGGTTATTTACGCGCCACCCATGCCGACGGGCATGCCTGCGCTCCCGACTCCAGAACCCAGCCCGTCTCTACCTGTCGAGCTCCCCGCAGTCACCAAAGCTGGAGTCGTAGAGGTCAAATCGCCCATGGTAGGGACATTCTACAGTGCTCTGGCTCCCGATGCCGAGCCCTATGTCCGCGTGGGCGACCATGTGGAGCCGGGAAGAGTCCTCTGTATTGTCGAAGCGATGAAACTGATGAATGAGATCGAGGCCGAGATCGCTGGAACAATCGTCGAAATCGTTCCCGGAAATGCTCAACCCGTCGAGTTCGGCCAAGTGCTGTTTCGTGTTGATACCTCTCGATAGACATGTTCCAGAAAGTTCTAATCGCCAATCGCGGTGAAATCGCTATGCGGATCATTCGGGCATGCCGCGAGCTGAAGGTCAAAACCGTCGCGGTTTTCTCGACCGCGGACCGAGAAGCGCTTCATGTCAAGTTCGCCGATGAATCCGTGTGTATCGGTCCGCCGAGCCCTGCGGAGAGCTACCTGAACATGCAGCGAATCATATCGGCCGCCCAAATCAGCAATGCCGATGCGATTCACCCCGGCTATGGGTTTCTTGCCGAAAATGCAGACTTCGCCGAAATCTGCGCCTCCCATGGACTGGTCTTCATCGGTCCGAGTCCCGATGTCATCACAGCGATGGGCGACAAGGCAGAAGCGAAACGGCTCATGGCGGCTGCCGGATGCCCGACCATTCCCGGTTCCAACGGCCCAATCTCGAATCTCGAAGAAGCCAAAGCGGCCGCCCAAGAGATCAAGCTACCCTTGATGATTAAGGCGGTTGCCGGTGGCGGCGGTCGAGGAATGAGGATTGTGCATGAGCTGAGTGCATTGGAAACGGCCTTTGAAATGGCGCGCGCAGAGGCTGAAGCAGGCTTCAAGAATGACGCCCTTTACCTCGAGAAGCTAATTGAAAATCCGAGGCACATCGAGGTTCAGATCCTCGGCGACGGAAAAGGCGGGGCGATTCACCTCGGCGAGCGCGATTGTTCTCTCCAACGACGACACCAGAAACTCATTGAGGAAACCCCCTCGCCCGTTGTTTCCGCTGAACTGCGAGACGAGATCGGCAAGACAGCCGTCAAAGCTGCCGCCGCCATCAAGTATGGCACGGCAGGAACGATGGAGTTTCTCCTCGATTCAAAGGGGCAGTACTATTTCATGGAGATGAACACACGAATCCAGGTGGAACATCCAATAACCGAGATGGTTACCGGCGTGGACTTGGCCAAGGAACAGATACGCATCGCCTCCGGTGAACCACTTCATCTGAAACAGAAAGACCTAAAGCCTTTTGGTCATGCCATCGAATGCCGAATCAATGCAGAAGACGCGGAGCGCAACTTCCTACCATGCCCCGGAAAAGTCACGGGATTCCACATGCCTGGAGGACCGGGGATCCGCGTGGACACCCATGTCTATGAAGGGTACGAAATTCCTCCCTACTACGACAGCCTTATCGCCAAGCTCATCGCCTGGGGCCGAACAAGAGCCGAGGCGATAGACCGTATGGAACGCGCTCTGGAGGAATTCGTCATCGAGGGTTTGGAGACAACGATCCCCTTTCACCTGAAAGTCATCCGCAGTGAGGAGTTTCAGCGAGGGGATTATCACACGCGCTGGGTGGAAGAATATGTCGAGCGGAAAAATTCTTCGAAATCCCCGCCAGCATGAAAGAATGGAAGACACACGCAAATTTGAGAATATGTACCACAATGTCACTTTGAGGACAAAATGAACTTTCCGTCGGATCTCTTGTACACCAAAGATCATGAGTGGGTCAAAATAGAAAACGGCCTGGCCACCGTCGGTATCACAGACTATGCTCAATCGGAGCTCGGAGACATCGTCTATCTTCAACTACCGGCACCTCCCGGGCGGGTAGAGCAGGGAAGAGCCTTCGGAACAATCGAGGCTGTCAAGGCCGTCTCGGATATCTATGCTCCTCTCTCGGGCACGATTGAGGCCGTGAACGAGGTGTTGGCAAGTACCCCCGAACTTGTCAATCAAGATCCCTATGGAAAAGGGTGGATGGTAAGAATTAAGCCTTCCATTTTGGAGACTGAAAAACAAAATCTCCTTGACCCCGAGGCCTACAAGGCTCTTGTCGGATGAGGATTAGAGACCGACTGACCCGGAAAAGCGCAGAGGCCTTGTTAAGGGCGACGAGGGTCGCGCACATAGTGTCCCCACCTATCTCACCTCCCGTGCCTCCCTCACCCACAGTCACTTTTCTTGTCCTTTTCCCCTGACATGCACAATCATTCGCGTCCGCATCTAACGCATGAAAGCATTTGACTCCACGGAGGAACCTTGGCAAAGAAAGCATCTGTTGTCACTCAACTTCGCCATCTGAGACCGAACTTCTGGTTTGCGAATTGGATGGAAGCCAATGAACGATTGGCTTTCTTCGGAGTCCGCGCGATTGCGCCACTGTATATGGTTTACGCTGTCGCTCAGGGAGGTCTCGGACTTTCCTATGCAGAAAAGGGCCTCATTTACACGATTTGGGCCTTGATTCAGTGTCTGATTCCGATGGCTTCGGGAGGATTCACCGACGAATACGGCTACAAGAAGAGCCTCTATGTGGCGTTCACAATCAACATCACGGGCTACTTAGCTTTTGCCTTTGCATCGGGTTTCTGGAGCAGCCTCGGCGCGGCCTGTCTAATCGGTTTGGGCACGGCAATTTTTAAGCCACCTGTGCAAGGCACCATCGCCCGAGCGTCCACCGAAGAGAACAGCTCGATTGCCTGGGGCTTCTTTTACTGGATGGTGAATGTGGGTGGTTTCCTGGCCCCGCTGTTGGCCGCACTGGTGAGGGGAGAAACGAATTTCCGGCTTGTCTTCGTTTGTGCGGCGGGAGTGACGCTGTTCAATTTCATCCCCGCGATCATTTTCTACAGAGAACCCGAGAAACTCGGCGACTCCAAAAGAAAAACCGTGGGTCAAACATTCTTGGACACGATGAAGACACTGCGAGACAGGAATTTCCTGATCTTTCTGGGAATCTTCAGCGGTTTCTGGTTCATGTTCATGCAGCTATGGGACCTCCTTCCGAATTTCATAGACGAGTGGGTATTTTCGCAAGATATCGCTCCCTTCTTCCGATTCATCAGCTCCGGCTTGGTGTTGGAAAGTGGCAATGTCAAACCGGAGATCCTGATCAACATTGACTCCTTCGCCATTGTCGCGCTGATGCTGCCGATTGCTTGGCTGACGGGGAAATTTCATCCCATGATTGCCTTGATTTGCGGCATGATCATATCCCTTTTTGGCTTCTTCATGAGCGGCTTCACGAACATCGGGTTTGTGGTTGCGGCTTCCATATTCGTTTTCGCAATCGGCGAAATGTGGTGCAGCCCAAAATTCTCTGAGTACATTGGCCTGACCGCGCCGCCCGACAAGAAAGCGGTCTATATGGGCTATTCCAATATCCCCTTTGCCGTGGGATGGGCGTTAGGCAATCTTGTGTCGGGCTACCTCTATGAGAGCTTAGGCAGCAAGATGAACTTTGCACGCCAGTACCTTGTTAGCCATCTGGGGACGAGCCCCGCCGATGCGGCAAATATCCCCACGGAAAAGGTCATGGACACGATGGCCTCGATGATGAATGGTGGAGCGGGTGCATCCGTCGCGGACGCGACTCGAGTTCTTTGGCACATGCATCATCCGTGGATCGTATGGGCAATCCTGACAGGCATCGGAACCGTTGCGACAGTCCTCATGGTCTTCTACTATTTGAAAACGCGCGGTCAGTCACTGACATCAAATGCCAAACGGGCTTCTTAAGCCTGCCCCGTTGGCTTTGCCTGTCAGAAAGTGGAATGCAGAGGAGAATGAACGCGCATTTAGCCTTCTGTCACCTAAGAGTCAGAGGGCTTGATTTCTTGGGATAATTTTTGTATTTTTTATATTTGAGTCACTTGGGATTTAGCCTTGAATTTGCCGCAAACCAAAACTGTCCTCTTCACAGGGAACTACGGGAGTGGAAAAACCGAAGTCGCGGTGAACTACGCTCTCTGGCTTGCACGAGAGGGCCGGAAGGTTAAAATCGCCGATTTAGACCTTGTTAATCCCTATTTCCGTTGCCGTGAGGCTCGCGAACCTTTGGAAGCCCTGGGTGTGACCCTCGTTGCACCACAGGCTGGGTACCATTACGCCGATTTGCCGATTCTGCTTCCCGAAATCCGTGGTCTCATTGAACAACCCGATGACATCAGCGTCTTCGATGTAGGCGGCGACGATGTTGGAGCAAGGGTGTTGGCGGCGCTTTCGGATCTATTTAAGAAGACAAGCTATGAAATGTATTTCGTGGCCAATCGCAGCCGGCCCTTCACGGATACGGTTGAAGGCTGCCTGAAGATTATGGTGGAAGTAGAAAAGGCCTCTCGCCTGAAAGTGAGCGCCATCGTGGGAAATACTCACCTGATGGATGAGACGACCGGACCGATGATCGAGGAGGCTATTGAGTTCACTCGCGGCGTCGCTGACGCCAAAGGATTACCTTTGGCCTTCATCGCGATTGAACGCACACTGCTCTCCACGGGCCAATTCTCGAATTGCCCTTTCCCGATTCTACCGATCGAGCGGTTCATGCTCCCACCATGGAAACAACGCGCCCCGCTCGGTGAATCGAGTACCCATGCGCGAGACGGCTTTGGCCGACTGACCAGCGTTACGGGCCGAAAGCTCGGAAATTCATAGAAAGACTCATCTGCAAAAAGAGCCATGCCCTTAGTTCAAATAGAAAAGGATCGGTGCAAAGGTTGTGAACTGTGCGTTCGAGCCTGCCCGCAGGAAATCATCAGTATGTCGCGTGAGATAAATACGAAGGGCTATTTCTACGCGCAAGTTGTGGAACAACCGCGATGCATCGGATGCCGCCTGTGTGCGATCACTTGCCCCGATGTGGCAATTCTCATCCGTGTCAATGGTGTCTCTTACCGTTTCTTTGCTTACTGAGAAGCAGTTGTCGTGTGATGCCGCTTTGAGCTCTGCAAATCTGAACAATGTCGAAGATCTTGCTAAAAGGATGTGAGGCAATTGGGGAGGCGGCCGTGCGCGCGGGCGCCATTCACTACTTTGCCTATCCGATTACTCCGCAAACCGAGGTGGCTGAGTATTTGGCGCGACGCATGCCCGAAGTCGGCGGAGTATTTCTTCAGGCCGAGAGCGAGGTTGCAGCCAGCAATATGATTTTCGGCGCCGCTTCCGCGGGTGTAAGAGTTTTCACAACTTCTTCCAGCCCGGGGATCAGCCTCATGTCCGAGGCGATGTCCTATATTGCGGCGGCTGAGTTGCCGGCCGTCTTTGTCAATATTGTCCGGAATGGACCTGGCTTGGGAGGGATTCTGCCTTCTCAAGGAGATTATTTCCAGGCAACGCGAGGCGGAGGTCACGGAGATTATCGGCTCTTGGTTCTGGCGCCATCGAGTGTGCAAGAGACCGTCGAGCATGTGATGCTCGCTTTCGATTTGGCGGACAAATACCGCAATCCCGTGATGGTTCTGGGTGATGGCTTAATCGGTCAGATGATGGAACCGGTGGACTTCTCGTCTGTCCCAACTCCCCATCCGCCAGACAAAAGCTCTTGGGCGACCACGGGGTGTAAGAGCCGAAAGCCTTATCTCATCAAGACCCTTTTCCTCGACCCCCAACAATCGGAAGAGCACAACCGCAAGCTGGCTGCCAAATACGACGAGATGCGAAAACACGAAGTCCGCTTTGAGAAATACAATATAGATAATGACTGCAAAGTTGTGATTGTCGCCTTTGGCACGGCGGCTCGCGTCTGCAAAACCGCAGTGGATGAATTGAAGAGAAATGGGCTTCGTGTTGGTCTTTTCCGTCCGATCAGTCTCTTTCCTTTTCCTTATGAACCGCTGCACGAGATCTCTGAGACAGGTACAGTGCACGCATTGTTGGTCGTGGAGATGAATACGGGACAGATGATTGACGATGTTCGTTTGGCGGTCGCCGACCGCAAGCCAATCGCCTTCTATGGGCGCCAGGGCGGCATGGTGCCTTCCCCTGAAGAAGTGCTTGGCGAGATTCACCAATTGATTTAGGGAATCGTATGGCTTCCAACTTGATCTTCCAATGTCCTGATTCCATGACCGATGCCATTACGCATTACTGTCCGGGATGCACTCATGGCATCATTCACCGGCTTGTCGCCGAAACTTTGGATGAGCTCGGACTTCGAGAGCGGACAGTAGGAGTTGCGCCGGTCGGGTGCTCCGTCTTGGCCTACAACTATTTCAATTGTGATTTTCTGGAAGCCGCTCATGGACGCGCGCCTGCCTTCGCCACCGGCCTCAAGCGTGCACGACCCGACCTTATCGTTTTCACCTATCAAGGAGACGGAGACTTAGCTTCCATAGGCACGGCTGAAATCATTCACGCGGCCAACCGAGGCGAGAAGTTCACGACGATTTTCGTCAACAATGCTATCTATGGAATGACGGGCGGTCAAATGGCGCCAACGACGCTACCGGGTCAAGTCACGACCACTTCACCATTTGGTCGGGATGTACAGACTTGCGGCTATCCGATCCGCGTGCGCGAGCTGCTGTCGGCCCTGCGGACACCGGCCTATATCGCTCGTGTCGCCGTTCACACTCCCCGCCATGTCATCGAGGCAAAGAAAGCTGTTCGCAAAGCCTTTCAGTATCAAGTTCAAGGGCGCTGCTTCTCACTGGTCGAGGTGCTTTCGACTTGTCCAACAAACTGGGGAATGACCCCCATCGAATCAACCCAATGGGTTCAGGATAACATGGTTCCCTATTTTCCCCTCGGAGAGCTTAAAGTCCCCGAGGAAGAGTAGCATGCAAATCGAGGTAAAATTCGCAGGATTCGGCGGCCAAGGGATTCTGTCGGCCGGCAAATTCTTGGCAGAGGCGGGTCTCCATGAAGGCAAGGAAGTCGTTTGGATTCCTTCCTATGGCCCTGAAATGCGTGGTGGCACTGCCTACTGCACGGTAGTGGTTTCCGACCATGCGATCGGTTCGCCAGTCATCAACAATCCCGCTCACTTGATCGCAATGAACAGGCCGTCTCTTGAGAAGTTCGCCCCTACCGTCAAACCAAAAGGCATCATCATAGTCAATTGCTCGCTTATCCCAATTACCTCTAACCGCACGGATGTTACGGAAGTTCTTGTCCCCTGCAATCAAGTCGCCATCGAATTGGGTAATCCCAAGGGAGCCAATATGGTGGCTCTCGGAGCTTATGCGGCGTGTTCAAAGGTTGTGGCTCTTGACGTGTTGGAGGCAATCGTTCGCCATGAGTTCGAGAAAAAGCCGGCGTTTATTGACGAGAACATCGCCGCTCTGAGACGAGGAGCGGAAATCGCCGTTGAGAAGGTGGAGAGCCTACGATGACTCTGCCTCGAGCACCTTTGCAGCAAATTCTGACAAAATACCCGCCCAAAGAGAGCAGCCTCATCATGGTGCTTCAGGATGTCCAGGATGCCTATCGCCATCTTCCGCTGGAGCTCCTGGTGGAAGTGGCGAAAGCTCTGGAGGTTCCGAAGGCGAAGGTCATCGCCGTGGCCACTTTCTACAAAGCCTTCAGTCTGGAACCCAAAGGTGAAGTCGAAATCAGAGTATGCCGTGGCACCGCTTGCCATGTTCGCGGTGGATTGCTCATCATGGACGAATTCAAGCGTTTACTGGGAATTGAGGAAGGCGAAACCACATCCGACGGCAAATACACGCTGGAAGCCGTCAATTGTGTCGGAACCTGCGCCATGGCTCCGGTCGTTGTTGTCAATGATACCTACTACGGTAGCATGACCGTCAACAAGCTGAACCGAATACTAAGAGCGACGAAAAGCAGCAAGACAGCCGATGCGGCAAGAGAGGAAACCGAGTGAGCGACATGCACCTTACCTCTCCAGAAGCCCTCAAACGGCTGAAGAGTCAGCTTGTCCGGCAGCGCAAAGAGAACAAGTCTGTCATCACCGTCTGCGCCGGGACGGGATGTGTGGCGTGTGGTTGTGCCGCGGTGAGTGCGGCTTTCCGTGAAGCTCTGAAGGAGAATCACCTCGAAGAGAAGGTCGAGATCAAAACGACAGGATGCCATGGATTCTGCGAACGCGGTCCACTGGTCGTCATGCGGCCTGAAGGAATTTTCTATCAGCGGGTCAAACCGGCGGATGCAAAACAGATTGTCGAGAAGACGATCAAGCAGGGCAAAGTCATCGAGAAGCTTCTCTACCGCGACCCTCAGACGAAGCAGCTCTTGACTTACGAAAAGGATATTCCCTTCTACAACAAACAAGAGCGGCTGATATTCGGGATGAACGGACACATGGATCCCACCTCCATTCAGGATTACATCACTTTGGGAGGTTATCAGGCGCTGGGCAGAGTCCTTGTCTCGGTGCATCCGGACGAGGTCATCGAAGAAGTCAAGAAGTCTGGACTGCGAGGTCGAGGTGGGGGAGGATTCTCCACAGGGAGGAAATGGGCCTCATGCCGCCAGGCGGAGGGCGAGCCGAAATATATCATCTGCAACGCCGACGAAGGAGACCCGGGCGCTTTCATGGATCGCTCGCTGCTCGAGGGAAATCCTCATGCTGTCGTCGAAGGCATGATCATTGGTGCGTATGCCATCGGCAGCCATGACGGCTATGTCTATGTGCGCAACGAATATCCGCTCGCCGTGAAAAACTTGAACATTGCCCTCGCTGCTGCTCGGGAATATGGATTGCTGGGAGCTGATATTCTCGGAAGCGGTTTCAGCTTTGATATTACTGTTTCTCGTGGAGGCGGAGCGTTCGTATGTGGTGAATCCACGGCTTTGATGGCTTCGCTGGAGGGAAAGATCGGCGAACCTCGCGCAAAATACATTCATACTGTCGAGTGCGGCCTTTGGGAAAAACCCTCGACACTGAACAATGTCGAGACCTGGGCCAATGTCCCAACGATTATTGAAAAGGGTGCCGATTGGTATCGCAAGATCGGTACGGAGAACTCCAAAGGAACGAAGGTCTTCGCGCTGACCGGAAAAGTCAACAACACAGGCTTGGTGGAAGTACCGATGGGAATTCCACTCAGAGAAATCATCTTTGATATCGGCGGTGGAATCCTGGACGGTCGTGCTTTCAAAGCCGTTCAGACGGGAGGACCTTCCGGAGGCTGTCTCCCTGAATCCGCTCTGAATTTGCCAGTGGATTTCGATACGCTAACGGAAGCAGGCTCCATGATGGGTTCCGGCGGTCTCATTGTCATGGACGACCGCACCTGCATGGTAGATGTTGCGAAATACTTCATTCACTTTCTCTTGGAAGAGTCTTGCGGCAAATGCGTTCCATGTCGTGAGGGACTTCGCCAACTTCATGAGATGCTCGAAGAAATATCGCGGGGTGAAGGAGGCGTGGGGACCTTGGACGGAATCGAGCGACTTTGCAGCGTCATGGAACAAGGATCCCTGTGCGCGCTGGGGCGCTCGGCTCCGAATCCGGTGATGTCCACCTTGCGTTACTTCCGAGACGAATACTTGGCGCACCTCGAAGCCCATCGTTGTCCGGCTGGAGTCTGCAAGGCTCTCATCAACTATTCTGTCATCGAAGAGAATTGCACGGGATGTGTGGTGTGCAAGCGCGCTTGCCCGGCAGAGGCAATCACCGGCGAGAAGAATCAGGTTCACAAGATTAACTCCGAGATTTGCACGCGCTGCGGCATCTGTCTTGCCGTGTGCAAATTCGATGCGATTCTGGTCGAATAGAAAGCAAATCTGAATGCAACTGACCATTGATAAGAGAAGCGTCGTCGCGAGGAAGGGCGAGTATCTTTTGGAAGTTGCGCAGCGCAACGGCATCGAGATTCCCGCTCTCTGCCATCACCCTGCCGTGGAACCCTGGGGAGGATGCCGTCTCTGCATGGTCGAGATTACACATCCCGATTGGAAAGGGTGGACGGGACTCGTTACGGCTTGCCTCTACCCTGTGCAAGACGGTCTGATTGTTTCGACAGATACCAAGAAAGTGCATCAAGTCCGCGCGGGCGTGTTGGACCTTCTACTCGCGCGCTGCCCCGGGAGCTCACTGATTCAGAATCTTGCTCGGCAGTACGGCATTGAAGAAACGAGCTTCACGCCACGCAAAGCCCCGGACCTCTGTATTCTCTGTGGTCTATGTATACGAATCTGCGAGAAAATCGGAGCGAGCGCCATCAGCTCGATTGGCCGAGGCGTTGAAAAACTCGTGTCGGTTCCTTATGAGACTGTGGCAACCGCGGCATGCGTTGGCTGTCTCTCCTGTGCGAATATTTGTCCCACCGGCGCAATTGCTTTCAGCGAAAGTGAGCACTGTCGCACCATTTGGAGCCGCAATTTTGAACTTGTGCGCTGTGAGGAGTGCAAAGCTGTCATCGGTACGCCCGAACAGTTGGAGCATTTTGCACGGCGTTCCGGTCTTGACCGCTCCTACTTCACCAAATGCGACAGTTGCCGGAATCGTGAAGCGGCGGCGCGTTTCGTCCGAGTCACTTTCTGAAGCGATACTTTGGTTCATGGCAATGAAACAACTTTTTGTCACACCGAACCGTTGCACAGCCTGTCGGAATTGTGAAGTCGCTTGTTCCTTTGTTCATACGAGTGACCCGACGGTATTGGCATTCCCTCGCGTGCGTGCCTATGCCATTTCTGAGAACACAAACACCGTCAATCTGTGTCTGCAGTGTGACGACGCCGCCTGCAAAAAATCATGTCCGGTCGAGGCTCTCGTTTGGAATGCAAAAACCGGTGCTCTTGAAGTTGATCTTGGGCGTTGCATTCGCTGCCTCATGTGCACCATCGCATGTCCGTTTGGAAATATCCACTTTGATAAGAGAACAAACGAAATCGCCAAGTGCGACCTTTGTCAGGGGGATCCGGCTTGTGCCAAGTTCTGTCCGACGCTCGCCCTCGAGTACGCTGAGAAGCCGAGTCCCGACCCCAAACCTGGGGAAGTGAAACCTCTGCCGCCAATTCCCTGGATGCTGTTCACAGGCAAACAGTCAAGATAGAGGGGAGGATCTGTTCACAAAAGGCCGCTGTGCTGTCTCCAACGGATTCCTCACCTTGAAAAATGAAAATGCCCCGTCGTAACTCGATTTACGACGAGGCTTTGTGCCGGAGGCGGGATTTGAACCCGCACGTCCAGTAATAGGACACTAGACCCTGAATCTAGCGCGTCTGCCAATTCCACCACTCCGGCATCATTTTAATATATTCAATTCCGGAGCCAATGTCAAGCCCTATGGGGCGGTTTTTGTGGATCGGCCCTTTCCGGCCTTCTTGCTTAGACCAAATTGATGGATGAAAAACCGGCCATTCGCTATGTTGCGCGCAACCGCAGGGCACTCCATGACTACTTCATTCTGCATCGTTTCGAGGCCGGCGTTGCTCTCTTGGGTACCGAGGTGAAATCAGCGCGGATGGGGGCGCTCAGTTTGCGCGAGAGCTATGCGTTGGTCGAGAAAAACGAAGTCTGGCTCCACAATCTCAACATTCATCTCTACGATCACCGAGGTTACACCGAACACGATCCGCGCCGCCGCCGGAAATTGCTCCTGCAAGCACGCGAAATCCGCAAAATCCAACAGCGAATGCTTGAAAAAGGTCTTGCCCTCATCCCGCTGTCACTCTATTTCAAAGGCCCGTACTTGAAAGTCGAACTGGGCTTGGCTCATGGCAAGCGACAATACGACAAGCGCGCGCAGAAGGAAAAGGCTCAGATGCAGCGCGACCTGGACCGTGAGATCAAGGGCCGCTATCGCATCAAATCATAGACTCATGGCATTTCCTCCACTAAATGAACAGATGGATCTCATTCTTCGCGGAGCCGAGGAAACGATTTCCGTTGAAGATTTGGAACGCAAGGTCGTCCGTTCGATTCGGACAGAGACTCCGCTCATTATAAAAGAAGGATTCGATCCGACCGCGCCAGATATTCATCTTGGGCATGCTGTTTCGATACGGAAATTGAAGCATTTCCAAGACCTCGGTCATACCGTTGTTTTTCTCATCGGCGATTTCACAGCCTTGGTTGGCGATCCCTCCGGCCGCTCGAAAATTCGCCCGCGCATGACGCCTGATGAAGTTGAGAAAAACGCCGAAACCTACTGCGCCCAGGTCTTCAAAATTCTCGACCGCAAGAAGACGCAAGTGCGTTTCAATAGCGAGTGGCTCGGAAAGCTTTCCAGTTATGACTTCCTTGCATTGGCAAGTCATTATACGGTCGCGCGGATGCTCGAACGCGATGATTTTGATAAGCGGTTCAAGTCTCAGACTCCCATTGCGGTACTGGAGTTTCTCTATCCCCTGCTTCAAGCGTATGATTCGGTCGCTCTGAAAGCGGATGTTGAGCTGGGAGGTACTGACCAGAAGTTCAATTTGCTCTTGGGACGCACGATTCAAGAGTGCTATCAGCAAGAGGCGCAGGTTTGTTTGATGATGCCTTTGCTCGCGGGAACGGACGGAATAGAGAAAATGTCGAAGTCGCTCGGCAACTTTATCGGCATCAACGAGTCTCCCGAAGAAATCTATGGCAAGACGATGTCCATTCCTGACAATCTTATCCACCCCTTTTTCAAACTCTGCACAGATATTCCTTCGAGAGATTTGGAGAAAATCAATTCGGATTTGATGCAAGGCTGCAAGAATCCCCGTGACCACAAGCGATGGTTGGCTTGCGAGCTGGTTACGCTCTATCATTCGCGCGAGGCCGCGACTCGAGCCGATGAGAACTTTGACAAGCTCTTTCGCAAAAAACAAGTGCCCGATGAAATTACTGAATACATCTGTGATGATGCAAATCCCATCACGATTTCGCGCCTCATCGCTCAAGTGGGAGGAGCGGCGTCCAATTCCGAGGCTCGCCGTCTGATTGAGGGAGGAGGGGTTCAGGTGGATGGTCAACGAGTCACGGATCCTATGATGCAAGTGACGATTGACCGTCCCATTTTGCTCAAAGTTGGTAAACGGTTCTTCATTCGAGTGAGGCCAAAAGACTGACCGAAATCTCGACATTAAGAGGCGACGCGCCGCCAAGTCTGCAGAGCGTCATGCGGGCGTTGACGCCGGATTTTGATGCGTTCTATCGCGAATTTCGTTCGCGTGTGCGCAGCGATGTGTTCCTTGTGGATCACGCTGTGCGTTACATCGTCCGACATCGGGGAAAAGCGCTCCGGCCGTTTCTTGTTCTCGCCTCGGGACGGCTTTTCGGAGAACCTCAAAAGGCGACTTTTCGAGCATGTCTTATCGTTGAACTGCTGCATACGGCAACGCTCGTTCACGATGATGTGGTGGACAAAGCCACGATGCGTCGTGGCTTTCCCTCTCTGAATCAACTTTGGGGCAACAAATTCTCTGTTCTCTTCGGAGACTATTTGCTCGCCCACTCATTGAGCGCTATGCTTGAAGAACGCAGCTTGCCTCTACTCGACATTCTCTCGGCAACCGCCCGGCGGATGAGCCGTGGCCAACTCTTGGAACTCGCACTGGCAAGGCGCAGTGAATTGTCTGAGACCGCCTATTTTGACATGATTGCCGACAAAACAGCCGCACTGATGCGTGCGTGCTGCCAACTCGGTGCTCTGAGTTTGGACGCCAACGGTCCCATGCTACGAGCATTGGGAGATTTCGGTGAGTCCGTTGGAATTGCCTTTCAAATTCGAGATGACCTGCTGGATTACACGGGGCGACCTCGTCTTTTCGGTAAACGAATTGGAGAAGACATCCGGGAAAAGAAATTGACGCTGCCCTTCATCGCTGCCTTTCATCAGGCGGAGAACGGGGACAAGAGGAGAATGCTCGCCCTCGTGCGGCGTGGCGCCCAAGAAAAGGATCTTCAGGCCATCTTGCACTTCGTCCAGGGGAATGGCGGTCTGGACTATGCACAAGCCAAAGCCCTCGAGTACGGAAAGCAAGCCGAACAGAGCCTGTCCATTTTCCCGAGCTCGCCCTCCAAGAGCATCCTGCTTCAATTCATCCAATATGCAATCCACAGAGCGAAGTAATGGAATGGAGTATCCCATGCGACACTTTTTCAGAGTCTCTATCGCACTTCTTGTGCTCATTTCAGTAGGCAACTTCTCCGGTTGCGCTCCCAAGCAAAAACCGATTTCCGAGACTCGCCCGCTTATGGGAAGCGAAGTCACCATTACGGTCTATGACAAGGGTCAGACCCGGGAATCTCTGCAACCCGCCTTTGACGAGGCGTTTCAAGTGATGAAGCAACTTGAATCCAAGATACTCTTGCCTGGCTCTGACAACGAATTGGAGAAATTGGCGGCCAGTGCCGGAGGCCAGTCCGTGCCGCTGTCGCCACAGGTTTTTGATTTGCTCATGGAGGCTTTGAGACTGTACGACCAGACTGAAAAGGTGTTCGACATTCGAGTGAAACCGATGTTGGATGCCTACGGATTTGGTGCGAAACCTCATGTTCCGGACGATTCTGAGCTCGACACCTTAAAAAGTCTGGTCGCTCAAGGAGGATTATTCGTCGCTGGAAAATCTATTCTGCTTTCAAAAAAGGGAATGGGGTTCACGCTTTACAAAATCGGCCCCGGATACATTGTGGATCAAGCGGCTGCTGCACTTGCCGGTAAGGGAATTCAGACAGCGACGATTCAAGCTGGTCGCCTGATTCGGTTGATGGGAGAATCTCCCAGTGCTCAGGGATTTTCGGTTTCTATTGACAATCCTTCCAATCCAAGTAAACCGATAGGAACGGTTTACTTGCCTGCGGGAGGATATGCGATGGTTGCCGATGATGAAGGAGCCTTTGAAAAAAACGGCAAGAAGTATCACATGCTGTTGGATCCGCGCAGCGGCAGGCCCGCGGAGCTATGCACCGCTTTTGCCGTTCATGCCACGAGTGCCGCTGAAGCGCAGCCGCTTGCTCTTAGCGCGTTCATTCTTGGGCCAACCGATGGTTTGAAACTACTTGAGAAGTTCCCCAATTCCAGCGGCCTGGCTTTCTTCGGGAAGAATGGTCACTCGAGTCGAACCGGCACAGGTCCCTTTGCGAACTTATCACGCTAATCTCTCGAAAGGTGACAAAAGCCGCTTGCCAATGGCGAATCTACAGAATCATGAAGCGGACCGCATTCTGGTCATTCGATTGTCATCTCTTGGGGATATTCTTCTCACGGCTGCTGCACTTCGAGCTCTTCGAGTCCGTTTTCCGCTGGCACAGATTGACTTGCTGACTTCCAACTCCTATGCCGAGTTAGCGAGTGGTCTGCCTGGTCTGGACCGGATTTTGGAGTTCAACAAACCATCAGGCATCAAGGAATTTCTGCACTGGCAACTTCGCCTCCTGCGTGCGCGCTATTCACTCATCATAGACCTACAAAACAGTCTTCGCAGTGCTGTTTGGCGAACTTTCGCCTTTCCCGCGATGTGGGTCAAAGCACGGCGCCATCGAATTCGGCGTTTTCTCCTTATCCATCTCCGAAAGAATCTGTATCGCAAAATTCTTCCGATTCCCCTACGGTATCTTGCCGCCTTAGAATCATTGGGTTGTCAAGACGATGGCGGCGCCTTGGAACTTCAAATTCCGGTGGCTGCCTCCCATCGTATGCAAGAGCGAATGGATGCGAGAGGCTCTTCCAAAGAGCAAACGGTCATTCTCTGCCCCGGAGCGCGCCATGCCACAAAGCGTTGGCCTCACGACAAATGGATCGATCTCGCACGGGCGTTTCTCAGCAAGAACCATCTGGTGCTCATTCTGGGAGATGAAAATGACAGGAACCTCATCGAAACGATCATGAACCAGCTTGCAAATGACCGCGTGACCTCCTTCGTGGCTTTGCCTTTGTTGGAGGCGGCGGCTCTCCTTGAACACGGAGCATGCGTTATCAGCAATGATTCAGGTTTGATGCATTTGGCAACCGCAGTCGGAACGCCGGTCGTCGCCCTCTTTGGTCCTACCGTCGAAGAGTTCGGCTTTTTCCCTTTCCGCGCGAAAGCAGAGGTTGTTCAGAGACAACTACCCTGTCGTCCGTGCAGTGCCATGGGGACAGAACGATGTCCGAAGGGTCATTTCAAATGCATGGAGGATATTTCGGTTCCTGAAGTTCTTGAGGTCGCGATTCGACTGACAAAGCATCGTGAAGCGATGCCCGCGACCTGCAATCCATAAGATATCGTGGTATCCGTGACGTTTTTCTGGAAAGTCTCTTATCGCTATTTCGTCCTTCCCATCCTTTGGGGAGGATTTCACATTCTGGGACTTCTTAATCGCAAAGTCCACCAAGGCCTGCAAGGCAGGATGGGACTTGAGAAGCGGGCGCGCGATAGGCGTGCGTCCTTGGGAGACGAATCGCTGATCCTCTTCCATTGCGCGTCCATGGGTGAGTTTGAAGCTCTTCATCCCATCGCGAAAAAGTTCGCGTCGAAGAAGATCGCTCTTGGCGTCATCCATTTCAGCCCCTCGGCAGAGGCCGCCGCGAAAAAATCGGATTGCTTCGCCTTTGCCGACTATTCACCTGCCGACACTCGTCGGTCAGTTCGCAGATTCCTGCGTGCGCTCAGGCCGCTGGCCCTTGTGATTACAAAACATGATGTGTGGCCGAATCTCATCTGGGAATGTCAATCGGTTGGCATTCCTGTGTTTCTCGTGAATGCAAGCTTTCCACTAAACTCAAGGCGATTCTGGCCAATTGTCAGGTCGTTTCAACGAGCACTGACGATGTCGTTCCGTTCGATTCTCGCCGTCTCGCCGGACGACGCACAGCGGGCCAGGAGAATCACGCCCCAAAATGTGCCAATAGTCGTCGCAGGAGACTCACGCTACGACCGAGTCACGGAGCGGATTCATCGAGCGGCTGCCGAGATTCCTTTCCCTCAAGAGAGCCTTGTCAGCCGATGTGTTGTGGTGGCCGGGAGCACGCATGCGACCGACGAAGCAATTATCCTGCCCGCAATGGCCACGGTCATTCGGCGGCACTCTCATCTTCTCTGCCTGCTCGTGCCGCATGATCCGGAGCCGTCTGTCTTGAAGAATATCGAAGCAAGCTGTGCAGCACTCGGACTCGATTTCCTCCTCTTGAGTCAGTGGCGAGCTGGAGTCCCTCTCGGACAGGTACTCTGTGTTGACCGTGTTGGCATCCTCGCCGCTCTCTATGGTCTGGGACATTTGGCCTATGTTGGAGGCGGTTTCGATAAGGGAGTGCACAGCGTTCTTGAACCCATGGCGTACGGCTTGCCAGTCTTAACAGGCCCCAATATTGAAGTCTCTCACGAAGCTCGAGTGGCGAAAACGCGGGGCATTCTTCAGTTGGCCATGGATGCAAATCAGGTTGAGATGTGGATTGAGAAACTCATCACAGATGATAATGCACGAGACCGGATTGCCGAGAAAGCCCGCATCTTCATGAAGGAAAGACTGGGTGCAGCGGAACGAATCGTGGATTACCTGGAGAAAGAACTGAAACTTCCATGATATGCGTTGACCGCATGAGTTTTGCGTACCAAGGCCAAAGCCCGTTGTTCTCTGATATTTCTCTCACCTTGCAGACTGGCGAAATTGTCGCTCTGATTGGCCCAAATGGAAGTGGAAAATCCACGCTGACTCTGCTGCTCAACGGTCTGTTGAAACCTGCGGCCGGTAGAATTTTCGTGGATGGCATGGATACAAGCGACCCCGCGTGCCAATCCGAAATTAGGTGTCGCGTGGGAATTCTTTTTCAAAATCCCGAGCATCAAATTGTTGCCGATACCGTTGCCGAGGAGATCGCCTTCGGTCTTGAACTGCTGAACATGCCAAGAGCCGAAATGCAGCAGCGCGTTACAGAGCTTCTGAATGAATTCGACCTCCACTCCTTGGCACATCGCCACCCAGAGGAGCTTTCAGGAGGCCAGAAACAGCGGCTCGCTATCGCCGCAACTTTGGCGACAGGCGTGTCTTATCTTGTGCTCGATGAACCTACCGCTCTGTTGGATCGAAAAGGATGCGACACTCTCTTTCGAGTCATAAACAGATTGCGTCACGGCAAGGGAATTCTCTTCATCACTCCTTTTCCAGAAGAGACCTCTCTTGCCGAGCGTCTTCTGTACTTGGACAGCCGCAGCTTGAGGGAGATTCCGCAAGAGGAACGAAGGAGCTTCTGCGCAGCGCTTGAAAATGATCAATGAATTCGCACTGTGTGCTCGAGAGGTGAGTTACACTTATCGAACGAGGCTTGAAAGGATTGCTGCTGCGACATCTCTCTCTTGCCGGCTGGAAGCTGGCAAAGTCACGGCAATTCTGGGTCGGTCCGGGTCCGGCAAAAGTACGCTGGGTCTTCTTCTTGCCGGTCTCTTGAAGCCCGAAGCGGGCGCAGTCTTTTTCACGAACGGAGACAGGTCGTCACCGGAGGCAGTTGCCTATCTCTTTCAGTTTCCTGAGCAACTCTTTTCCGAGGATACCATCGAGAAGGAGCTGTGCAAAGGAGAGCGAAATCGCCTTGAAATGGCAAAGGACGCGCTACAGTCTGTCGGTCTCGAATCGCACAATTTCCTAAGCCGCAATCCCTTTGAGATTTCGGGCGGACAAGCGCGTTTGGTAGCGATGGCGGTTCAACTTGCGCGGCCTTTTCGTGCCATTATTTTCGACGAACCTACGACGGGATTGGATTGGACGATGCGTGCCCACATTCGACGGCTCATTCGCAAGCAGGCCGAAGCAAACAAGATTGTTGGACTCATCACGCACCATCTGACTTTTGCCGCCTCGGTTTCAGACTCTGCCGTGGGGCTGAACGACGGTCGCATTGTCTGGGAAGGTGACCCAAAACAGCTAATTGACAATGCTAAGATTCGGAAAGAACTGGGCCTATGAACTGACAGCAAGACGGGCGGCAAAGCGGGAGCTGCCGCAATTAGGCTGAGCCCTGTATTGACTTTCTGGCTAATTTTTAATATAATACAACTTGAAAGATGGAGAAACGGAGACTTCAGAGAATCTAAGGGATTCTCGATTCTTTCAAAATCTTGAACTTACACAATCGGGGCGTAGCGCAGTCCGGTAGCGCACTTGGTTCGGGACCAAGGGGTCGCTGGTTCAAATCCAGTCGCCCCGACCAGATGCAACTCTTATTTGAAACCGATCAGTTTATGAAGGAGGATTTCCCAACGGAGAGGAAGCCACAAATCCCGATGCTGGTCGCAATTTGTTGGTTGCTTTGCGGGGCATTCGCATACGCCCAGACTCCTATTGTAAAATACTTCGAGGTAGAAGGAGCCAGGAGCGCCCCATTTCACAGCGTGGAGCAGTTACCTCAGGGCGGATACATCGCTGTAGGAAATGCTG